>NYUB01000001.1:0-17628 GCA_002683785.1 Deltaproteobacteria bacterium
CTAGATCGAACTCATCCCAGGTTGATAATCTAATCTCTTTGGTTCGAGCAAGTGTTAGCAAGACAAGTCTTAATCCCAATTTTGTTGAAATATAAAGATCTGCTTCATCAAGTTTTTTTAGAAACTCAGGTAAATCAGAATCTTCCAGCGCTGGTTGATTTTTCTTTTTGGGGGAGATTAAAGTTGCTTTGAGTGGAGCAACAGGATTCTGCTTACAGTAGTTGTTGAGATTTGCATATTTAAAAATCCTATCCAGTTTCTGAATAACTTTTTTTGCAGCAACAAATTTTTTTTGTTCCTCCATTCTTCTTAACACCGACTTAATTTCACCATGTTCGATTTCTGATATGGGGATATCTTTCAAAAATGGGAGAACGTGTAACTCAAAAGCACGTTTACTATCACTAAAATAGTCTTCGGACCATTCATGCTTCATTCTTTGAAACCACTCTTCTGTAATTGTATTAAATGTATTTCCCTGGTCCTGGACTGCATTTGATTTCAGTTTCTTTTTCTCTAAGTTAGGGTCCTTACCTGACTTGAGAAGCATCTTTGCTTCATCTCTTTTATGCCGTGCTTCAACCAAACTGATTTGAGGCCATACTCCAATAGAATGTGTATTGCCCTTTCCCCGGAACTGGTAATCCATTCTCCAGTACTTCCCTCCGTTCGGGTGTAATTCCAGATACATGCTTCCTCCGTCAGAGAGTTTTCTCTTCTTTTCACCGCACTTGGCATTCCTTATAGCAAGTTCAGTAAGTCTATTTGTGGGCATCCTTGGCTCCTAAAACAGGGTATATGAAATCAAGCATATGAATATACCCTAGAATATACCCTGGTTAATGGCCAGGAATTTATTAAATCCTCTTGGAGGTTGTTGGACTATGAAAATCCATGGAAGCCTGAAATAATCAGGGATAACACAGGAAATAAAGATTTATTTGGATGTTCTAGGAAGTAACGGTGGCGGAGGAGGAGGGATTCGAACCCTCGGTACACTTTCGCATACGGCACATTAGCAATGTGCTGGTTTCAGCCACTCACCCACTCCTCCACTAGGATTCCGGACTTGGGAGGGGTGTCAAAAAGTCCGGAATCAGGATTTTATGCGATCTCAGGGATTTGGCAAGTTCTTATGGGCTTCAATTCGATTCTTCAACGGAATCAGGATCGGAATACACACCATCCTCCCGCATTGATTTAACCCATTTCAGTTCTGCCAGAACCCGTTTAATCTGCTGATAAGGCAGGTAGGGTTTAAGGGATTTCAACTCATCATACAAAGCATTAAGACGTTCGGTCACCTCTTCGGTAGACAATTCCTGATTGGTCTCTGCGTCGGTCATTCCGCCTCTTTCAATGAAGTGTTTTTGGGATGACTGCCGGAATACCGGCAGCAAGTTTTAAGAAAATTTTAATTCTCAGATTAGACAATACTGGGTCGCATCCGGATATCGCTGCCTTTGTTGAGGAAACCAACTGGTTTCCACCCTTAAGAATCCGTCGTATTGCTTTCGTTAATCACCTTCTGTTCCAGGTCACGGGGCATTTCCTCATAGTGACTGAAATTTTCCTGGTGCCAACCCCGGCCTCCTGTGATGGAACGGAGAATGGTCGCGTAGCTGTAGAGTTCCCGCTGAGGAACCTGGGCCCTGATGATCTGGTACTGGCCACTGGCGTCCATTCCCTGGATTTTCCCACGGCGCCCGGAAATATCGCCCATCACATCGCCCATGTGTTCTTCCGGAACCTTGATTTCCAGGTCATAAATCGGTTCGAGCAAACAAGGGTCACATTCCAAAATCCCCTGTTTGAAAGCATTCTTTCCAGCAATCTGGAAGGCCACATCCTTGGAATCCACAGGATGCTGCTTGCCATCGTAAAAATCGATTTTGACGTCCACCACCCGGTATCCTGCGAGCACCCCTTCCCCTGATGCTGCCTGGACACCTTTATCCACCGATGGTACAAACACACGGTCAACATTCTGCCCCACCAGGGATTCATTGAAGTCGATACCGCTGTCTCGAGGTCCAGGTTCAAGGCGCATCCAAACTTCCGCAAATTGTCCTGCTCCACCCGTTTGCTTCTTATGGCGGTATTTCGAATCGCCTTTACGTCGGATCGTTTCACGATAGGGAATTTTGGGCTGGACCAGTTCCACCTCGACCTGAAAACGGTTCTTGAGACGCTCCGTAATGATCTGAAGGTGCAACTCCCCTTGACCGAAAATCAGGGTTTGATGCAATTCTGGGTCAGGACGGTAGATGAAGGTCGGATCTTCCTCATGCAGGGTAGAGAGGCCTATGGACATTTTCTCTTCCTCCCCTTTTGATTTCAGCTTGAGGGCACCGCTCAGATTGGGTGCGGGAAAATCAATGCCCGGCAGTTTCAGTTTGGTTTTCGGATCCGACAGAGTATCGCAGGTATGGGTGCCTTTGAGTTTGACGAAGGCCGCCAGGTCACCCGCCTGGACCGCTTTGACCTGACTGCGGTCCTTACCGTTCATCTGGAAAATCTGACCCACCCTTTCTGAATGGTTGCGTGAAGTGTTGTGGAGGTCCATCCCTGTTTCTACCTTGCCGCTGTATAAGCGGAAGAAAGAAAGCTCGCCTACATGCGGTTCACTCACCGTTTTGAAGATGCTGAGCAAAGGCGAACCATCGTCCAGCCCGATTTCAAGTGTTTGGTCATCACTGCGGGTGGCCGTTACAACCGCACCATCACAAGGTGAAGGGGCATAGGCCGAAAGGAAATCCATCAACTGCGGGACCCCCACACTGACCCCGGAGGCAACCGCGAATACCGGGATGAAGGTTTGCTGTCTCAGTGCCCCCTTGAGTCCATTGCGGATTTCTTCATCACTCAGTTCTCCCTCCTCGAAAAATTTCTCCAACAGTTCATCATCTGATTCCGCAACGTTTTCCATCAACTGCTGATGCAATTCCTCCACGCGGTCCTGCCAGTCCCCTGGAAGGTCTTCGCTTTCAAATTTACCGATTCCTTCTACATCATAGCGGTGAAGCTTGCGTGCCAACACATCGACCATTTGATTGAATCCTGGACCAGGATTGACCGGCAGCGTCAATGGGAAAAAACGTTTTCCAAATCGCTCGGTGAGTTCCTCGACAATCTCATCAAACTTGACGTATTCTGCATCGAGCACATTCACCACCGCCATCGCAGGCATTTCCAGATCCTGGACCTTCTCCCACATCTGTTCCGTGCCAAGCTCGATACCATGGGCTCCATGCACCGTGAGGATCACCGAATCGGAAACCCTTAAAGCCGAGAGTGCTTCACCGACAAAATCGGCATAACCGGGGGAATCAAGAATGTTCAGCTTGCATGACTGCCATTCGGCATACATTGAGGTCGTGTGGATCGAAATCTGCCTCTGTTGTTCGTCTTCATGATAATCCGAAACCGTGCTGCCCTGTTCGACGCTTCCGATTCTGTTGATTGCTCCGCTGCAGGCGAGCATCGATTCTGCAAGGATGGTTTTTCCAGCAGATCCATGACCCACCAGGGCAAAATTACGGATATTCGAGGCGTCATACTCTTTCATGCAAGTCTTTCAGGCACAACGGGTTCTCTTTGCCCCAGATCTGGAACAAATCGTTGATAGCCGAATTTGTTTAGGGTGAAAAAAAAATGAANTGTTTTCAGCAGAGAAACATTGNGGAGTGTAATGGGGCATGCCTGAAAGTGATCTCATTCTCAGCCCGCACGGGGTCTTGTTAGTCGGAGAAGGCCTAGCTGCTGAAATTCAGCCTGCTCCGTGATGAATTATTAAGATTTCTAATCAGAACAAAATCTATCATAAATGCTTGCCTAACAAGTTCAAGCATTTCTATTGAATTTGAAAGGAGTTTTTTGAACTGATGAAGAGGCTGAATCAACCTTCAACCTCCAACAAGGAGGGAAACTTGGAAATTTCAGTTATTCAGGGGGAGTTCCAAACTCCGTTTTCATATCGTCCACGCTGACTGCCGTCAGGATCATAAACANCCAGATTCCAACGTCGATCNTCTTGCCACTCACCCTCGAGACGGATCCCGGATGACGTTACCAGCACTCCAGAACCCTGTCGTTTTCCATCCTGGAATTGTCCTTCGTAACGATCCCCCCCGGAANTGNTGAATATGCCCTGCCCCTGGTAAACACTGTTTTTGGAACAGTTCATCTGGTTCATGTCACAGACGAGTCGGGCGGTCAACTGNCCGGAGTAAAGAGAGCCACTGGGAAACNGGATTTCAACATTTCCTTCTGCAAAACCACGAATAAAACTTCCTTCGAATTCCGTCCCATCCGCCATTTTGAGAAGCCCTTGACCATGATAGAAGCCCTCCTGGAAGTCANCTTTGTAACCGCTTCCGTCAGCCANGGCGAGACGGCCTTCTCCATTAAATTTGCCATTCTGGAAAGAACCCGCATAGCTCATCCCCTTCGTGTTGGTCAGGGTCCCCTCTCCACTTGGCTGGCCTGAATCGAAGCTTCCTGAAAAACTNGTTCCATCGGTGTAAGTCAGGCTTCCCTCACCGTGAAATTCCCCTGACTTGAAATTCCCAACGTACTTTGTTCCATCAGAAAAAAGGAAGGTACCATTTCCATCATAGAGATCATCCACCAGACTGCCCTGATAGCTAGACCCATCTGCAAAACTGCAGATGACCGAAACCTGTGCTGATGTTTCACTTAATGGGAATTTACAGGAACCTTGTNCATTGTCGGCAAGTTCCGATTCCTGCATCTTGCCTTGGTGATACACGACTTTGAAACGTATTCCTTTCTGGGTAAAATCCCCCTTCCCTTCCATCAGTCCATTTTCAAATTCCCCTTCGAAGATGCTTCCATCAGCATAGGTGAAAACACCCTGACCGGATGGAAGACCTTGCTTGAAGGAACCATCGAATCGATCTCCATTGGCATAGGNCAAAGTCCCTTTGCCTTGGCGAACACCCTGCTCGTAANTTCCTTCATAAAGTTGTCCATCAGGCCAACTGTAGCGCCCCTTNCCCTGATAGNAACCATCTTTAAAACTGCCTGTGTATTCTTCTCCATTGACANGGCGGAGGCGGCCCTCTCCGGCCAGCACNCCGTTTTCGAGGCGTCCCTGATAACTGCTGCCTCCTGAAAAGGTCAGCAGGATTTCACCTTCTATCCGTCCTTCACGGTAGTTCCCTTCTAGGCTACGCCCATCAGGCCAGTTGAAAATCCCCTTTCCTTCACGGATACCTTCTAGATAAGTCCCCTGAAAGCTGGCCTCATCAGGATAGAGATAATGCCCTTCACCATGGAAGGCCCCGTTTTTAAATCCACCTTCATAGCTGGTGCCATCGAGTCTCCGAATAACGCCATTGCCATCAGGGACTCCATTGACGACCGTCCCCAGGTATACGGTACCATTGGGATATTCCAGGCTGAGAGGGGATGGAAGACGATTTTCAACGAATTCTCCTTCGATCACGATTCCGTTGGAAAGCATGAGTTTCCCTGAACCATGNCGAAGGCCTTGCAGAAATTCTCCTTCATAGGTCATTCCACCCTGGTATTGGTANATGCCTTTGCCCTCNGGCATTCCCGANACAAAAGGGCCTTCGTAGAGATCACCATTGGCAAATTTGAATATCCCTTTTCCTTCACGAANCCCGTTGCGGTAACTTCCCTGAAACTCGGCCCCGTTGCTGAAGCTGAATACACCTTCTCCATGATAAAGACCTTTTTCAAAAGATCCTACATAACGATCCCCATTCGGAAATGTGAGCCTGCCACGGCCATGCTTGAGGCCTTTCAGGTATTCTCCGTTGTATTCATCTCCGGCAGGCCAACGGTAAGAACCATTGCCATGGAAAACGCCTTTTTTGAAATTTCCAGTATACTGCTCTCCGGAAGATAGGCTGAGGCTGCCCTCTCCATCAATCCAGCCTTCGACCCATTGGCCTTCATAAAGCCTTCCGTCAGGAAACTTGAAATTTCCGTTTCCATCCGGAAGTTGGCTCTTCAGAGTTCCAAAATAAACACCGTCAACCTCAGGATTCCCATCCTGCTTCCAGACTTCATCCTGAAAATCAAAAAAAAGCATCAACTCCTGCTGTGCGTGCAAAGGGTGGTACAACAACCCCAGGATCAGAAGAATAAAAAAAGTCTTAACTTTGAATATTTTTTTTGCGACCAAAACCACTCCTTAACTGAGAGTTCAATGAAATTCTGCTTAAAAAATCCGAATTCGTGAAAAAATTATTTTTTACTGATGACAATCATTCAGGAAAAACGTTAAAGGAAGCTTTTCTGAAAATAAAGAAAGTAACGCATTAATGATCAAACCGGGTCAGGAACAGCAGCCTGAGTTTCCATAATTTCAGAAAATTCTTGCTCTCCTTGTTCTTCAAGGTANTGCTTGATCAACTGNTCCTTACGTTGCCATCGCTCATTGAGCCATTTTCGTATATGAACTCCNGCTTCACGGCTCCGAATTTGTTCCAGGGTTGGAACCCCATCCTCACCGATACAGAGTTGATCTACATCCACTCGGATACGGCGGAGACGCCCAAAGACCAGGTCTGATAATCCAGGAGACTGAAATCCAGGGTAGATGATGGTCACATCAAGGATCGCCTCAAGTTGATCTCCCAATGCTTGCATGACCGCATGAATTCCACCTGATTTTGGACGCAGGAGATACTGGAAGGGTGAATTCTGATCACTGTGTTTACTAGGATCGAATCGAGTTCCTTCCACAAAATTGAGAAGGGTCAGGGGTTGATCCCTCAATTGCTCGCAGGCTTTACGGGAACGTTCCAAATCTTTTCCTCGCAAATCAGGACGTTTCTTGAGTTTGGATTTGGAATAACGCTTCATCACTGGCATGTCTAGGGCCCAAAGAGCCAGTCCCAAAAAGGGAACCCACAACAATTGCTGTTTGATGAAAAAACGTGGAAAGGGGATTACTTTGTGAAACATTCCTTGAATCACCGGAATGTCCACTGAAGACTGGTGATTGGAAAGAACCAGATACTGCCGATTCAGATCCAATTTCTTCAATCCGCTGATTTCCCAAACAACACGATGGACCAACAGGAAAATGCCTTTGTTGATCCAAATAAACAGACTGCCAATACCCAGCATCACCTTGGTCCAAAAATTCCTCCATTTTCTCCACGGAAAAATCATTTTCAGAGGCACCATCACAGTGACCAGCGTTCCACAAATCATGGTGTTGAGAACAACTAAAAAAGTGGAAAGAATTCCCTGGAACCAAGAAGGAAGAAAATGAAGCATCGCTAAATGTTTACCCTGCCCTATGTTAACTCAGTATGTGGAACAAAGACATCGATGATCCAAATGCATCGAAAAAGGCATTATACTAAGCATTTTTTTTAACATCTTCCAGATCTAATCCCGTTAAGTGCTTCATCGTCATGTTGCTTTCAGTAGGGCAACTGTGTTAATAGTTGGGCCTTGATTCATCAATTTCCTTAATTAAAGCATGTCCTTACCTGAAACACCGGTATTCATACCTGTCGATTTCATGCAGGACTTTCTTCAAGAAAGTTTTGAACAAATCGGTTGTTCTCAAGAAGAATCCGTCAGAGTAACCCGACGGTTGATTGGAGCCAACCTCAGAGGTCATGAAAGCCACGGTGTCGCCCGCATGCCGCGTTATGTCGAATGGGTTCAGAATGGAACGCTGATCCCAAATCAGCAGATCCAACTGATTCAGGAAAATGAAGTGATCAGCATCCTCGATGGAGGACATGGATTCGGGCAATCGATCGGGGAACAGGCCGTTCAAATCGGGATCGAAAAATCCCTCACTCAAGGAGTTTCCGTCACCGCATTAAGGAATTCAGGACACCTGGGCCGAATTGGTGACTGGGCGGAACTGGCTGCCGGATCCAATGTTGCTTCTCTGCACATGGTCAATGTGCGCGGGAGCTTGCTGGTCGCCCCATTCGAAGGAGTCGAACGCCGAGGCAGCACCTCCCCTTTCTGCTGCGGAATTCCAAGAGCGGATGAACCTCCAGTGATTCTTGATTTCGCAACTTCCTTGGTTGCCGAGGGCAAAGCTCTGGTTGCCCTGCGAGGAGGTACCCCTCTGCCGGAAGGTGCGATCATTGGACTCGACGGAAAACTCGGCAACGATCCTCTGCCGCTCTATGGAGCAATTCCGGAAGGCCGCTATCCGGATCCGAATATCGGCCCGGGAGCTCTCACCGGCTTTGGATTACACAAGGGTTCCGGACTTAATTTTTTCATGGAAATGTTTGCAGGAGCACTGACCGGTTCCGGAACTTCAGCGGGAATCCAGGATACCTCCAAACGCCGATTCTGTAATGGAATGCTTTCAGTCTACTTTTCCCTCGAATTCTTTCACTCCGACAACTGGTTCGCCGAGGAGGTCAGAAATTACATTGATTTCTACAAAAGCTCAAAACCCTCCAGTCCCGGAGGTGAGGTACTGATTCCTGGTGAAGCGGAATTGAGGCGGATGAAAGAGAGACAGAAAAACGGACTACCTTTAGCCCAAACGGCCTGGAAAGACCTCATCCAAAGTGCAGAAAAGATCGAAGTCAGCAGTGAACTTCTCGATCAGGCCAGAAGATTTTTCATCCAAAATTAATCCAAACTTCCTACTCTTTTCTTAAAAGGCGTTATCCATCAAAGGTTTTGGAAGCATAATCATCCACTGCCTGGAGCCGTGACTGGACTGCAACTTCGGGAAGAAAACTGGCGCGGAAGCCATTCTTCACCACTTCCACCAGATCCTCTTTTGACAAATCCAGAGCTTCTTGAACCGCCTTCAGGTTTTCATTCATATACCCTCCGAAATAGGCAGGGTCATCCGAATTGACTGTTACGCAGAGTCCTAAGTCCAAAAGGCGCTTGAGGTTATGGTCTTCCATTTTGGCAAAAACACAAAGCCGGGTGTTGGAGAGGGGGCAGACCGTGAGAGGCATCTTTGATTCGGCCAGCCTTGCGACCAATTGAGAATCCTTTTCACACTTCACACCATGGTCGATGCGTTCCACACCCAGAAGGTTCAGTGCGTCGATGATGTATTCAGGAGGACCCTCTTCCCCGGCATGGGCCACACGACGGAACCCTTCTTCAGAGGCACGGGCAAAAACGCGTTTAAATTTTTCCGGAGGATGTCCCACTTCCGAAGAATCCAGTCCGACTCCGATGATCTTCTCTCGGAAAGGCAAAGCCTGCTCCAAAGTTTTGAAGGCATCCTCTTCACTGAGATGGCGTAAAAAACAGAGGATCAGGTAGGAGGAAATCCCATACTCTCGCCTTGCATCCTTCAAGGCATTATCGATGCCCTCGACCACGGTTTGGAATGCCACTCCCCGTTCAGTATGGGTCTGTGGGTCAAAAAAGATTTCAACATGCTTCACATTCTGTTCCTGCATGCGTGTCAGATAAGCCCAGGTAAGATCATAGAAGTCCTGTTCGACCAGAAGGACCTTGGCTCCAGCATAGTAAATGTCTAGAAACGTCTGCAGATTGGTGAACTGATAGGCCTTCCGCACCTCTTCAACACTCGAATATGGAAGTGCCACCTGATTACGCTCTGCAAATGCAAACATCAGTTCCGGTTCGAGTGAACCTTCAATGTGCAGATGCAGTTCTGCTTTAGGAATTCCTTCAATAAACCCTGAATCCATGGCTATCCCCTAATGGAAATGAATCTTTTGGGAATCAAAAATGAAGGAATCTCCTCCGAATCTCAAGTCCGGGTTCAGGCTGTCCCGTGCATTTCCGTTTTCTCAGTGAATGAGCGTCTTGTTGGATCCTCAGGATATGTTGGTTGAAAACTAAAAGAAGGTTGGATTAGTTCACTGAAACGTCTGATGGTCTCCAGACAGTTGAGGGCATAAAGATGAACCCCTTCGATTCCTTCACCAATCAGTGCTTCGGTCTGTTCCGCCAGGTGGAGCCAGCCGATTTCCTTGAGGGCATTCGGGTCACCGGCAAAGCGCTCGAGTTTTTGTCTGAGGGACAGGGGGATCAAGACTCCGCAGAGCTCTTCCATCCGAAATAAAGCGTCCGGCGAGGAGGGAAGCAGCAGTCCAGGGATGATCGGGATCTCTACCCCTTCACGACGAAGCCGGTCACGCCATTTCAGGAAGTGTTCATTTTCAAGAAAAAACTGGGACACCAGCAGGTCCGCACCCGCGTCGACTTTGGCCAATTGATGTCGGAGGTCTGCTTCTTTGTCGGGATTTTCCACATGACCTTCCGGATAACCTGCCGCACCGATGCAGAAACCGTTCAGGCTGCGGACCGCCTGAATCAGTTCCACGGCATAGGCAAAACCTCCTGAAGGACGTTGAAAACATTTTCCTCCCGAGGGAGGGTCTCCCCGCAAGGCCATCAGGTTTTCGATGCCGGATTGATGGAACTGCTCCAGCACCTCTTCGATTTCCTGGCGTGTGTGCGAAACACAGGTCAAATGGGCCATCGTCTCGATGCCCAGATCGTTCTGGATGAAGGAGGCGAGTTCATGAGTATTTTCCCGCGTAGAACCTCCTGCCCCGTATGTCACGGAAATGAAATCAGGATGATAACTCTTGAATTCTTCGAGCCTTAGTTTAAGACGCTCCAGGCTCTCCGTATTTTTCGGAGGAAAGATTTCAATCGAAAAAACAAAGGTTTTCTTTTGGTACAAATCAGCAATTTTCATGGTCTTCCTCAGGCATTGACATGCTCGGTTATCGGAGTGGGTTTTGTTTCAGTTTCATAGCCAAGCACCGGTCCCAGCAGGCTCTCCGCTTCCTCGAGACCGCAACCTTTACGACGTGCGTAATCCTGGGTCTGGTCACGTCCGATTTTACCGACCGCAAAGTAGCAAGACTCGGGATGACTGAAGTAGAGTCCGCAGACCGAGCTGGCCGGGCGCATGGCGAAGTTTTCGGTGAGTGAAACCCCAATGCGTTCTTCAGGACGGAGGAGTTTGAAAAGCGTCGGCTTTTCGCTGTGATCGGGCTGGGCCGGATAGCCCGGAGCAGGACGAATGCCCTGATAAGTTTCATGGATCAGTTGCTGCGGGTTGAACTGTTCGGAGAGTCCGTAACCCCACTCACGACGCATCTGAAGGTGCAGGTATTCGGCATACGCTTCGGCCAACCTGTCCCCCAGGGACTTGGCGAGGATCGCGTTGAAATCGTCATCACGTGCTTCGTATTCCCTGCTGATTTCTTCGATCTCGGTCCCTGCTGTCACCACAAAAACACCAAGAAAATCGTTTAATCCTGAGGAAGTGGGAGCAATGAAATCAGCCAGTGCACGATTGGGCTTGCCCGAATCTTTTTGGGCCTGCTGCCTCAAGCTGTGGAAAACCGTGAGCACTTTCTTTTCTGAACCAGGCGCAAACAGGACTATGTCATCTTCTTCGCTGAAGGCTTTGAAAAATCCGCATACCGCCTGGGGCCTGACCNGGTCCTCTTGAGACCATCCATCCAGCATCGATTCCGCTTCCCGGTGCAGCTTGCGGGCTTCCTCTCCAACGCGAGGATTCTCAAGGATGGAAGGATAACGTCCGCGCAGTTCCCAGGCCTGGAAAAAGGGGGTCCAGTCAATGAAGGGCCTCAGGCTTTCCACGGAAATTGGAGGAAATTCCTGAACGGGGAGGCTGCATCCGGAATTTGGTTTCTCCAGGCTTTTCCCATAAATGCGGATGCCTTCGAAAGAAGGTTTTGGAGGCTGGTACCGCATCCAGTCTATCGGGGTTTTGTTTTTTCTCGCCTGCTGCAGGGCCAACAGCCTGCGATTTTGCTGGTGTTCCAGATATTCTCTGCGGCGGCGTTCCTGGTCCTTGCGGTTTTGCTCTGCAAAATCCTCACGGGTTTTGGGATTGAGCAGACTGGACACTACTCCAACCACCCGGGANGCATCCTGGACATAGACCACCGGTTGNTCGTATTCCGGANAAATCCTGACCGCTGTGTGGATGNTGCTGGTGGTCGCGCCGCCGATCAGCAANGGCCACCGGCATCCGAGGCGCTGCATTTCCGAGGCAACGTGCACCATTTCATCCAGGGATGGGGTGATCAATCCNGAGAGCCCGATGAGCATCGCCTCGTGCTGCTCCGCAGCTTTCAGGATCGTTTCACAGGAGGTCATCACCCCCAGATCAATCACTTCATATCCGTTGCAACCCAGAACGACGCCGACAATGTTCTTGCCGATGTCGTGCACATCGCCTTTCACTGTGGCAAGCACGATGCAAGGCTGGCGTGAAGGGGTTTGTGAATTCTGTTTTGCCTCCTCCATGAAGGGTTCCAGGTAAGCCACCGCCTGTTTCATCACCCGGGCACTTTTGACGACCTGGGGCAGGAACATCTTCCCGACTCCAAAAAGATCGCCGACCACCTGCATTCCATTCATCAACGGGCCTTCAATGACTTCCAGCGGCAACTCAAAACTTCGGCGTGCCTCCTCGGTATCTTCGATGATGAATTCGGTGATGCCCTTGATCAATGCATGCTGCAGACGCATATCGACGCTTCCCTGACGCCACTCCAGTTCCCGGCCTGTGTTCTGCTGTCGTTCAGAACGATAACTTTCCGCAAAATCAAGCAGTTTCTCGGTGGCTTCCGGGCTGCGGTTGAAAAGCACGTCCTCCACCCGCTCCAGCAGGTTTTCAGGAATCTCCTGATAGACGTCAAGCATTCCGGCATTGACGATGGCCATGTCGAGCCCCGCCTGGATCGCATGGTAGAGGAAGGCCGAATGCATCGCTTCCCGGATAGGATTATTGCCCCGGAAGGAAAAGGAGATGTTGCTCACCCCGCCGCTGACTTTCGCTCCTGGACATTGCTTTTTGATCTCTCGCACTGCTTCGATGAAGGCCACCGCATAGTCGCGGTGCTCGTCGATCCCCGTCGCCAGCGTCAGGATATTCGGGTCGAAGATGATGTCCTCTGCAGGAATCCCAAGCCGGCCGATAAGCAGTTGATAGGCCCTGCAGCAGACCGAGACTTTTTCCTCGAAGGTCGTCGCTTGGCCTTGCTCGTCGAAGGCCATCACCACCATCGCGGCACCATAACGGCGGATGATTTCCGCCTGACGCAGAAATTCGGTTTCTCCTTCCTTGAGGCTGATGGAATTGACCACCCCCTTGCCCTGCAGACATTTGAGACCGGCTTCCAAAACCTCCCATTTGGAACTGTCGAGTATCACCGGAACCCTGGAGATATCCGGTTCGGAGGCGACCAGGTTGAGAAAATGCCTCATCGATTGCACCCCGTCCAGCAGNGCTTCGTCNAAATTGATATCNATCAAATTGGCCCCGGCCTCNACCTGNTGCCGGGCAACNNCGAGTGCNGTNTCGAAATCATGGTTGAGGATCAGTTTTTTGAATTTCGGAGAACCTGTCACATTGGTCCGTTCGCCAATCATCAGAAAACCCGTGTCGGCAGTGATCCGCAGTGCTTCCAGTCCGGAGTAGCAGGACTCATTCGGAAGATCCGGAATCTTCCTGGGTTTCAGACCGGCTAGGGCTTCCCCAAGAACGCGGATGTGTTCTGGTGTGGTTCCGCAGCATCCGCCCATCAGGTTGACCCAACCCTGGGACGCGAACTCCTGCATGATCCCAACAAATTCCNGGGGAGACTGATCGTATTCCCCCATCGAGTTGGGCAGCCCCGCATTGGGATAGACCCCGACCCGAAAGCGGCTGATCCGTGAAAGTTCCTCGACGAAGGGCCGCATTTCCATGGCACCCAATGCGCAGTTGATGCAAACCGCCAGAGGCTGGGCATGCATCACCGAGAGGTAGAACGCCTCNAGGGTCTGNCCGGAGAGAGTCCTTCCCGAAGCATCGGTGATGGTGACCGAAAGCATGACAGNNGTCCTCTGACCGGTTGCGTCGTTGAGCTTTTCGACCGCGTAAATGCCGGCCTTCAAATTGAGGGTGTCGAACGTGGTCTCGAACAGCAGCAGATCAGCGCCGGCATCCATAAGCGCTCGGGCCTGCTCCAGGTAGGCCTCCGCGATTTCATCGAATTCAAGNGCCCGGTAAGCAGGGTCCTGAACATCCGGTGANAGAGAGCAGGTACGATTGGTGGGACCGATTGTCCCGGCGATCCAGACCTTTTCTCCAGGATGGTCCTGCTCAAACCTATGTANTGCATGGCGTGCTGCATCGACGGAAGCACGATTCAGTTGCTCCACATAAGCACCGAGAGAGTAATCCTGCTGGGATATTCGGTTGGCGTTGAATGTGTTGGTTTCAAGGATCCGGGCTCCTGCCTCAAGATAATCGGCATGGATCTGTTCGATNAGNTGCGGACGGGTGATCGAGAGCAGGTCGTTGTTGCCTTTCAAAGGTTTTGGATGATCCTCAAAATCCTTATTCCTGAAATCCTTCTCTTCCAGTTTGTGCTGCTGAATCATGGTNCCCATCGCTCCGTCCAGCAGGACAATTTCTTCGTCAAGTTTCTTAAACAACATTTCCAAAGAACTCATGTCGACCTTTTTCCTCCCTTGATTGGGTCTCTCTTCATCGGGGANGATCCTTCAGTNCCGTGCCCCTATCGCCAAAATAACCTGGAATAGTTCACCTCGACTCTGAGGCAGAATTTCCTCTCTGAGGTTCGAAAAACCGGCTTCCTGCATCATCTTCAACAAGTGCTCCTGCTCAAAGCCGGGCCACTTGTGTTTCAGTTTTTCCAAGACCCAGAGCTGGTCATGCGCCGCCAGTTCCATGACGGCCACCANCCCGCCCGGNCGAAGCAGCCGAAAAGCCTGCTGGATGCCACTGAAGGGATCATCTAGATGATGAAGTGACTGGGAGAACACGGCGACATCCACACTTTGCGGTTCAAGCGATAGACTGACGACATCCTCGGCGAGCAAATCAATGTGTTCCAGCCCCAACCGATCCATTCGCTGCCGTGCCGATGCAAGCAATTCCGGATTGTAATCGACNCCGATCACGCGTTCCGCAAAACGCCCCATCTCCACCGTCAGAGAACCGTCTCCACAACCGAGATCGAGCATCACCAGCCCCTNCCTTTCTCCATGATTATGGACTCTTTCCTGCTTGTGAAAACGGATCAGCATGCCGAGCAGTCGAGACCACGCATACCACGTCTGCCCTGGCTCCAAGAGCCTTTCGTTGAGGCCTGGCCCTCCTAATTCACGCTGACGGATCACTTCCTGAAGCCGAACCTGATCATTGAAGGGATCTTCCAGTTCCCCAAGCTGGCTGTGAACATAAGACCAGAGCAACTGCAGATGCTCATCTCCAATCTCCGGGCCGCAAAGTTGATAATAGGTCCAGATCCCAGCCTTCTGCTCCTGAATCAGTCCGAGCTTGCGTAAATGCCCCAAATGCCGTGAAACTCCTGACTGGGCCACCCCGAGTATCGAAGTCAACTCACTCACGTTCAAAGGATGCTGTGACAATAACACTAAGATCCTCAGACGGGTTTCATCTCCCAGCAATCTCAAAACCTGTGCAACTTGTTCCAACGGCCCTCCTTCAGATAAATAATTTAAATCACCATATATCAATATGTTGATTTATNGNGGTTGGCAAGCAAAAAATGAAATTACATGAAAAAAGGAAGTTTGGGATGAATCAGGAAGAAGCATGAATTGGATGGCAGGGGTCTCGGGGTTTTTGTTGGGAACGGTATGGGGTAGTTTCATCAACCTATGCATAGACCGCTGGAAAATCCGTTATAGTGAAGATCCGGACAGCATTCTGACGGACCCTAGATTTAGTAAAAAATTAAAGGATCATCTTCGTCAGGAAACGTTTTCGCCTCTGATTCCTTCCCGTTCTTTTTGTTTTTTCTGCGGTCATCGGTTGAGCGTGACAGAACTGATACCCATCTTTTCCTACTTATTTTCCAGGGGCCGATGCCGAAGCTGCGACGCAGCCTATGGCATTCGCAGTGTTTTCGTCGAGCTGACGCATGGGTTTTGTTTCGGCGCACTTTTTGTTTGGCTGGAGAGATGGCCGGCAATCGTTATACTGGCTCTTGATTTTTCCTTGATCTGGCTGCTTGGATCATGTCATCACTTTCCAAAACAAGGTCGGAGGTTAAAAGGCTGGGCTTTTATTTTGATTTGCCTGAATCCAATCCTTTTCCTGATGCTGAAACGTTGAGATGAAGCGCACGTTCCTAACTCTGATGAAAATGGGGATCGTTGCTGCGATACTCTANTATCTGATTCAGAGTGGACGACTGAATTTTGAACGTTTACTGCTGCTGATGGAATCCCCAGGGATTCTGCTGATGATGTACCTGATCCTGATCGTTGCGGTAGTGCCAATGGCCACCTTTCGCTGGTGGCTTCTGCTTCGGGCAATCGGACTGAATGTGGAACCAAAACGAACGTTTCTGTTGACCTGGATCGGCAATTTTTTCAACACGACCCTTCCGGGTGCCATCACGGGTGATGTGGTCAAGGGTTATTATGTGATCCGTTCCGAAAGGGAAGAGGGTCGGACCCGTGCTTTCATGACATTATTGATTGACCGCTTCGTTGGCCTTTTCGGACTGGTGGTGATGGCCTTCATTGCTTTGATNTTCAATCTGGAAATGATTTGGAACCAGTCCTCTCTCCACCCGCTGGCCTGGTCCATCACCGCCCTGTTTGTGACAACACTGATCTTTTACGGCATCGCCTTATATCCTTTTGCTGAAGGCCGGGACCCATTCATTCGTTTGTTTTCAAGGCTACCTGGGAAAGAATTTCTGCTCAAAGTCTACCTGGCTTTCAAAAGCTATCAGCACCGCAAACCGACATTGGTCATAACATTATTGCTATCAATCACCATCCACACGCTGATCGGACTGATTTTTTATGAAGTTTCAAAAATGATGGGAATTCAGGAAATGGGACTGGCGACCCAGTTTTTCCTGATGCCGGTCGGTTTGATCACGATTGCCATCCCGATTGCCCCGGGAGGGATCGGGATCGGCCATGCTGCTTTTGAGTCACTTTATCTGCTTGCGGGCTTTGCTGGAGGTGCGGATATTTTCAATGTCTTTGTGATTGTCCAACTCAGCGTTTTTCTGCTGGGCGGGATTCCGTATTTTCTTTACAGTGGGAACTACAAGATTCCTGAAAAAGTTTCACTGACAAAAGTTAATGGGAACTGAAACGTCTCAATCCGAGGAAAGTACCTTGAGATGCTCCGAAACGCATAGGGAGAGGGCCTCGAGCTCGTAACCGCCTTCAAGAATGCTGACCAGCCTTCCTTCAGCGCTTTCCAGTGCCTGTTGTTTGAGCCTCTCGNTGAGGCTAGTGAAAGCTCGCTCGGNCAAGTTCAATGAAGCCAATGGATCATCACGGTGCGCATCGAAACCTGCCGAGACCAGGATGAAATCTGGAGCGTATTCGATCAGCAGCGGCAGCAACTGATGCTCGACCTGGTCGAGATAGGCTGCATCTTCGGTCCAGGGCGGAAGGGGAAGATTCCGGGTAAAACCGCTGCCAGGGCCCCGGCCTGTTTCACGGGCGTAACCCGTTCCTGGATAGCANCTGCGAGGATCCTGATGGGTGCTGACAAAAAATACATCATCNCGNTCCTCNAAAAGATGCTGGGTNCCNTTTCCATGATGNACNTCGAANTCGAANATCAGNACCCTNCNGTANCCNAGC
>NYUB01000001.1:17634-36191 GCA_002683785.1 Deltaproteobacteria bacterium
GTGAGGTATTCNGCNGCCAGNGCGATGCTGTTNAAAAAACAGAACCCCATCGCCTGGTCCCGTTCCGCATGATGTCCGGGAGGACGAACGGCACAGAAGGCATTGTCGAGGCGTTGTTCCGAAACCTCCTCAACAGCTTCGAGTACCGAACCGACCGCCTGCAGAGCAGCAGAGAAGGTTTTTNCCGAGACGATACAATCCGGACTGTGGAGCGTGCGCATCCCTTCCTCNGATGCCTGCCGGACTTCATCGAAAAGAGTCTCGTTGTGAAGCATGGCAATTTCTCCGGAAGTCGCCTGTCGACCCGGACGAAGTTCCAGGTTCTCCAGAATTCTTTCGGACTCAAGACGATTCCGGATGGCTATCAGCCGCTCCGCGTTTTCCGGGTGGGAACCGGTGTCATGCTCCAGAAAAAGCGGATGGGAATAGAAACCGGTGTTCATAGGTCAGAGAAAAAATAAGGTTTTGCGATGAAGAAAAAGAAACACACTCTAGCATTTCGCCCATCGAAGATTAGACTGTCCCCTCGGAGCCAAGTCAAATCTTTGTTCTTGCCTGACCCCGGAANTTGCTTACGNTGGAAATAAGCTGCTGACGATGTTCACCCACCTGCACCTCCATACCCAATATTCCCTGCTGGAAGGCGCAATCAAGATTCCAGAGTTGACCTCCGCCCTCAAGCAAAAGGGTTTCGATGCCTGTGCCATCACCGACCACGGCAACATGTACGGGGCAATGGAATTCTATCATGGCATGAAAAAGGCGGGCCTCAAACCTTTGATCGGGATGGGTCTTTTTGCATCCGGAACGGAGCCGCAGAACGGCCGGTCTCGTGTCTCCCGGCGCCCCCCCCAAACCCAGTTGATCTGCCTCAACCGGGAAGGATACCGGAGCCTGACCTACCTTTCCCATCATGCCTTTTCGGAAGGCAAGCAGAATGGATTGCCATGTGTTGATGAATCCACCCTCGAAAAGCACCACCAGGGACTGGTCGCCTTCAGCGGCGGCCTTGAAGGGGTGATTTCCCAACCCCTGCTCAACGGCAGGATGGATGAAGCCCGAAGGCTGGCAGGCTGGTATCGTGATGTGTTCGAGGGACGCTTCTACCTGGAACTTCAGGATAACGGTCTTGAACGCCAGCAGGAACTGAACCGGAAGCTGTACGATCTCGCTGAGGAAATGCAGCTGCCCCTGGTTGCCTCCAATGACTGCTTTTATTTGGAAAGTGAAGAGGCCGAAGCCCAGCACATTCTATGGCTGATGGGCATGCAGGCGAGGATCACCGATGAAGGCATNCCGGAAAAACAGGGGCAGGCCCGCCATCTTCGCAGTGAAGAGGAAATGCNGGCCCTTTTCCCAGAATATCCTCAAGCGCTGGAAAACACAGGCAGGATCGCGGAAGCCTGCGAACTGGATCTGGACAATTCAAAGTTCTTCCTCCCGCGCTTCAACACTCCTCCGGAACACACTCTCGATTCCTGGCTTCGGCATGAGGCTCAAGAGGGATTGAAGAATCGTCTTTCGATACTTTACCAGCTTTATGCCCCTGATTGCGANGAGCTGGAATTTGCCAAACCATATCAGGAGCGTCTGGATTTCGAATTGGATGTGGTCATCAAGATGGACTACCCAGGTTATTTCCTGATCGTGGCGGATTTCATCAACTGGGCCAAGGATCATTCCGTCGCGGTGGGCCCGGGACGTGGGTCCGGAGCTGGATCCCTAGTGGCCTATGCCCTGCGCATCACCGATGTTGACCCCATGCGCTATGGGCTTCTGTTTGAACGTTTTCTCAATCCGGACCGTATCAGCCTCCCCGACTTCGACATTGATTTTGATGTGGAAGGACGGGACCGGGTCATAGATTACGTCCGAGAACGTTATGGTGAGTTGAACGTTTGCCAGATTTCCACCTTCGGGACGCTGAAAGCGAAAGCAGCAGTCAGAGGAGTGGCCAGNGTTCTGGATTTTTCCTANGGCGATGCAGACAAAATCGCCAAATTGGTTCCCAATGAACTCAACATATCCCTCGACGAGGCCATCCGCAAAGAGTCTGAACTGGCAAGACTGGCCTCTGAAGGAAGTGACAAGGAAAGACAACTGCTGGATCTGAGCCGCAAACTAGAGGGATTGAGTACCCATCTCGGCACCCATGCGGCAGGGGTGATCATCATGGATCAGGATCTGCGTGAAGTNATGCCCGTCTGNACGGGAAAGGAAGGGACGCTGCAGTCNATGTATCCAATGAAATATGCAGAGGATCAGGGNGCCGTCAAATTTGATTTCCTCGGACTGCAGAACCTCTCCACCATTGAAGGCACCCTGGAGTTAATCAATCAGGACCGGGAATCCGATGACCAACTCGACATCAGTCGAATTCCTATGGATGACCCTCCAACTTTCAAATTGCTTTGTGCTGCAGACACCGCAGGAGTGTTCCAACTCGAATCATCGGGCATGAAAAGATTGGTCTCCGACATGCAGCCCTCAAGCTTTGAGGATATCGTCGCCATCCTTGCACTCTATCGTCCAGGTCCCCTGGGATCCGGCATGGTCGAGGACTTTGTCCAGTGCAAACACGGACGCAAGCAGGTGATTTATCCGCATCCACTGCTCAAGTCGATCCTCGAAGAAACGTACGGGGTAATGGTTTACCAGGAGCAGATCATGCAGGCCGTTCAGGTGCTGGCCCGTTTCACCCTTGGACATGCGGACTTGCTGCGCCGTGCGATCGGGAAAAAAATCCCAGAGGAAATGGCGGAGCAGCGCGACCGGTTCATCAGGGGTTGTCTGGATAATCCGGTATTTGTCGAAGGCTGTGGAGTCAAGGCCCCGGAAGACAAGGCCAACGACATCTTCGACCTGATCGANTATTTCGCAGGCTATGGTTTCAANAAATCCCATACCGTCGCTTACGGTTTGATCTCCTACCAGACTGCTTACCTCAAGGCCCATTACCCGGTGCAGTTTATGGCCGCGCTGCTCAATGGTTCGATCAACAATCCTGANAAAATNGTGGGTTACATCAGTGACTGCCGGGAGATGGAAGTCACTGTGCTTCCTCCGGATGTTAATCTCAGCGAGAAAAACTTCAGTGTTTCTGCTACAGAATTNCTTTTGACTGAGACCAAACTGACTCACCTGGATCAGGGATTCCCAGGCAGCCCTTTTTCCGGCACATCTCCTCTTCCTCATGAGAACTACAAAGAAATATTGCCTGCACTGAAAAAGGTCATCAACCAGAAATATTCTTCAGAACAGGAATGGCTTGAGGCGGTTTCACAAAATCTTCCTGGATCTGAAAACCGGGATCCCCGTCCGTCNNCTGAATGCCTGAAAGCACCTTTATTTTTGCAGTGGCTGAGACGCGAAGGCCGTGTGGAATCCGTTCGTTTTGGACTGAATGCGGTGAAAAATGTNGGCGGCAACGCTGTTGATGCAATCATCGATATCCGTCAGCAGACAGGNAAACTTGATGATTTCCTGGATTTNCTGAAAACCGTGGACCTCAATCGNCTCAACCGCAGGATGCTGGAAACACTGGCACACTGTGGTGCATTCGACTCGATGCAGCCCAACCGCGCCAAACTTTCAGCCGTCCTTGATGAAGCAGTGCACCTCGCCCAGGAACATCAACGGAATCAGCAGAGCGGACAACATTCTCTCTTTGAATTGATGGATCAAACCGAGGTGAGGTCTACAGAAACCAGACTGGATTATCCCGATGTCCGTGACTGGAAACACCACCAACGTCTTAAATTGGAAAAGGATTCACTGGGCTTTTATGTTTCAGGGCATCCCCTCGACCGTTATGCCTCTGAAATAAAGGAACTTGCTGTGACAACGATGCAACTCCAAGAAGGAGGGCTTAACGAACAGGAAGTGGTGAGTCTGGCGGGAATTGTCGTTTCAAAAACCATTCGGCTCAGCCGAAGTTCTGAAAAATTCGCCATCATCGTCCTTGAGGATCTTCGTGGTTCTCTAGAAATCCCTGTGTTCGCCCGTGTTTATTCTCAAGCNGCAGAACTGCTGGAACAGGATGANCCCCTACTATTCACAGGCAGGGTCAGTCGTCGTGATGAAGGAATGAGCCTAATGGTTGACCGCATCAGACACCTTTCCGAGGTGCGTGCTCAGGAAGCGCGGACTCTAGACATATGGTTAAACAACGAGACCTGCGATCTGGAACAGATTCGGCTCCTTCGAGGGATATTGCAAAAATATCCTGGCGAAATCCCGGTTCAGGTCATCGTCCGTCCGGGTCCCGGNGCTCAAGTCTGTATCCGTCTTGAGGAAAAAATCTCTGCCAATGCCGCTCTGATGGATGAATTCGAGGAAGAACGTCTTTGGTTCAAACCAGCCTTCCATTATCAGCAGACTCCTGAAGTCCTCCAACGGCACTCCCGTTCTGCAATGCACTGAACTGCTGCCGTGAACACTGAAACGCGTTCAAATCAAACCATCTGAATGNCTGANGCTAATACTGTGCCAACAAAAGGTGTGGTAAATTCTTTGCATGAATTTGAGAAATGGCAAAGAAATGGAAACATTATTAAAGAAAATACAAAACATCCGTCGGCAGTTTCCTGTGCAATGCAATCCAAACCTGCTGGCCTGTGCGATTCAAGATCATCTTGAAACGACAGAAGGCCGTGAGTTGATGACCGGGATGCTCCCGCCGGAAAATGATTACGAAGCCCTGAAAGAACGACTGTTACGCCAGTCGATGCTATTTCTGGGTTTTTCGGTTGAANGCCATTATGGCCGNGATGTCTTTTACTCCAGGCATGCCGCCTGAACGCTCATAAACCCTTCCTTTATGTTCCCGGGTTGCCGATCGTGTTGAACAGCAGCCCAAATCGATTCTCCATGGTTCCTTTGGGGTCGTCTGGTCTTTTTGCCTCTTCAGGAAAATCCAAAGGCCCATATTNTGAGCTGAANCTGCTGCGGGGATTTTCAAAGGCCTCCTCAAGCCATTGTTCAAGCCTCTGAGGCCAATCTTCAGCTGAAAGATGATCTTTTTGAAGCTCAAGCACAGCTTCAACTGGAAATAATTCTGCAGAAGCAGGATCCCGCATGTCATAAGCAAGCTTCGCCAGGTAATCCCGGCAGGTCAACCGGTCTGGAAGCAGGAATTCCTTAGTTTCATATTTTTCTGCGGAAACACAGGAAAGCAGCAGGTTGGTGTGTTCCGGAATGATGCCTCCAGCAGCCAGATGGACCCCGTTCAGGAAGAGTCGGATCCAATGCTTGGGTCTGATTCCACGGATGGGAAAATGGACCATCTTCCAGGAATCCTGAGGATCTTCAAAGGTCCATTCACTTTCCCCGCGGATATTGATGCCTGGCTGCTCATCTACCTTGCACTCAGGAATCTGAAGGGNTGGTTTGAGCTGTAAAATTTGATTGTTATCNGGAAAGATTTTTCCAAATTGTAGCAGAGGATGGTCTTCCCGCAGAGGACCTTGAAGATATTTTCGAGCAGCAGTTTGAATCTTGGACCAATTCTTTCCCTGGAAAAGATCTCTTAAATGCCTCTCCCATGAAGAGAGAATTTCGATGTGCTTCCGCCTCATCGCATCTTCGAAAAGGGCCGTGGGTAAAGCTCCTNCCAAAAGGCTGCTGTCCAGCATCTCCCGATAAAGCTGTATCCAGTCAGGACCTGTTGCGCCCAGAAGGCCCAGATCAAATGTTTTCTGGAGCAACTGCCATTCGTAAAGAGGTTCCAAACTCACTGGTTCATGGACCATGCGGGTGAGGTCCTCTTCGTCTTCAGGCAGGAACAATCGACGTTTTGCATTGGACTGAAGAGGGCATTCCAGAAAAGCCCGTAGCTGGTTCAGAGAAAAATTTCCCTTCCCCTCAAATTNTTCTTCATAAATTGAATCGCTTTGCGGAAGGCTGAAATACTCCCGCAGTTGAACACTACTGATTGTTTCAGAATCCAATCTTCCTGGGACGGGATGGTTTGCTTCCAGTTTATTTCTCAGTCCCAGGGCGGTTGCCTGACGGAAGGCNNGTTCATCCCAGTTTGGAGGATTCTTTTCGGTTTTGTCCTTAGCATCNTTCAGAGCATCCGGNAAAAAGTAAGGANANGCATAATTTTTCAGGGGGTGAAAAACGGTTTGAAAGGATTCTTTCAGATACCCATGGTTGAGTTCCTCCACCAGTGTCTGCACGACCGAAGAAGGTTTCAGTTCATCATCCGTCCGATCATCCCGGCAGANATAACTCAGAACCATCCGTTCCTGAGTGGAAACCAAAGTTTCCAGAAACATGTAGCGGTCTCTTTCTGGAACAGAAACATCTCCGATTTGACGTTCTCTCACAGTACGTCCCTCCAACGTTTTTCGGATCGGAATAGGCACATGCCGGAGATCCAGATGATCCTTGCGGTAAGATGTCGGGAATCGTCCTTCACCCATCCCCAANAGAAAGACTACTTTGAAAGGAATTGGGCGCATCGGCAGGTAGGAGGAAAGTGTCACCCCTTCTGCCAAATAATGCCCGCGGTTGACCTTCATTCCTTCCAACTGCTGCAGGAAGAATTGCCGTGCCTCATGAAATGAAATGGTCGGAGGTTTTTTGCGTCCCAGGTCCAGTTCNTCCAAAGAAAGTGCCAGTTCACCAAGCTTCTGAAATTCTGATTCCCCTTCCTTTCCGGAAGGACCTANATAGGTTTTGAACAGGTTACGAAAAAAACGACCCCAATCTTTTCCACAAAGTTTTATTCCTGAAAGATCACGGGTGTCAGCCATCAGGGAGCGCATTAGCATCACAAAGCGTGCGGCCTCCTCATGATCCTCAGCATCGATTCCATAGGCACGTAGAGGAAGTCCTTCACCCGGATCATTTTTGGCCTGGTCTGAAATTCCACCAGTTTGAGCCCATCTGGGTGAGGGGTGACCGGGTAGAGGCTGGGATTCTCCAAGAAAACGCCCCATCGCCAACCGACGCAGACCCTGATCCCAGTGATAAAGGTGGCCGGGAAGGTGACTGAATCCCTTTTCATTGTGTGTGTCTTGATCCAGACCAAAGAGGATTCCCAATTCATCTGTCCATTTCAGCCAGCGCTCCTTAAAGGATTCTTGATCTCGATCCCGTAGCAGAGGTCCTGTCTGTTCAGAAAAGACCGGAAGGAAACAGGGATTGAGGATCAGCCNGAACAATTCCTCACGGGTGTAATCNCCATCACAGAGTTCCANGAGCCGTTTCGNTGCTTCCTGNAGACGGCTGGCNCTGCCGCTGACACCATCGATCAGNTGACAGGGNAGGCCGTGAAGAGACTGAAATACNTCTTCGACTTCGTGCTGATAGCGTTCGATCTCGTAGGCAACCACGGCAATTTCATTGAATCGGAGTTCCGGATCTTGGTGAACCCATTCCCAGATCAGGCTGCCGACAGCCTCTGCCTCACGCCTTGGGCTGGTGCAGGCCAGAAGTTGTAGGCTTTGATCCTGCTCCAGTTCCAGGCCTTTTTCCCGTCTTGGTTCCCGGACAAGGATGTCATGCTGAATCTGGCAGAGCAGGCTGGTCGGCCCTGCTGATCCTTCTTGCGGATCGTGGAAATGTTCATCAAATTGCCATTCACTCCACTCGTTGAGCAGACGGATGTTTTCTCTTCCAGGACGGCCCCAGGCCTGTAGAAAAGGGTTTTCCTCTTCATTGCGGATCAGTTCACCGGCTTCCAGATCCGATTCGCTGATGAGGATGTCCTGCTGGAAATGGAGACGGTAATGCTCCAGTTTTTCCCGCATCTCCTGTTTTTTCTCCCAGACTGACTGAAGGTTTTCCCAAAATTCCATGCAGGGATTAAGAGCATAGACATGGATATCCCGGAACCGTGAACATTTTTGAGTCAGAGCCTGCTGATGAAAGTGTGAAAAATAGGAAAGTCCGAAAATATGAAGTTTGCGTCTTTTATAACCCTTGCCCAACTCAGGTTCTTCAGGCAATTCATCATAAAGCTGGCTCAGGGTTCTCAGGTCCTTTAAATTCGAGTCACTGGAATGATCTGACCGCATCAGACATCCCTCCGGACCAAAAAGACTCAGCCAGAGTTCACGCTGCCAATGTTCAAGCTTAGAAGGATTCGAACCAAACAAAAATTTTCCTTCTTTCCAACGTCCTAGGATTTCAGTGTTGCGTGAGTATTCGTAATCCTGAAAGAGCCTCGCCATCCTCTCTGAGAGTTGAAAAAGCCGCTGTTCTCGATCTGCATCAGAGATATTGCTGCTTTTTTTCAGATAATCCTGAAGCGGTTCCCAGATCGGTGAGCGATCTGCGGCATTTTCCCGGAGACGTTCCAGCAACAGTCTTTGAAGCATCATACGGCTGATGAGGATTCCTCCGGTAGGCTTGCGAAGAGGGAATTGAATCATCTCCTGAAGGGCTTTTTCGAGAGGGATAAAACGAAGATTTGCGGCAATCCCGACACGTTGTGCCAACTGAAGAGAAATCCACTTCTGCAGGCTAAAATTCGGAACCACAATCTCTGCTTTTTCAAAAGGATCCTCGGCATCCAGATTTTCTGCCAAAGGTTCAATCAGACGGTCGAGACGGTTGGAATAATGGAGTTCAGGCATGATTGAGGAAACAGCAGATTCAACCCAAAATTCAGGGTCGGATTACTAGGGCCGCAGCAAAAGGCTGCCGGGTCAAGGGGGCACAGACGTTATTATTGCAGGCCTGGAAGATAAGTTCTCCCTCCAAATCCTGGATTCCTAAGGATGCGTCCGGAGAAATCCGATAATCCTGTTCCAGCAGCATTTGTCCTTGATGAAGGTAAACCTGCTTCTCTAGAACTGCATCCCACTGCAGGAGAGGTGTATTTTCACGCAAGGAATCCTTCAACAGATGCACACTGGAACTTGCCTTCAGCCGGGTAGGAACAAAATCTTTGGACTCTGAACTCTGGATGGAATAAAGGTGCCAACCCTCCGGGATAATAACCCTGACCTCCAGGGTCAGTTGGCTTCCTGAAGCCACTTGGAATTGATTGAACTCTGCAAAGATTTGGAGTTCCGGAACTGCTGCTTCTGTTCCGGAATCTGAAAATGCATCACTCAGAAAAGAACCGGTTCGTAAGACAGGAACCTGTGTTTCTTTGGAATTGGAGGGAGCCGGGGGAAAAAGAATCAGCAGAAAGATCAGGCACCCGAACCTCAACAGGGTTTCACAAAACCATGGTACTTGATCCCTTTGATCCTGTATCCAATTTCCGATCCTGAACTCAGCTGGTCTGCTGGAGTTGCTGAAAGACCGGATTAATGATTTCCACATCCGCGGTGTCTCTGAGCCTTTCCAGTTCTTTCGACAGTACCGTTTGCTGAAGCTGTTGTCGGAGCCTCAGACGAATCTGCTGCTTGAGGGTTTTGGGATCCGCTTCTTCCATCCTCTTTCCCTGCAGTTGAACCAGGTCGATCCGGTTTTCATCATCACTGAGGGCAAAGGGACTCGATTCCTTGAGGGAAAGTGCTGTTTTGCGAAAAGTCTCATTCTTTCCCAACTGAGGCAGATACTGAGTCGTTGCAGTAAATTCAAACGTTTGCACTTGGAGTCCATTCTCGGTGGCCAGTTCCTCCAGTTGTGTTCCCCCTTGAGCCTGTGACAGAGCCTGGCTCGCCTTTTTTCGTGCCAATTCCTCAGCACGTTTCATTTTCAAGGCTTCACGTACTTCTTCCTGAACATCAGAGAACTCTTGGATCGCAGGTTCACGAATTTCCTTCAGTTGGTAAACGACATGCCCTTGAAGTGAGTTGCGTTTCCAGACCCCTTTTTCCTCGTTTTGTTTTTGTTCCAATTCGGTAACAAGTCCAAAGGCAGAGCCCAGTCCAGGTATCACATCATTTTTGGAAAAGGTTTTACTGGAAAGAACCGATTTAGAAAATTCACCAGCCACTTCAGAGAGTTCCTTGTCCGGAATTTCGGCTTCTATCCTTGTTAGTTCTTCTTCCAACTTCTTTTCCGCACGTTTATCCGTCAGTACAGCAGTGATTTCTTCTCGAACCTCCTCCAGATCCTTTTCAACTTTATCCTGCCTCTCATCAACACGAATCAAGTGGAGCCCGAAAGGAGACTGAACAATGTCAGAAACTTCTCCTATGGCAAGCCTGAAAGCTGCATCTTCAAAAGCTGGAACCATTTCACCAGGCTTGAACCATCCCAGATCTCCACCTTTTTCTGCCGTTGCATCTTCAGAAACACGTTTGGCCAATTCTTCAAAATCCCCACCCTCTTTGATTTCTTCAAGGAGTTTCTGGAGTTCCTCACGACGTTTCTGAAGTTGTTCTTCATCCGCCTTCGCGTCGAGTTTAAAAAGAATGTGCCGAGCCTTGACTTTGGGAGGAGTAGTATAGGTTTCCAGGTTTTTCTCATAGTAACGCCGGATCTCACGTTCACGGACCTTGACCGTGTCCTGAAAATCTTGCAGTCCGAGCATGAACGAATCGATGCGGAAAGCTTTCTCGGTCTTGAACGAATCTCGGTTTTCATCAAAATATTGACGGACTTCCGTTTCATTGATTTCAATTTCAGGAATGAAAACTTGAGGATCAAAATGCAGGTAACCAATCTGTATTTTCTCATTCTCAAGTTGATACATCTCCTCCACTTCATTCGAACTGACCAACAGTCCCGCACCCATCAACTTCTGGAGTTTCCTCACTTTGAGTTCCTCACGGAGGGAGTCTTCGTATTCCTGCCGAACGATCCTGTTCTGACTGAGCACCGTATTGTAGGTTTCGAAATCAAAATTCCCGTTTTTTTGAAAATAGGGCTGAGTCCGAATTTCTTCCTGCAACTCAAGATCGGTTGCTTCTAAATTCATGTTTTCTGCTTCGATCTTCAACAACTCCTGGTCAATCATCTGCTCAAAAACACGCTGCCTCAGATTGATTTGCTCGGCAAAAGCATCTGCATTCTCTCCAAATTGCTGGCGCAGGGACTGCAACCGGTTTTGATAGGCCTTGCGATATTCCTTGAGCAGGATTTCCCGACCATTGACTTTGGCAATCACTTCCTTGCGGTCTCCAAAACTGCCAACCCCGAAGGAAATCACGAAGGTGACGCAGATGACCCCCAGCAGAAGCTTAAATAAAAAGCTCTGGGAGTATTCACGAAGTTCCTGTATCATTATTTGTTTTTCTAAATAAATCTGTGCAATGTAGTTTCTATAATTAAACCCTTTAATATCCTTGAATCACAGGTTTTTTTCAAGATCATTTTCCAATTGGAACACAGAACACACTCAGAACTTTCTCGATCATGGACCTCAAACAAAAGATACGCACCATCCCGGATTTTCCTGAACCAGGCATCCTCTTCCGCGACATCACCACCCTTCTCAGCGACGCGGAAGCACTGAATGAAACAATTGAGCGGTTCGCCGAGCATTACAAGAATGAGAAGATCGATGTGGTAGCCGGAGTTGAATCACGCGGATTCATCATAGGCACTCCATTGGCGATCAGAATGGGTCTAGGCTTTATCCCGATCCGTAAAGCGGGAAAACTGCCTGGACCAACTCACGGGGTGGATTACGATCTGGAGTATGGAAAAGATCGGGTGGAGGTGCATCAGGACGCCATCCCTGAGGGAAGCCATGTGCTGTTGGTGGATGATCTGATTGCCACCGGAGGCACCATTGAAGGCAGTGCCAAACTGGTTAAAAAGGTAGGAGGTCTGATCGTGGGTTATGCCTTCGTCATCGAATTGACCGACTTAAAAGGCAGGGAACGATTACAGGAACCGGTTTTTTCCCTGATCGAATTCGAGGGACACTAAACTACAGGAGCCAGCTTTTGGGAGAAATTCTTGAGGAAGCTGAACTGGAACACTGGCTTCTGACCTTCCGTCAAAAACCTGGAAAGCTGGTTTTCACCAACGGATGTTTCGACATCCTCCATTCAGGGCATGTGGATTATCTCCAGAAAGCACGGCTTCTCGGGGACGCACTGATGGTCGGATTGAACAATGACGCATCGGTCAGAAAACTCAAAGGCAACTCCCGGCCGATCGTCGAAGAAAATTCCCGGGCCAGTGTGCTTGCTGCCCTGAGGGTTGTGGATGCGGTGATTCTTTTCGGTGAGGAGACACCCGCAAGGCTCATCGAAAAGGTCCTTCCTGATGTGCTGGTCAAAGGGGGTGACTACCGGGCGGAAGAGATTGTGGGTTATCAAACCGTTACCAGAAACGGCGGAAACGTTAAGGTCCTTCCGTTCCTGGAAGGCCATTCCACCAGTAGCATCATCGAAAAAATCAAGGAGCAGGGATGATCATCGTCACCGGAGGAGCGGGTTTCATCGGCAGCAACCTCGTCAAGGGTCTCAATGANATGGGAGAAGAGAAGATCCTGATCGTGGACAACCTGACCCGAGCTTCCAAACACCTCAATCTCAACCGCCTTCGTTACTCCGATTATCTCGACAAGGAACTTTTACCGGNCAAACTCGAATCGCTTCCCAAACCTAAAGTCATCTTTCATCAGGGTGCATGTTCGGACACCACCGAATCGGACGGCCGTTACATGATGGCCAACAATTACGAATATTCGAAAATTCTGCTGCATTATGCCATGGAGCAGAAAATCCCATTCNTCTATGCCTCNAGTGCTTCGGTTTACGGAAATGGNACCAATGGTTTCGCAGAGAATCCTGAAGCAGAATACCCTCTGAACGTCTATGGCTTTTCCAAATTCTCATTCGACAACTACGTCCGTCGTCTGTTGCCTAAGGCAGAGTCTCAAATCCTCGGACTTCGGTATTTCAACGTCTATGGACCACAGGAATCTCATAAGGGACGGATGGCTTCGGTTGCCTTCCATCTCTTTCACCAACTNCGCAAAGAGGGTTCCATGAAGCTGTTTGAAGGAAGCGAGGGNTTTCGCAGGGATTTCATCCACGTCCAGGACACGGTCAAGATCAATCTCCATTTTCTTCATTCCGGCAAAAGTGGAATATTCAACGCTGGAACCGGCCAGGCCAGAAATTTCACGGCTATTGGAGAATGCTTGAAGGCCATCGAGGGTTCCGGAGAGTTGAAATCGATTCCGTTTCCAGAGGATCTTCGTGGCAAATACCAGGAGTTCACCGAAGCTGATACAACACAGCTTCGTGAAGCAGGCTACCAAGAAGAATTCCTCAGTCTCGAAGAGGGAATTCGGATCTATCACGGCATGCTTAAAGAAAATGGAGGATTTCACCTCTAAGCGTCAATGACATCTGATTTGGAAAATTCCAAGCAACCCGAAGAACTCGGTGAACTTCCAGGCTTNCTGTTCATCGACCATGTTGCCGTATCGGTGCTCCCAGGAGAGCTGGAAGGGCAGGTAGAGGCTTATCGGATGATGGGATTCCGGGAANTTCACCAGGAAGAACTCGGAGGAAGNGACCAGGTACGCGAAGTNCTTTTAGGAATTGGTGAAAGCCCGAATCTGATTCAATTGGTGGAACCACTCAATAATAACTCTCCTGTTCAACGTCAAATTGACCGTAATGGTGGAAGAGGAGGACTGATCCACGTTGGTTTCCGTGTTGAAAACGCTCGGACCGCCTTTGACTGGCTCCAAGAAAAAGGATTCAACCTCATTGATGATGCACCACGGCCCGGTTCCCGGGGTACCACAGTATTCTTCGTCCATCCAAAATCCCGGACGAATCATCCCTTCGGCGTCCTTTATGAAATCGTCGAGGATCCAGCAGATCCCTCCACCACGTCGGAATTCCGATGACCCAGGCAAATCCTGATATTTTGGTCGTTGGGGGTGCTGGCTACATCGGTTCACACGTCGTCAAGGCCCTCCGAGACGCAGGACGTCAGCCCATTGTTTTTGATAACCTGAGTACAGGCCTCAGGGAAAACCTGTTCCCAGAGATTCCATTTATTCATGGAGATCTGATGATTCCGGAACAGATCCATGAAGCGATGAAAGACGTCCGCGCAGTAATCCAACTTGCCGCACTGAAGGCTGCCGGGGATTCGATGGTCGAACCTGAACGTTACGCACTTCACAATTTGAATGGGACGGTAAATCTGCTCAATGCAGTTACAACAGAAGGGGTCCAACATTTCGTCTTCTCTTCAAGTGCTGCAGTCTATGGAGATCCCCAATACCTGCCCCTGGACGAAGATCATCCAACCAAACCTGCTAATTTTTACGGACAGACCAAGCTCCAGATCGAAACGCTCCTCCTGTGGTTCAGTAGGCTCAAGAACATGCGTTATGCGAGTTTGCGTTATTTCAATGCTGCCGGGTATGATCCGCAGGGAGAGGTCAGGGGTCTGGAAAAAGAACCCAACAACTTACTCCCCCTGGTGCTTGAAACCATCCTTGGATGGCGTGACACGCTTGAAGTCTACGGCACCGATTACGATACCACCGACGGCAGTTGCATTCGTGATTATATCCACGTGAGTGACCTTGCAGATGCCCATGTCAAAGCCCTGGATTATCTGGAAAAGGAAGATCAGGACCTGGTCGTCAATCTTGGAACCTCCAAAGGAATCAGCGTTCTGGAAGTTCTTGAAGCGGCCAGAAGGGTTTCTGGAGTGGAGATCCCGGTGACCCTTAGTAATCGGCGTCCTGGTGATCCGGCGGTGGTTCTCGCATNAGCNGAAAAAGCAGAAAGGCTTCTCGNATGGCGNCCTCAATTCAGTGATGTGGAAACNCTTCTGGAAACNATGCTTTCCGCCTACCGTTCTCATTGAAANTGAAATNGTTCGCTCTGTTTGATCACCTTCCNTCTTCATTCAAACATAAATANNTGCATCTGGCTGTTTATTTGCAATAAATAGTAGGATGTTAACTTTTTGCTCATACACCCAAGTTTTTCAACCTGACCTAGAAACCCATGTACGATCTAGAGACCATCATCCCCCTGGCCCTGGTGGTTGGTGTACTGATGGGTGCAGGCATCACCTGGGCACTGATCAAAAACTCCGCTTCACAGGTGACCGAACGGGTCAGTCACGAATACGAGAGTGATCTTGCAGTATTGGAAGAAAAACTGTTTTCCCGTGAAAACGAACTCTCCCGGTTGAATGCGGATCATGCCCGGCTCGAAGCAGAACTGGACGAACAGGTCCGTCAGTCCACCGATTTGAAGGTCCAGGCCTCCAGGCTTCAAACCCTGCTCGACGAGGCCCGGGAACAGGCAGATGAAAAAATGCGCATCCTCCGGGATGCCAAGGAACAGATGCGTCTGGATTTCCAGAACCTTGCCAATGAAATCCTGGATGACAAGACCCATCGCTTCGCAGAACAGAACCAGACCAACATCGACAACCTGCTCAGCCCCCTTCAGAAAGAAATCGGTGATTTCCGCCATAAGGTGGAAGAAGCCTACATCAGTGACACCAAAGACCGTGCGGTCCTTTTCAACGAGATCAGCCGTCTTAAGGAACTCAACCAACAGATCAGCCAAGATGCAGTCAACCTGACCAAAGCACTGACACGTGATTCTAAGGCCCAGGGAAATTGGGGAGAACTGGTGCTTGAAAAAATCCTGGAAGAATCCGGTCTGAGTCGTGGGAGAGAATTCGACATCGTTTCAAGTGGCTACTACGATCAGCAACAGCCCTATCAGCCTGATGTGATCGTTCATCTTCCAGATGGACGGGATGTAGTCATCGATTCCAAGATCAACCTTGTTTCCTACCAGAACTACCGTTCACAGGAAGAAGAAGGAACCCGGCAGGATCACCTTCAGGAACACCTGCAGATTTTCAGGCGTCATATCCGTGGTCTGCGTGAAAAGAATTTCGAGAAGATGGAAGGCGTCCGCAGCCTGGACTATGTAATCATGTTTGTCCCAGTGGAGTCTGCCCTGCTGACGGTCATCGATGAGGATCCACAACTTCTTTACGATGCCAATGCCCAGGGGATCATGGTCGTCAGTCCAAGCAACCTTTTGCTCACTTTAAGGATCGTCAAGAATCTTTGGCGTTATGAAGATCAGAACCGAAATGCCCAGGAGATCGCCCAACGTGCTACCGGGATCTACGACAAACTGGTAGGCTTCGTGGAATCCCTGGAGGGCATCGGCAAGCATCTGGACAAAGCACGCGCAGAGTATGAAATTGCCCACGGAAGGCTGACCAGTGGGCGAGGCAGTGTCATCCGACAGATCGAATCATTGCGTGTCCTGGGAGTGCAACCCAAAAAAACTTTCGGCGACGAAGTTCTGGAAGGAGGTGATGAAATGGACCAGGTTTTGGAAATGCCTCCAGATTCCAAAAACAAAAAAATCACCTGAACGGATCCAGGGATGCATTCAAGAGTCGAAAGTTCAAAACCCTTGATTTCGATTTTTTCCCTCAGACGTATTTTCTATCTACTTGCCTTCAGTCCTTATTTGCTGCTCTACCTTTCCGTCTTTTTAGGACAGCAAAGCGAATTCCAAAATCTCTGGATGCTTTTTCCCTGCGCGGTCATCTTTATCGTCATCCCGTTGCTGGACAGGTTGATCGGATTAGACCATGCCAATCCGGATGAAAACCAGAAAAAGAGGTTGAACGAAGGGTTTTGGTATACGATGCTTCCTATGTTGGTGCTTCCTCTACAGGGGTTCACCTTGATCTGGGCTATTGAAGTGTTTCATACGCTCGATCTGAGCCCGGGAGGAAAATTAGCCTGGATCATCTCCGTGGGTGTCGTCGGTAGCATGGTGGCCATCAATTCGGCACACGAACTCATTCACCGTCGTTCCCGATGGCTTCAAGGAACCGGAGGTCTGTTGCTGGCAAGCATGAGTTACGGCAGTTTTAAGACGGAACACATCCTTGGGCACCATCAAAATGTTGCCACCCCAGAAGACGCATCAAGCGCAGAAAAGGGGCAATCATTTTATCTCTTTCTTCCCCAAGCCATCATCCGGAACATTTGCTGTGCAGCCAAGATTGAAAAAGAACGGCTCGCAAAAGAAGGATCCGGTTTTTGGAATCGTGAGAATGAATTTCTGATCTGGAGCAGTGTCAGTTTCCTGATCGCATGCATGATGACGATAGCATACGGGTTCAGCGGGCTTGTGTTCTTTCTCGGTCAGTCTTTATTCGGGATATTTCTTCTGGAAACAGTGAATTATATCGAACATTACGGGCTTCGGAGGAAGACACGAGAAAATGGTACTTTTGAACCTCCAGGCCCTGAACATTCCTGGAACTACAGTAGTTTCCTGACCAATATGTTCCTGTTCCAGCTTCAGCGGCACTCAGATCATCATCAAAAAGCCAATCGCCGCTACCAACTCCTCCGTCATCTGCATGAAGCCCCTCAACTTCCTGCAAGTTATGCTGCCATGATTCTCCTGGCCTGGTTTCCTTTATTATGGTTCAAGGTGATGAACAAACGCGTGGAGCAGTATGCAACCTTTTCCTGAAAGTTATCTGGGCCAAAAAATGGCCCAGGATTGGATGATTTTTCAGACATGGTTGAAATACAAAATGGATGAACTTAGGATGGAATTATCCTTGATAAGCAAATGAATTGGGTGAAGGGTTTCAAACTATTTTCTGAATGCATTCCTCAACACGAATAGGCCTTTAATGGCACATCCCATCCAGGAAGAACTTTTCAGTCCAGAACAATACACCCGCATCTGTTCACGATGCCGGAGGGAGTTTCCCCGAACCCGTTCTTTTTTCCCGGAAGGCCGGACCAAGGATGGAATGTCCTCAGTCTGTAGGCAGTGTACGCAATTCAAGGTTCCTGGAAATGGAAGGTCCTCCTCGGAATCATTTCAACTCGCTGAAAAAACCGTCAAACTTTGTGCTGATTGCGGGATGATGAAACCGCTCAACGATTATTTTATGGATTCCCACACGGTCGACGGTAAGGCTCGTTGGTGCAAGAGTTGTTCGGATATGCGTTATCAGGCCGCACAGAAACGACGTGAAGATCTGGGAAGCGAAGCATGGGCGGTCTTTTTCATCCAGGATACCCGAAATTTCCGGGTCAAGATTGGATGCAGTACTGACCCTTATCAAAGTTTCAATGCCTTGCAACAGGCTTCCTCGGTCAACCTGAGACTGCTTGTGGTTCTGGAGGGAGGAACTCAGTCAGGAGCAGAAACCAGGGAGCGTGAACTTCATCGCCAGTTCGCTGCTTGCCATGAAGGAAATGGGTGGTTCGAATGTGTTGCCGCGCTCCAACAGTACATCAGCCTGATCCAGCAGCAGAGCCGGGAACAAAGTCAGTCTGAATTCAAAAATCCTCCGATGAGGACCAAACCCCGCCGGAAACGCAGCCATCCCCAGGCAGTCCGGGTCGAAGGCCAGCTTTTTCCCAGCTTCTCTGCCGCCTCCGCGGCCACAGGCTATAGCAGCGAACAGCTCGAGCAACTCGGATCAACATCCAATTTCAACGCAGAATCTGCTGCAAAAGAGCAGGACTGAACTCTCCCTTCATTCCCATTTGAAACTTAGACAACTCTAGCAATGCTGTCATTCTGCTCGGAGCTACAAGGCGGAGTCACAGAATCCATAGCGGGAGGCTTGTTAAGCATTGGATTCTGCAACTTCGGGCATCAATGCCCTTCGTGCAGAATGACAAGAAGCAAGCA
>NYUB01000002.1 GCA_002683785.1 Deltaproteobacteria bacterium
AAAACTTGCTTTACAACGCCTAGTTCTGTCAGGAGAAATTTCCAAAAGATCTTTCAAGATGTAATAATCTAATATTTCATGCCAGTGAGGTTCAGGAATCTCCATGAATTCTCTTTTCATGTAATAATAATTGACTTTGTATAAATCATGTCTTTGGAATTCCTGCTGAGAATAGCAGTCTTCCGGGACTCATTTTCAACCCTAAACAAGCTCTCTACACTTGAGCTGAATCCTCCAGAGGTCCTGTGGCATCAACCGAAACCAAGCAAGAAACCATCGAATCGATCGAACCCATTGTTTTTTTTGAAGAAGAAGAAGACTTTAACCAACTTTATGAAGACAGTCTGCAGGGAATTAAGGAGCAGGATGTTGTCAATGCAAAAGTCAGTGAAATTGGAAAAGATTTTGTAACCATTGATTTTGGTTATAAATCAGACTGCCGAATTCCTCTTGATGAATTCCAGGATTTTGAAGGAGAAATCGATGTTAAGGCCGGAGATATGGTCGAAGTCTACGTCGAGGCTCTTGAAGATGAAGACGGAGTCACTCAACTTTCAAAGCGGAAAGCTGAAAAACTAAGAACCTGGCAGAAAATTGGAGAAATCTTTGAGGAAGGTGGATTGGTTCGAGGGATGATTACCGCGCGCATCAAAGGGGGTCTATCGGTGGATATTGGGGTTAAGGCATTCCTTCCAGGGTCACAGGTCGATCTGAGACCTGTCCGGAATCTCGATAAACTTCTTGGTGAAAGTTTTGATTTTAAAATCCTTAAATATAACCAGAAACGTGGCAACATCGTACTTTCACGCCGCGCATTACTGGAAATCGACCGTGAGGAAAAGCGCAAGAAAACCCTTCAGATTCTCAAGGAAGGCGCAGTCATTACAGGCCATGTGAAAAACATCACCGATTATGGTGTGTTTGTTGATCTGGGTGGTGTTGACGGGCTGCTTCATATCACGGATATGACCTGGGGTAGAATCGTACATCCCTCTGAGATGTTTGGAATTGGAGATGAGGTTGAAGTGTTGGTCGTTAAATATTTTCCAGAAGACCAAAAGGTATCCCTCGGACTGAAGCAACTGAGCAACAATCCATGGGAAGCAGTTGAGAAAAAATATGAAATAGGGACCCGTGTCACTGGTAAAATTGTGAGCATTACCGATTATGGTGCATTCATCGAACTAGAACCCGGTGTTGAGGGTTTGATTCATATTTCAGAAATGTCATGGACGAAAAAAGTTCGGCATCCGTCGAAAATCGTCCAACTTGGAGATGAGGTCGAAGCATTGGTCAAAGATCTGGACATCGAGCGAAAGCGCATCTCACTTTCGATGAAAGAAGCTGAACCGAATCCCTGGAAACTTGCAATGGAGCGTTATCCTATCGGAAGTATTGTCCAAGGCAAGGTACGGAACATTACCGATTTTGGGATATTCATCGGTCTGGATGAAGGAATTGACGGCCTCGTTCATGTTTCAGACATTTCCTGGAACCAACGGCTCAGTAAACCTTCTGATATATCTCGTAAGGGAGAAGACATTGAAGTAAAGGTGCTCAATATTGATATTTCACAGGAACGTCTATCCCTTGGAATCAAGCAGTTGACCGAGGATCCCTGGAAAAATCTGGATGAAAGATATCCCCTGAATTCAGAAGTGACGGGGACCGTGGTAAATCTGACTGACTTTGGGATTTTTGTTGAAGTTTCTGAAGGAGTGGAAGGACTCGTTCATATTTCTGAGATCGATACTGAAATTCCAAAAGAAAAACTACAGCAATTTTATCCTGTCAATGCCCAAATCAGGGCGAGGGTCATCAAAGTGGACTTGGAGGAAAGGCGTCTTGGTCTAAGCATCATCGAAGTCACCGAACCCGCTCCTGACAGCGAACCCCCTGCGACTTTGGATCCCGAAGATGAAACAGAAACGATAGCAGAGGCTAAAGAAGAAGTGGTTCAGGCTGACGTCGTAGAAGCTACTGAAGAGGAAGAACCAACAACCGAAACAGATTCAGCAGCAGAGGCTGAAGTAAAAGCTGAAGAGCCGAAAAAGCAGACAAAAGCCAAAGGGAAAAAGTCTAAAAAAGAAGAGGAGACTTCAGCGGAACCAGAAGTTGCTGACACAGTGGAGGAAGGAGAGGAAACCTCCTGAAGCCGTTTTTTTCGACTAAAACACTCCCAATCGTTATTTGTGGGTTAAGTTTTTTTTCGAAAAGCCGATAAAGCAAACAAGAAGATTTTCTGCCTGCTCCAATCAGGCAGAAGTCTTGTTTCGCCTAAACACTTTTCAGAGAAAAGCCAATGCTTACCCACATGTTAGACCTTGAGCTCCAGAAAAAGATCCAGTCCAAGGAATTTGAACTTTCCGTGGATCAGGCTGTTCAATCGTTTCTGTATGATCTGGATTTTATGCTTTTAGAAGAACAGCATTCCCAGACACGGAAACGCCGTTCATTGATAAAGCCCTTTACTCCTCAGGAATCTCTGATACCTGCAGCTTAACAATTCAGCCTTTTCAAGCAGAAGCGAAGTCCTTCTCTGACTTGAAAGCACTAGGAGGATGAGGCAATTTTCCGGATTGTGTTTCTTGTGAGTTTTTACCTGTTAATGGGATGAGCACACAATCCGGAAGAAGTATCTCAAAAATCACACCGATTCCATTATTCAGGTTCCTACCTCGGATTAATCCTCCGTGAAGATCTACAAGTTTTTGGCAGATGGCTAGCCCCAACCCTGTACCCTGTTGTTTCCCTTCTGTCCGGAAGGCCTCAAACAAATTATTCACAATGTTTTCTGGAATCGGGGTCCCGTTGTCATAGACCTGAATTTGAAGATCCTTATTTTGAAGTATCGACATTCGTACCTGAATCAGGCCATCGTCTTCATCATCCTGAAGTTTTTCCCATGAGTTTTTAACCAGATTCACGATGACTCTGCAAATTTTCCGATAATCGATTTTGAGGGGTATCATCTGGTCCTTAGAGGTGACCACATATTCCAGCCTCAGATCTCCTACAAAACCAAGCTGAGCGTCAAGCTGTTCCTTGAAATCTTCAAGATTCAAACGTTCCGGGTGAAGCTCCATCTTTCCTTTGGCAAACTCGACGATGTCACCGGTCAATCCTGAAATGTTGATGGAAGACTGTTTGATTCTCCGGATGAAGGTCAGTGAACGCACCAAATCCATCGGATGNATGGCATCTTTTTCCAGCATTTTCAGTACCAGGGTNGANAAACTGAGAATTGACCCGTTGGCATTGCCTATGTCATGGCCAAATTCTGCAACAGCATAACCGAGTTCGACCAGTCTTCGTTCTTGCTCTTTGGCTTTTTTCAAAGAGGCTACAGTCTTCTCAAGTTGTTCTTTGGAAAGTTCGATTTCCTGAAAATTTCGNGCCAGTTCATCCTGGGATTTTTGAAAACGATCCCAAAGTTCTTTGAGCATCATGATACGCAGGTCAATTCCTGAACGGATTCGGTCGGAACGGCTGATTTCCAACTCTCCTTCCTCATGCTCTCTTCGGTAGGAAAGAAACTGTCGGCAGAGAACATCCACTTGATGACTGATCAANNTGGTTCGNAGATAAATCAGAATTGCTACCGTCAACAATGCCGTTCCCAGGCTTAAAGCGATGTGCGGGATCTGCATGAGCCAGGTTCCCTTGGTAGTTAAATGATTCAAAGATGGGGATAACTCAGGAGACACTGGAAGCAATANAGAACTGAGCCAGTATGTGATGCCAAAAACAATTGTTGAAAGAACGAAAAGGCGAAAAGAACTAAGCTNTGTCTGTTGCAACTTTTTCTCAAGTGGCGAACTGCTTAGTTTGGATTTTGGGACGAGGCTTGATTCGCGTTTCGATCTTTTCCTATGCCTGCGCTGATTCAGAAGTGCAGGTTTTTTTTCATTATAAGACAACGGCTTCCATTCCGTTAAAGTTGACGCCATCCATGGCGTTAATATTTAGACGCGATACTTTGAAAGGCTGAACAGCAAATTAAGTATGTTTGAAAATAAATATCTTTAATTAAAAGATAATGCAAGCGTATATATGATTTTTCATAAAATATTGTTATTCCATGTCATTTAGCTGTGAAAATAATCTTTTCATGATAACTCCTTTGATCCTGTTTGAATAAATGCTTGGATGGAGACCCATGCCACAGAAAATACGCATCACCATATGCCGATATGATGATTCAAGCCTTGAGTTTATCTGAATAGAAACTAAACTAATCATTGTATTTAGCAACAAAGACCAACCAACAAAACAGGAACAATGGAAAACAGTCAAAGTGGTTCACAATCAACCTCGGGTGATTTCAAAATTGCAGATATTTCACTTTCGGATTTAGGTCGAAGGAAAATTGGTATAGCAGAAGTAGAGATGCCGGGACTGATGGCACTCAGGGAAGAATACGGAGGTACGAAGCCTTTGGCTGGAGCAAGGATCATAGGGTCATTGCACATGACGGTTGAAACCGCAGTGCTGATTGAGACATTGTTGGAACTTGGTGCGGANGTTCGTTGGTCTTCTTGCAATATTTTTTCCACTCAGGATGAAGCCGCCGCCGCTATCGCGGCTGAAGGGATACCGGTTTTTGCATGGAAAGGCGAGACGGAAGAAGAATATTGGTGGTGCATCGAACAAACCCTCAAATGGACAGGAAACGATGGTCCTAATCTGATTCTCGATGATGGTGGAGATCTGACTTGGTACGTTCATGAAAAATATCCTGAATTACTGGAAAACATTTTGGGNCTATCCGAAGAAACNACAACCGGNGTACANAGACTTCATCAGATGGCCCGNAAAAATGAATTAAAAATTCCCGCATACAATGTCAATGACTCGGTCACCAAAAGTAAATTTGACAATCTTTATGGTTGTCGAGAATCCTTGATTGATGGAATCAAACGAGCGACGGATGTCATGATTGCCGGCAAGATTGCCGTAGTTGCAGGCTTTGGCGATGTTGGTAAAGGGTCTGCAGCCTCGCTCCGCAATCAGGGTGCTCGTGTTCTTGTTACCGAAATTGATCCGATTTGTGCACTCCAAGCAGCTATGGAAGGGTATCAGGTTGTTCGTATGGAGGATGTTGCTGCAGAAGCAGATATTTTTGTCACGGCNACGGGTTGTGCAGGGATCATTCGCAGGGATCATTTGGACCTCATGAAAAACGGAGCCATTGTTTGCAATATTGGACATTTCGATATAGAAATTGATGTAGCTTCTTTAAACGACGATCCCTCAATACGTAAAATCAATGTGAAACCCCAAGTGGACCAATACGTCTGGGATTCCGGTAAAAGGGTTCTTCTTCTGGCAGAAGGACGGTTGGTTAATCTTGGTTGCGCAACAGGGCATCCTTCCTTTGTCATGTCCAACAGTTTTTGTAACCAGGTTCTGGCACAAATGGATTTATTTAAGAATGGCAGTCAATACGGNAATCAGGTCTATGTTCTTCCTAAAGAACTTGATGAAAAAGTGGCACGTCTTCATTTGGACCAATTGGGGGTGCAATTGACCGAACTCCAGGAAGATCAGGCCGAATACCTTGGTATCCCATGTAATGGCCCCTTCAAGCCTGAACATTACCGTTACTAAAGTTGAATTCTACATCTATAAGGTGGCCTTTCCTCAATCTGCAACCGCAATGAAAAGGCCACCATACTTAAAAACCAAGGTGCCATCTGCTGAGTGACCATCGATTCATTCTGTTCTCAATCTCTTGAATTTGAGATGGCTCAATTCAACCTCAAAAAAATCCTATTTACTGGTCCCTCAAATCAATACAAATGAGTGACATCTCTTACTGAGAATCTTCAAGGAGTCCACCAATTTAATTAGATGCAACGAGACATATGAATCCCAATATGCATAAAACCATGAAGGTGGAGATCCTATGATGATCCAAGATGAAGTATAAAATCTGAATTTAAGTCGAGGGGCCCCGCTTTTGTATTACTGATTCCATGACNCCGGTTGGAAAAAAAGGAATAGGTCTTCATCATGCAAAAAAAAATAGCNTTAAGGTGGTTGAAATCCTTGAGTGGATTATTACTTCTGTTTGTAGTTTCAGGATGCCCGTCGGGACCTGATATGGAATTTGTAAGTGCAGGAGTTGACGAAATGCAGGAAANGGTTCCAGTTCCGCCGACTCTCAAGGAACTCCATGCCCAAAAATCCAATATTGCATTCCTACCCATTCAGTATTCGGAGGGATTGACCCGTTACCACAGGGTTCTGAGCCATGCTTTTGTCATGTCAGTCCTGGAGGAATATGGTGACTTGGAGATCATTGGTGAGGTATTTGTGCAAAANAATCTTGAACGAACCGAATTTCGAGAATTGAAAATATTGATCGAAGAGGAAAAATTTCGAAGGTACGATCAACCCCTGGTGGATGGTGTGATCCGTTTGGGTAAAACCCTTGGAGTCAGTTATATTGGACTGATGAGTGTTCAGACAAGCCCGGTCAGGGTTTCTTCAAACGATTGGAGTACCTACATCACGTTCCGGATCATGCGGGTTGAAGATCCGCCGGACAGTAGTTACATGAATCATGAATTCACATTCATCTTTTCTGAATCGAATTCACTTTGGGAGGATTTAGGCACGCAAATNCGTGGAAAATTTCCCTTGAGTGGATTCATTCTGGAATCCCGGGGAGGACGCANTTATGCACGCATCAGCCTTGGAAGAAGAAACCGTGTAGAGATGGAACAGCAATGTAAAATCTTTAGGCGAATTCGCAAGGAATCGCAGGATTCCCAAAAAAATACTCTGCAGGTGACGGANTATGATCTTTTAGGAAAGATGCAGATTTTTAATATCCAGGAGGATTTTTCTTGGGGTCGTGTGGAAACTGAAGCACGGAAGAAAATTTTGAAAGGGGACGCCGTTCGCTGCTATTGAATAGAGTGAACCTCCATCCAAAATTAACAATCCCCTAAGCGAGCCGTATGCCCTTGAATGCCACGGCCTTTGAAAAAAAAGAACTGCGTCGGAAAATCCTCAATACCCGCAGAAAAATTTCTCCTTTCAGCAGGCAAGTAGCTTCCAAAAAAATTTTAGATACCCTGACTCAGCTTTCCCGTTTAAGAAAAGCTAGCAGGGTTCACTGTTATGTGGGGCAGCCTGATGAACCAGATACTCTTCCCATTCTGGAATGGCTGCTGANGCAGGAAATTCAATTGGCGGTTCCNTGTGTTGATTCCCAAAATCCTGAATTACAGCACAGTCAACTCAGCAGTATAGAGTCATTGGAAAAAGGAAATTTTGGAATACTTGATGTCCCTTCANATCAACGCATCGATGTGGATTTAACCGAATTAGAACTCGTTCTCATCCCAGGGATTGCATTTGACCTTTCAGGAGGAAGGTTNGGTTACGGGAGAGGATATTATGATCGTTTTTTGGAAAAAACGGGGGCTTTTCGGATCGGGGTGTGTTTTGGAGCCCAAATGGTGGATCAGGTTCCGATGGAAAGCCACGATANACGGATGCAGGCTCTCGTCAGTGAACAAGGTTATCNGGAAATAGAAAGANAGCCTTTCGCATGAAATTTTTATTCTTCAGGAAGGGTCCTTATTTGAAGGCAGTTCACGTATCCTTCTCCAGTCATGATATCGGCAACAACGACAATTGACACCCCCGANGGCATATCCTGTTTATTCTTGAGCANTCTTAANGCGTTCTGGATGGTCTGCTCTGGATCTTCATCGAATTTCAGTAGGTAGGGATAAACTCCCCTCAGTAGCATCAGGGTGCTTTTTGTTTTTTCAGTTTCTGTAAATGCGAAAATTGGAATTCCCCGCACCCTTAAATTTGCCATTTTGGTGGCTCCTCGGCCTTTCCGGGTGATCACGAGCATCCCNGGTACTTTCAATTGGCGGGCGATCCTGGTTGCTGCGGCAGCAAGCATTTGTCGTCCTTTTCCCAATGTTTCGTCGGGCCCATCTTCCTGAATCAGGTTTTCCGTGAACTGAACCCCGGGGTAATTCTCGGTGCGCCTTGCGATTCGGATTAGGGTTTCCACGCAGCGAACAGGATATTTGCCTGTTGAAGTCTCTCCTGAAAGCATGATTGCATCGGACTGTTCAAAGACTGCATTGGCGATGTCAGTGATCTCTGCGCGGGTCGGGACAGGATTCTCAATCATCGACTCCAACATCTGAGTAGCAACGATCAGACGCTTTCCATATTTCGCACAAAGGAAGGCGATCCTTCTTTGTATATGAGGCAGTTCCTCCATATCGATTTCAATGCCAAGATCACCTCTGGCGACCATGATTCCATCGGCTTCATGCATAATATCTTCAAGGTTATCGACGCCTTCCTGGTTTTCTATCTTGGCTATGATTTTTATCTGCTGTCCCTTTTCGCGGAACATTTGCCTTACCTCTAAAACCGTTTCCCGGTTTCTTATGAAAGAAAGAGCAACTGCATCCACATCTTCTTCCAGNGCAAATTTNAGATCTTTGCGGTCAGAAATGGTNATGCCTGGTAGTTTGACTGAAATTCCNGGAAGGTTGACATGTCTTTTCGGTGTGATCATTCCGCCATCCAGAACTCTGCATTTCAATGAATTACCGGAGTTATCAAGTACCTCAAGCTTCACTAGGCCACTATCCAAAATCAGGTGATTCCCCTGACCCAACTGTTCGGTAAGATACGGGTAATCCACAAAAAGGTGTTTTTCATCCCTCAGATCTGGATCACTCACGACCTGGATCTTGGAACCGGTGATGAGTTTCAGATGTTGGTCCCCGGTCCGGATCTCAGGGCCTTTGGTGTCAAGCAGGATTGAAACGGGAAATTCACGATTTTTTAAATTGAGGGTGCGCACCTTTTTCACAATCTCACGATGGGAATCATGCGTTCCATGAGAAAAATTCAGACGTACCACGTTCATGCCAGCGTCTGCCATCATCTCTAACATTTCAGCAGAATCACTGGCTGGACCAATCGTGCAGATGATTTTTGTGTGAAGCATCAACTTTTTTCAGTAAGAATTTTGAAAAGAATATGGTTGTAGATGGTTTTGCTCAAGCTGGCCTGTTAAAATTTAATGGTCGATTGTTCAACTTTAGCAAAGGAACAAAAAATGAGTATTGTTTCCCCTTCTTTACGAAAAGAATATACGCAATCTAAGCTTTTGGAAACTGATTTGGAATCGAACCCCTTTTCTCAGTTTCGNAAATGGTTTGACGANGCGGTTTCCACNGGTCTTCCTCTTCCGAATGCAATGACATTGNCCACAGTCAAGAAAGACCANNCCCCGGCAGCAAGGATTGTACTGCTNAAGGAGCTCGATGATCGTGGTTTCNTCTTTTTCACCAACTACCAGAGCGCCAAATCCGATGAANTGGCNCATCAAAGCAAAGCTNCCCTGCTTTTNTGGTGGATCAGTCAGGAACGNCAGGTACGCATCGAAGGAGNCACAGAAAAAATTTCTGCCTCCGAATCAGAGGAATATTTTGCAACCCGTCCCCGGGACAGCCAGCTCAGTGCCTGGGCTTCCAATCAAAGTCATCCTGTTTCAGGAAGGCCGGAACTGGAAAAAAAGATGGCAGAGATGAAAACGAAATTCGCGGATCAAAAAGTGACGAAACCGAATGAATGGGGCGGTTATCGTCTTCTTCCTGATTTTTTTGAATATTGGCAGGGACGAGAAGATCGTCTACATGACCGAATTTGTTATTTTTTTGAGAAAAATAGTTGGAAAGTACAACGCCTTGCTCCATGATCTCATCCAACTATGTAGGTCCCTGTACCCACGGCGATAAGCTGTTCCTGGTCATTTTGGAGTTCCATACGTACCACGGAAACTCTGTTCCCGGTTCTCATGATGTTTCCGCTACTGGTGAAATACTTTCCTAAACCAGGTCTCAGGTAATCGACACGTAGGTCGATGGTTCCGATTTTGATGAATCGTTCCACCAGTTCGTCAAGGTTGCTTTCTTTCATTTGCTTCATCACCCCAAGCCAGGCATTCATCCCCCCTACCAGGTCGAGCACCGAAGAAATAACGCCCCCGTGCAGGTTTCCTCGCATGAAATTGCCCACCAGTTCATCTCGCATATTAAAATGAACCTGCATGTGTTCCTCATCCAGTGAATGTACTGTTAGTCCCAGGACTTTGTTGAAAGGAATCCGTTCTTCGGCTATTTCTTTGAGCATTTGCAGCAGTTCTTCAGTGTTTACCATTGCAAGAATTGATTCTGGTTTAAAATGATGCTGCTAAAAAGACCTATCAGTCCACCGAACACACCGCCCCAGACAACAAGCCATCCCAGATGTTCAGCGATCATCCTTTCGATGATGTCCTTGACCATTCCTGGTGTCAATTCTTCCAGGCGTTTCTGAACGATAACACTTACCTTTTCATGAATGTTTTCCTGTTTACTGTGTTCGAGGATGAGATCACTCACCCCTCTGCGAAAAGTATCTGTTTCAGAAATGTCGGTCAAACACTGCTGCATTTTCTCCTGAAAGGGTTGACGCATAGGTTGGAGTACTTGAATTCCTCCCACCATCCCCAACATCGGTCCGAATGAGGACTGTTCAATGACGTTCAATAGTGAATCGAATGCAGGGTTAAGGTCGATTTTCTGGATCAGTGGAGTCATGTCTGGAAGCTCTTCGGTTTTTCCGTTTTCAGTCATGAATAAACGTTCCACATGTTCCTTGCTGAAAAACTGTTTCATGATCAGGTCATGGATCCCCCGTTTGAAATCTTCGAAATGTAATGGAATGATTCCGGATCCATAGAGTCCAGGAACTCTTTCAAAAAGCATGTGAATCGCAAGCCAGTTGGTGANTGCTCCAGATAGTGCAAATAATCCTGTTTGCAGTAATGGTTGTTTCCAGGGGTCAACGATCCAGATAGAACTAAGGGTAACCATGAACGCCAGGATGTTGGTACCCAGTCTTTTGTCGCATAAAATCCATGGGGTTGATGAAGTCTTTGGATACTTTTCTTCGGAATCCTCGATTGATTCTGCAGTGCTGGTTTGCTCCATAGGGAAAATGAACGTGGGGTTGTTTGAATCGACTGCTGGAGTTCTTCTATTTTATTGTTTGACTCAGCACTTAATCTGTTCTTTTAAGGAATTTCCGTTAAGGGAAGATTGAAAGGCTTTTGAGCAGGGATCATTATAGAAGGAAGCGCCGTGCACCCGCAACAAATAGAAAATGACAGAAGAACCTGAAATTACACGTGAAGAGGAATTNGAAAAGCTCTTCCACCTTCAGTGCCCGTCTTGTGGGGGNGGAACTGTTAAAGTTCGTAACTCTCATGGANTTGCTGGNGAAATCTTTGTGGAAGTACTTTGTAGAAGTTGTGGAGAAAAAGGCTTTTTTCAACTCATTGGAGTTGAAAATGACGTTCTAGAAATTGAAAGGGCCGAAAACCCATGGGCCGAATTGGATCGGGTTCTTCAGAAAGACTGGAACGATTGGCATGATTATAAAACACGACACCTGAAACCGACTCCAGTCACTGGAGGAAGTTGGTTCAAACCTGTAAATGTCTTTTTTCTGATTATGATCGTGGGAGGGTGGAGTTTTTTCTTCATTGATCAGATTCATCTCCTTGATGGNATTTTTGAAAACATCCAAATNCGTANGGCCCATATCCAAGATTATACTGCAANACTTGGGAAACTTCCGTGTCTATCCCGAGCGATGAAAGAAAAACTGAAAAACGTGCCGATCCGTTACACAAGGGAAAGACCGTATCATCGTGATCGTATTCAATATGGTGAGGCTGGGATCTATTGGGGTGAAGAACAGATCAAAGTNCACCGCTCCAATTTTTGGTTTTTTGGAGCCCCACGTGAATCNCAGTTGGTNGAGACTNTGATCCATGAAGTGAGGCATCGAGTCAGTCCTGCTTTAGGACACAATGAACTATTTTATGAACTGGTCGAACGTGATACCAAGTGTTCCCTTAAACTATGGTAAGGNACTGTAATCTTTCAGAGAGGATTCTTTATCGAAAAAAGAAAAAAATCTTCAGATAATTCTGATTTAAAAATGAAATATAAGATGGGGAAAAAAGATAGCCGAGATTACGCCGCTGGTCTAAGAAACAAATGGAAGGAGTGAGGGAAGCTTCACGCTGGTTTGCGTGCTCCCCTCTTAATCTGATTCCAGAAGCTGAAGGACGTTTCTTGGCAACTGGTTGGCCTGGGAAAGCATAGACTGGCTGGCCGAAAGAAGTATCTGATCGCTGGTCAATTTGGACATTTCCTCTGCCATATCGGTATCCCGGATGACCGATTCTCCTTCGGTTGCGGTTTCCGTTCCAACCTTAAGTGTGTTCAAGTTTTTATCAAGGGTGTTTTTCTGGAAGGCTCCTATCTTCGCACGATATTTTGAGATCTCGTCAATCGCAGCATCAATCAATTCACTTGAATCTTTAGCTGCCTGAAGATCCGTCAGATCAATATCACTGAGACTTCTTAGTTCACTACTATTCTTGATTCCTTGAGCCAATTTTGATGTGCGGACATCTTTAAGTGAAATGCCGGCTTCGTTTCCTTCCAGAGGACCTAAATTCACTTTTTTGGTTTGCTGGGACAAGTGAACGTAGCCCTCGATTTTTGGATTTTCTGGAGAACCGACTACCTCTTCTTGGGTTTCCTGAATAAATTCGGTCCCAACTCGTGCTTGAACTACCTCGGTTCCTTTTTCAAGACCGTTTTCATCATAGACAGGGACAGTTTGCTCTTCATAAACTGGAACCTCACGAAGTTGGATATCACGGTCATATTGGATGGTTATGCCTTGAGCGGGGGTACCCTCCATGGCTGTCAGGAATTGTCCTTCGCCCCGAGCCGTTGCATTCGCAATGGTTCCTGNGACNNNNTNNCCNGGGATCGAAAATTCAGCCATGTTGGCTTCCTGGGTNAAGACCCCGGCAATGTTGGAGGTNANCGAAAATGAAGGNTNATCACCGTAGGCNCGATGTCGTATTTGAAAAATTCCATTNGGACCNTCAAAAACATCNAGATTNAANCCATTTTCATNNATGGTTTTTTGCATGTGATACACCACCATGCCACGGATATCCNCAGACATTTTTTCTGCAGGAAATCGTNNTGGATTTTCATTGAAGCTTTGAAGGATGTCATCAATGTCCTCTTTCAGTTGTCCTCTTCTTGTGTCGAGTTCAGCATTTCTTCCACCCTCTGAGACAAGAACAAATAAACCGTCACCGATGTTGTTAACTGTCAGTGGAATCTTTCCGGGCTTTTGAGCTCTTGTCGCGACTTGGGTGATGTCNACGGGAAANCCTTCTTCAGGAGAACCNTTAGTGTTGACATCCGCAGTTACGAATCTCAAATTATCTCCAACCGTGGTTCCGTTTGCTCCTTGACTCCCATCAAGGAGTGATTTCCCGTTATAAACAGTGTTTTGAACTATACGGGTTATGGTGCCCAGTAGGTTTTCAGCTTCTTCTTGGTCTGCTGCGAGCATGGCATCGTCATTGACTGCTTCGTTGGCCGCGTGCACCGAGATTTGTTTCANNCGAACAAGAATATCACTGATNTCATTCAAGGANCCTTCAGCNTGTTGATAGATGGTCATGGCCATCTCATTATTNCTGTGGGACTGCTTNANTCCTGCTATGTTTCCTCTGAATCGTTCNGAGGCGATCAGATTAGCTGGAGCATCCTTTGCCTTGTTGATCTTCATGCCAGAACTCAGTTTTTCGACTGAATCCGAAACACGATTGAAATTTTCATTTGCATGCCTCAACGAATTTAACGAAGCGACATTATTTCGGACTTTCATTCTATTCTCCTGAAATGATATCTCCCCATCTTNTTCATGATCCCCGTTGATGGGGGTGAANAGACGTGGAGGAAAAGTCTCTTGCCCAACTTGTCGGCAGGGGATTTAGAAACTTTAACAATTATTATTATTTTTTTACTTTTGGGATAAANACTTCGTACACCAGCTTCAGAACGAGAAGACTCAGGTAACTTTGATCAATTGGCGAAAAATAAATGCAGGGATTGAAAAAGAAGATTTGCGGGATTGGGATGTCTGCAATGATAAAGTCAGACTTTATATGCTTAGTACTTGAGTATAGATAAAGCCTTGCATTGCAAGCTCTGAGAATGAACTACACCCGTTCCAAAAGCATGGAGATGCCTTGACCNACACCGATACACATGGTGCAAAGAGCAAGTTTCTCCCTGCGCTGGTGAAGTTCTTCAACAGCAGTAAGGACAAGACGGGCTCCGCTCATGCCGAGAGGATGTCCCAGAGCAATTGCCCCTCCATTGGGATTGATACGTGGGTCATCATCGTTCAATTCGAGTTCACGACTGACCGTGAGGACTTGAGAGGCAAAGGCTTCATTGATTTCGATGACTCCAATGTCNGGAAGTCGAGTTTGGGTCAGTTTTAGTAATTTTCTGACGGCGGGTACAGGTCCGTAACCCATGATGCGTGGTTCAACCCCTGCCGTGGTGGAGGCCAGGATCCTTGCACGTGGTTCCAAACCCGATTCTCTTGCTGCGGATTCGGAAGCAATGAGCAGGGCGGCGGCACCATCATTGACTCCTGACGCATTTCCAGCGGTTACAGAGCCTCCTGAGCGGAAAGGAGTAGGAAGATTGGAGAGTTTTTCGAGGGTTGTATCTCCCCGCGGATGTTCATCTTGATTGATCAGCAAAGGATCCTGTTTTCGTCTGGGTATCAAAACAGCTACGATTTCTTTAGCGAATCTTCCCGACTCCATCGCCTTTGAAGTTTTTTGCTGGGAGCGGTAGGCGAAGGAATCCTGATCTTCCCGGGAAATGTTGAATTGTTCAGCAAGNTTTTCTGCGGTTTCAGGCATGGAATCTGTACCAAANAGTTCCTCCATCCTGGNGTTGATGAAACGCCAGCCAATGGTGGTGTCTTCCATAATGTTCTGCCTTGAGAAGGCAGAGTTGGCTTTGCCAATTACGAACGGAGCACGGCTCATGCTCTCAATTCCTCCTGCTATGAGTAGGGACTGTTCTCCAGTTTTGACCGCTCTTGAAGCGCATGCTATGGCATCCATACCGGAGCCACAGAGGCGGTTCAGAGNNGCTCCNGGTACCGTTTCTGGAAGGCCTGCCAGTAATAANGCCATCCTAGCNACGTTCCGGTTGTCCTCACCGGCCTGGTTTGCACAGCCCAACAGCACATCTTCTATTTGAGAAGGATCCATTCCAGGGTTTCGTTCAAGCAAGGTCCGGATAGGAATTGCCGCAAGGTCATCAGGCCGAACTGAGGCAAGAGAACCCGCATAGCGTCCTATTGGAGTTCTAACCGCATCACAGACAAAAGCTTCATTCATGATCTTCTCCAGTTTCTATAACCTGGCCGCGGATGGTGCGGGAATGTCCTCGAAACAAGGCCACTGTAACCCCTTCCTGATTCTTGACTTCAATATCGTAAATTCCATTTTTACNGTTGAGCTGATTTTCTTGAGCTGTTGCCGTTAGATGGTCTCCTAGATTCACAGGCATCAGGAAGCTGATGCTGCAGTGTTGGGCGACGCTGATCAGGTTCCTGGAATTGCAGGCATAGGAGAAAGCCGTGTCAGCCAAATTGAAGAGAATCCCTCCATGGCAAATCCCATGTCCGTTCAACATGCGACACTCGATACTCATTGAAACAATCGCGAAACCTTGACGGACTTCCAGCAGTCGTATACCGCTATGATGAGCATTCAGGTCCTTCTCATACATGACCCGTCCCACTTCTTCAGGATAAGGANGCTCTTTTACAGTCATTTCTTGATTTCCNGGTTTTGCCNAGAGGAATNCTNTTCCGANTNTTCTGATGANTGCNATNATCCTGTGGAGAGAACTGTGNCTTTAATCCTTCATTTTCCTTTGAACTGCGGAGGACGTTTTTCAAGGAAAGCCTGAACCCCTTCGTGATAGTCCTCCGTTCTCCCCATTCTTTGCTGGGCCTTTCCTTCTTGCTTGAGTTGTTCTTCCAGACTTCGTTCAAAGGATTGTTGAAACAGTTTTTTTGTTTCTGCGGAAGCCAGCGGGGCTTTTTTGGAAAGTTTCAAGGCTTCTGTTTCTGCACGGTTCTGGAGTTCTTCATCAGCAACACAAAGCCAGATCATCCCCCATCTTTCAGCTGTTTCTGCATTGATCTGGTCTCCAGTAAAGGCCAGGGCCCTGGCCTTCGCTTCTCCAACCAGTCGAGGTAGAAAATAACTACTGCCGCAATCCGGTGTCAGCCCTATCCGGCTGAAGGCCTGGATGAACGAGGCTGATTTGGACGCGATAACTAGGTCACAGGCCAGCGCGAAACTTGCCCCGGCACCTGCGGCAACGCCATTGACTGCACAGAGCACAGGCTTTTCCAAAGAACGTAACCTGCGGATCAGTGGATGATAGTTCTTTTCAAGGCTTTCCCCAAGGTCGCGTGGAAGTTGTCCGTCATCGGTTTTGCGTTCGGTTAGATCCTGCCCGGCGCAA
>NYUB01000003.1 GCA_002683785.1 Deltaproteobacteria bacterium
GACATCGCCTTTCCACTGCTCTATCCGGCCCCTTTCTTTTTCGGAATGACAACTGACGCAGGTTTCCGCGGATGCCTCCATGACCATTCTTCCTTTTTCATCATGAGATAGTTGGCTGTGGCATCCAGAGCAGTTGACGTTCACTTGATAATGATTGACCGGATAGGGCTTCTCCATGCCATGACCCCCTGTACCAGTCAGGATTTGTCTTTGAGGGAGGTGAGTTTCGGCATGACCCTCCCTACAATCGGCTAACGCTGCATCGATGTGATCATAATCCTTGCTCTCCAACTGGTGTTGAATGGTTTCATGACAGTTAAAACAGTCCGCGGTTTGTGCAGCTACATGTTCTTGATGCACAATTAATTGATTATTCCAATCCTTCATGATCGATTGACTCTTTTCATGACAGTTGAGGCACTTTCCCTGATTTACAATCCCATTTCCCTGGACGTGCTGAAGGTGGCAACTGGCGCATGGCACATTATTCTCTTCCAGCGTTTTATGTGTGACTGTACTATCTGCAGCTGATTCTGCCGAAATTCCGGTTTTGGTTAATTGGATAATCGGATCTTTAGGGATCTCATGACAGGCAGAACATTTTGCCCGTCCTTCTGCAAAGGTTGTGTTTTTAAAGTGACAGAGAAAGCAACTCTTTTTGGAGACCTCAAAATGCTTCATTTCGGTTTGATGGAGGTGACATGTGGAACAGTGGAGTTGCTGTCCATTGACCCATTTTTTCTTATCAAAATGTAGTTCATGGGTGAAGGAAACAACTGCTTCTGTTTGGTTTGACCTTTGGTACTTTTTAAAATTGAGTTTTTTAACCCAATACTCTCCTTTTTCACCTTTGCCTGTGGTGGGGTGGCAATTAGAGGTTGTGCAACTTCGATCGTCGATCCTCGGCTTTGTTCTTACAACGGATTCCTCCATCCCCAGCACGGTTATTTGCCGAGATAGAACGGCAAGCTGGGTTTTGATGAATTCTGAATCAGTCTGTTTTTTTTCTCCTGCTGGTTTTTCATCATTGGGAATCTTTTCATGCTCCGGGATCCTGACGGTCATCTGTTCGGGGGGGTAATGGCATTCTTCACAGGAAACCGCCATTTCTTCGTGTTTGTCCTTCTTCCAGGACTGGTATGCCTTTTTTATGATTTTAGGATAGGTCAAGACATGGCAGTAACCGCAAAAGAACTGGGGATTTCTGGTCAGTGTCTGATTAACAGGGGGTGTTTGGGCAGAGAGCAAAGGCGTAATCAAATTAATCGTTATCATCATGACTGTTGAATATGCTGTGAATTTCTTCATCAACCCTCTCTCCTCAAGTTAAATAATAATGGAATTTTCACCTAATTCATGGAAGTTCCTCCTCAATCGGCAAGAATTGAACACCGAGAGTATATGTAAAGAAAAGTAAGCCAAAAATTCCTGCTATGACAAATATCTCCATTAATACGGGGAAGAATGAGGGGACCAGAACGAGAGCATCCTTACCCATGGGACTAAACATGGGATAAATTTCACCGACGACCAAAAAATCAAACCGCATCACAAAGACTCCGACGAGAACCATAATCGATGCGGTCAGCAAGCCGCTGATGTTCTTTTTGTTTGCTGAATACAGCAAAAAAATAATTGGAAGCACAGACCCTATGGTAATTTCAAATAGCCAGAAAGATTGGCTGAAGGGTCCATTCAACAACAACATGACGGATTGGGAACTAGCCGGATTCAAAAGCCCACTCCCTACATGATAAGCTATAAAGAGAAGCCCTATGCTTAGCAGCAGGGCACAAATTTTCCCCATTTCAAACAAGAGTTTTTTTAGTTTCTCAGGAATCTCTTTCCCTTTTACCTGATAGGTTATGATGGTTGCGCTTATCAGCCATGCATAGCCACAGAAAGCTGCTGAAAAGAGGAAGTAAACAGGATAGTAGGGTCCATACCAGAACGCTCTTGCTTCTGTATGTCCGAATACTGCGCCTAGGGTGCTCAGAGCAGAGAGACCGAAGAATAGTGCAAAAATTCCAGCGAACCTGGCCCATTTATGATCGTTCTTTTGTGATTCCTGAGATTCATCCGTTTTTTTGACCACCATCAAGCAGTAGATTTTACGTTTTAGGCCCATAGAGCCATTGGCTTTATTTGCGAGTCCGACTCTAGCGAGAAACCAGTACTCAACTGCAATAAACAGAACATAAAAGGAGTATAATGCCCCCATCCACCAGATCGCTGAGCGGAAATTTGGAGTAATTATGTTATAAACTAATGCTCTTTCAGGATGCCCCAGGTGAATTGCTATGGAAAACATCCCGAATAGGATGGTGATGAAAGCAAGGAATACACAGCGTTTGCTGATAAGTTCGTATCTCTTCATACCGAACACATGCCCAAGGGAGGAGACGATGCATAAACCAGAGCCGGAAACAACAAGAAAGACATAATTTGACACCATCAGGGCCCAAGGAATTCTAATGGAAAATTCCAGGATTTCCTGGCTTGTAAGCAAGGACATGAAATGAGCGTATCCCCCGAGAACCATAAGTGCGATGAGTGAACTGATCCAAATATAGTATGCGGGTGATTTTGTATTTCCTGTCAGAATCGCGTTGCCCATCATTCCTTTTTTTCCTCTTCCTCTTCCTCTTTTTGCTCTTCTTCTGTGCGAGAGTACATATACATCAGACCTGTTAGCAGGGAGGCTCCCATGAATCCGTATGAAGTGATTCGTATCTTGTCAAGGTTTCGATTGACCACCTTTTTTGGGGCGACAACAAGTCCGAGATCTTCGGGAGTTGTCGACAGAACAGTCAGGAAATCCGTACCGCCCGCCTCATGTTCACCCAGTAAATAACCACCTACCTCTTCGGTTCGCTTTCTCGCTTTCGTCAAAATCTCCTGCTTTAAACCAAAATCAAGCGCCTCTACAGGACAAGCGGCCACACATGCCGGTTTTACCCGCGGTATCCTGTCGTGGCACATGGTGCATTTTCTTGTTACCCTCTTTTCGAAATCAAACCTTGGAACCTTGTACGGACATGCCTGATAACAATACCTGCAGCCGATACACTTATTTTCATCCACCACCACAGGGCCTTCGGGGAGCTTTTTAATAGCCTTTACGGGGCAAACTCCGGCACATGCAGGCTTGATACAATGTTGACACGCCCAATGCTGATAGTGTCGGTCTTCCCTGTTTTTTTTATCCCTTGTAAGATTAACAACAACCCATGTTTTGCCTGTAAGATCTGTTTCCCTGTCTGTAAGCTCCTCATCCCGGTCAATCTTAAGCTTGTTCCACCGTTTGCACGCTGAGATGCATCGCTTGCATCCTATGCACTTTGTGGTGTCATGAAGTTTCCCGTATTTCCCTGGAGATGCCTTTGCAGAAACCGAACTGCCCAGGGACAGACCGATCGATGTCGTCGGAAAAAACTTTAGAAACTGCCTTCTTGTTGTCGTGTTCCGACGACCCATTATTTTGAAGCCCCTCTGCGATGAACCGCATAGGGTTTGGGCAAATCAGCCTTTTTTGCTGCATCCAGAAATTCGACAAGACCTTCTATGAGGTCATCTTTGTGGTGATGACAACCACTGCAGGAATTTGGCTGTTCCTCGAGCCCACTCATTTCAATACTGTATTCTGGGGGGATAAACCTAAAAGTATGGCTACGGATATCCCCTGCTTCAGCACTTTTGCCCGTTCTGGGCATATGGCATGCGATACAACTTCCGAAGGTATGAAGTTTGTGAGCACCGCGGTTTTCCATGGTTTGATGACAACTCCTGCAGAGTTTATCTCCCTGTAATTTTGTTTGGAAAGCAGATCGGCTGACATGGATTGTATGACAATTGGTACACGTTACCCCGGCCTTTGCATGCTCACTTTTTTGCCAGTCAAGATATTGCATGTAGTTATGTTTCGAATCGCCACTCGGCCAGAATATTTCCTTGTTTTCTTCCTGATTGGCATGGTTGAAAAAGATCCTCAGGTTTGCCACCCCTCTTGAAGTCATGTAATTGACTGGATAAGGATATTGCCCACTTTTATCCATGCCTCTTGAATGGCAGGAACCGCAAATCTGGGCAGCGGCATTGGTGGTCAACCTCTGAGGATTGACGATCGTGGCAATCTCATAACCCGGAATAGCCTTGACATGATTACTCCCAGGTCCGTGACATGCCTCACATCCGATTCCCGGTTCTTTAAATGTTTTCTTCTCTGGGTCAACACCTGTCGCATGGCATCCCGCACATTCCTTGAACCATGATTTATCCTGCCCAGTCCTCGGNCTGATAGGNGANCCATTGACCGCTNGANATATTATACTGGGCTGGAAGNACGACATAGTCATCCCCGGCCTTTTTCAAATACTGCTGTTTCCATTGGTTTCCGAGGGTAAAGTCAACCTCCTCTTTGTTAAAGNTNCTGANCTCACTCGAGGANTCGAAATCACCAATAATCGCCATGGGGTTGGCCTTGGCATCCTGCATCATTTTTGAATGAAGGGTCGTGGTCCACTCCAGAAATTTTCTTTCGTGACATTNTTTGCANTNAANAGAACCNACNAATNCNNCGCCTACCATGGTTTTGNATTCACCCNNCGNCGCTTCCTTATGTTCAAGNTNGANGGTNGTNATGATNANAANNGCAATAGTCAGGNCAAAGATTGCACCGATGATCAGGGGTAGTCTTTTCATGTTAAATCTTTCCTTCCTACCGGGTTAAGCAGTTCATCGTTCAGGATTAATGGTTGCCAGTACAAACCTGGGGCATAGTGATATTCAACACAGGCAACCTCCTTTTCAGCATGAACCGAATCCTCCAAACTTCGGTAAGGCTTCTGCATAATGAGGCAACTCATGCAGAACTCGGAGCGGGCGATGTGGGTCTCCACCGAGAACAAAACAACTCCTCCCAGTTTTGCCAATCTTGTCAGAGAGATGACAAGAATGAGCAGTGTTTTATTAATCTGACTCCTTGATCCGCTCTTATTACAACGGATCGAAAATTACGTTAAAACACACCACCTNCTATCACACAAAATCCCTAGGAATATTCTCGTTAGAATGATGATGAAGTCTATCTGTAGAATTACTGTTGGTAAAAATACCAGGAAATAAAATAGGGGAGAGGAAAAGGCCTAAAGAAACAGAAAAACCTGGGGAGTATTCACTCGGCAGGTCAACTTTTTGAGGGGAAACACATGGGGAACTTGATCCCTTCAGGTGGAGAAGAAGGATCCATCAAGATGAAGTTCTGAGGCTACCACTTTTCCACAGAGGTGCGCAGGTCCAGTTCGAAGGACCAGGCTTCTTGACGCTGCTGATGGAGGTAGACATAAGCGTCCACAATCCCTTCCAGATGGATCATCCCCTGATCTCCAAGACGTGCAGCATATTCCGGCGCCTTTTGTTTGATCTTCTCACCGTTGATTGCTCCGTCGATGATGACGTGGGCAACATGAATCCCCTCGGGCCCATATTCCTTGGCCATCGCCTGGGCCAGGGTACGCAAACCAGCTTTTGCAGAATTGAACGCACCGAAGTTGGCCCGACCCCGAAGTGAAGCACTGGCTCCGGTGAAGATCAGGGTTCCACGTCCACTGGGCTGCATCCGTTTCACAGCTTCCCGTCCAAAAAGGAATCCGCCATAACAGCCAACCCGCCAGCTGGTTTCGAAGTATTCGGCATCCATCTCAACAATCCTGCCAGGCTGATTATTGCCCGCATTATAAATTGCGAGTTCCAATCCCTCTCCAGCCCTCTCAAAGAGAGAGATGACCTGATCTTCGCTGGTCGCATCAGTGGAGACAGCGGTCGCCTCGCCTCCTGCCTTTTGGATTTTTACTACNAGTTCTTCCAGGGCCGACTGGGTCCGACTGCCGACAAAGACCTGCATGCCCTCTTGGGCAAATCGCAAAGCCAACTGCGCCCCCAACCCTTCTTCAGGGCCCACTCCGAGGATGATTGCTTTTTTCATCAAGGAATCCTTTTTTCTGTTGGTTGTGAATGAAAAAGGAGTCTGGCTATAATCGTTTCTGAATTCAACAGGATTTGAAGGAACCAACAAGGTTTGCCATTCAGTTGATGAAGAATTAAAGAGCCCGAAGATGAATCTTGAAATATCAGTTGCAGAACATTACACCGCTGGAAGCCTTTTGGAGGCAATTCTGAACGGAATCAAAAGAGCAGGAAAAACCGTTGATTCGATCCAACTGGATGACCTTGCTCCACTGGATGAATTCCACATAGGCGGGAGAGAAGCAACCAGGCATTTCCTCGGTCAAATGGAATTCAGACCTGATATGCAGGTGCTGGACATTGGCTGTGGTCTCGGAGGAGCCACCCGTTTTTCCGCCAGTCAATATGGATGCCAGGTTACAGGAATCGACCTGACTCAGGATTTCATTGAAACCGGAAAAACGCTGACTTCCTGGCTCAAAATGGACGACCGAGTTTCCTTGAAACAAGCCAGTGCGTTGCAGATGCCCTACCAAGATTCAACTTTTGAGGCCGCCTACATGATGCATGTCGGCATGAACATTCCTGATAAAGATCAACTTTTCCGGGAAGCATCCAGGGTTCTGAAAAAGGGAAGTTCTTTCGGGATTTATGACGTGATGCTGACCGGAGAAAAACCTCTGAGCTATCCAGTCCCCTGGGCGGAAAACACAAATTCCTGTTTCATTGCAAAACCAGAGGNATACCTTCAANCNCTCAGGGATGCAGGTTTTGAAATCATGAACACNACGAGNAGGAAAGACTTCGCCNTGGANTTTTTCCAGAAANTGAACCAAANGANNANNTCCTCTGAGGGGCCACCTCCTTTGGGGCTGCATCTGGTGATGAAAGAAAGCCTGGCAGACAAAATAAAAAATTTATTGGAAAACATCCAATCCAACCGGATTGCACCTTTTGAAATCATTGCAAAACATGCAGAATGACATGGACAATGGATGATCCAGATTTCTGGTCAATCCTGGAAGTTGAAAAAAACATAGAACTTGAGCAATTCATACTTTGAATTCTGAGACACCAAAAAAGATCGAAGCCGTTGTTTTTGATCTGGATGGAACGTTGCTGGATACTTTGGAAGACCTGGCGGCTTCCATGAATCGAGTCCTTGAATCCAAAAAATTTCCTTCACATCCTGTAGAATCCTACCTCCATTTCATTGGAGACGGGGCACGTATGCTGGCCCAAAGAGTGCTTCCGGAACAAGAACGTAGTGAATCTCAAATCAACAATATACATCAAGCATTTGAAAAAGATTATCGTGATAACTGGGGATTTCACACAGGCCTCTACCAGGGAATTGCAGAAATGCTGGATCAACTTACCGAAAGAGGTCTGAAGCTCAGCATCCTCAGCAACAAACCCCATGAATTCACCCTCATTACATCTGGATATTTCCTTTCCAAATGGAATTTCGAATGCGTTTTCGGACAACGCCAGGGGGTTCCAAAAAAACCTGATCCTGCAGGAGTTTATGAAATCTCGGAACAATTGAAGATTCCTGTGGAACAGATGGTCTATCTGGGCGATTCCGGAGTCGACATGCTGACCGCAAAAGCCGCCGGATGTTATGCCGTGGGCGTCACCTGGGGATTCCGGGAACCTGAAGAACTTCTTGATTCCGGTGCAGAATGCCTGATTTCCGAACCTCAGGAATTGGGATCTTTGATCAACCCACCCAAATCCTGAACAGGATTCATTTTCCAGTAAAATCCAAACGAATCATTTGACACTTCCTCAACAATCCTTAAGCTGAAAGTTGTTCGTTAGGGGTGGATATCCTATACAGGATCTCCTGAGAAAAGACCCTTGGAACCTGATCCGGATCATACCGGCGAAGGAAAACGATGTTCCTTCCAGGCGCCTTACTGGTGCTTCAGCTGAGTCCAAGATTTTCCCCCTTCGAATCATACCAACATACAGGAGACCTGAATGATGTCTTCAGGTTCCCTGAATGCAACAAGCTGATTCGGAGATTGTTCATGAAAATAAAAGCCCTTCAACGACCGGGGATTCTTCTCGGTATGATTCTTTTCGGGTCCAGCCCCCTCCTTGGGCAGCCAGATCTGACACTTTACACCTATGATTCCTTCAACAGCGAATGGGGGCCTGGCCCGGTGGTCTTCAAGCGTTTCGAGGAAAAATGCCAATGCATCCTCAAGGTGGTCGCACCGGGGGATTCAGGGAGCATGCTCAACCGTGCCATCCTTGAAAAAAACAACCCGCGTGCCGATCTCGTGTTGGGGATCAACAACAGTGAGCTGGACAAATCCTTCCGTTACGGAATCTGGGAATCCTACCGTTCCTCGATGATGGACCGTGTGCCTCAGGAACTTCAAATGGATCCTAAAAACCGTGTCACGCCTTTTGATTATGGCTACATCGCATTCGTATACGACAGTGAACGAGTCAAGTCTCCTCCGCAAAGCCTGGAGGACCTGACGGCTTCCCGATTCAGAAAAAAAATCGTCATCGAAAACCCAAAAATTTCTTCTCCGGGTTTGTCGATGCTGCACTGGACGATTTCGGTATACGGAGAAGACAAATACCTCGACTACTGGAATCGTCTCAAGCCCAGTCTGCTGACGATCACCGATGGTTGGTCGGCAGCCTACGGCATGTTCACCAAAGGCGAAGTGCCTTTGGTTTTGAGTTATGTCACCAGCCCAGCCTATCACCTCGAATATGAAAAGACGGAACGCTACCGCGCTGCCGTATTTCAAGAGGGGCATTACCAGCAGGTCGAATTTGCAGGCATTTTAAAAGACAGTCAAAACCAGGAACGTGCGAGGGAATTCATCGATTTTATGCTTTCCAAGGATTTCCAGGATGCCATCCCGCTGACGAACTGGATGTTCCCCGTGATCAACTACCAGCCTCTGCCCGATTCATTTCGAATTGCACCAAAGCCCGGAAGGGCGACAGAACTGGATCCCTCATTGGTCCGTGAAAAGAATTCCCAATGGCTGAAAGACTGGACACGGAGCATGAGCCGCTGAATCTGGATCCGAGCAGGCCGAAATCTTTTCCCGGAAGCTTTGTTTCTGATCCGGCCTGGATCTTTCAGACTGCAGCCCTGCTCTTTCTGACAGCATTCTTCTACTGGCCACTGGCCCGTTTTCTTTTCGGATCTCACCCGCTGGATCCTGATGCCGGTTTCCTGAGCGGGAAAATCCTCCTCGAATTTCTCAGCGATTCGTGGAATCTCGGAGTGATCGGCTTTTCCTTCTACCAGGCCTTTTTAAGCGCCGCCCTTTCGGTGTTTCTGGGTCTAGGGGCAGCATGGCTCCAGGTCCATTACCGTTTTCCTGGAAAACGCTGGTTCCGTCTGTTGACCTTTCTGCCCTTTGTGCTTCCCTCGATTATTGTCGTGCTGGCAATGATTCTATTTTACGGAAACAACGGCTGGATCAATCGAGGACTGATGACGCTGTTCAAGACGGAAGAGCCTCCTCTGCAGTTTCTCTATTCCCTGGGCGGGATCCTGATCGCCCATGTCTATTACAATTTTCCGATCGCTGCCAAACTGATTGGCGATCAATGGTCGAGGCTGTCCGAGGATTTCGACCGTGCGGGACGGAGTCTCGGAGTGGGAAGCTTCAGCCGTTTTTTCAACCTCACCCTCCCTTTACTGAGACCGTCGCTGGTGTCTTCCTTCATCCTCATTTTCCTGCTTTGCATGAACAGTTTTCCGATCATCCTGGTCCTTGGCGGAGGAATTCATCACACGACAATGGAGGTGCAGATTTATCAGCTCGCAAGAATCGAACTCGATCTGGAAAGCGCCGCGGTTCTCGCCCTCTTGCAGGCATTCATCAGCCTCAACATCCTTGCACTGTTGCTCCGCACCAGCGCATCCTTAGGCCGCCCCAAAAAAATCCACCAGCTGCATTTACTTGGTGAAATGCACCGAGGCAAGACTTCGGCCTGGATCGGAGGACTGCTCCTGGTTTTTCTGATGGCCTTCACCCTCGGCCCACTCCTCGCCATCATCATCGACTCCTTGAGAGTATTCCATGCAGGTATTTGGAAATGGACCCTTCAGGGCTACCTTCGTTTGTTTTCTCCTGAGCAGGGCGGTCCCTTTGTTTTCGCTTTTTGGAATTCCTTCAGAATTGGAGTGGGCGGTGCCTTGATTTCATGCCTGCTCGGTATGGGACTTTCCAGCCTGATACTGAGATTGAAAGGATATGGAAGGAACACCGGAGAACTGCTCATTCTGCTCCCGATGGCACTTTCTTCAGTGGTTTTTGGCATCTCCTGGTTCCACTATCTCCAGGATTCCGGAATGCTGGAAATTTCCCTGGATGTGGTGTTGATGACCGTTCACGGCATTCTGCTCTGCCCCTACTGGGTACGAATGATCCTGCCGACGATGGAAACCATACCGGTTCGCTGGTCTGATGAATCCAGGATGCTAGGCTACGGTATCTGGGAACACAATCTGCGTATTGTGGTGCCCTGGCTCAAATCGACCTTCCTGATCGCCTTCTTCTTCAGTTTCGCCCTCTCCCTGGGAGAGTTGAATTCGACCATGATGATCGCCGATGAAACCGTGAGAACCCTGCCCCTCGAAATATATGCCGCCATCTCTGCCTATCGTTTTTCCTATGCCTCAGTGCTGGCAGTCATCCTGCTCTTCATGAGCCTCATCGCACTTCTGCTCATGGAGTCGCTTTTGTTTCAGGAAAAGGGATAAGATTGGAGAATTCTTATTCAAATTAAATCTATATAAAAGAGATTAAAACAATTCGAATCAATGATGATTATTTNGAATACAATNAATTTTTAAGTTTTTTGATTTTTTCAATTAATTCTTTATTAATTTTTCTTGGACCTAAATCCAATCTATTCTTATGTCTTCTTTCTCCAGGAAGCCTTACTCCTTCTGTAGACTGAATTCTTTTGAAGAATTGTTCTGCATGTTCTTGCCATCCCTGACCTGCAATTTTATCAGGNGAAATTGCCAGTATAAATTCCCCTCCTTTTGGTGGTCCTCCGTCTTTTAGGTCGTTTTCTTCTGCTTCAAAACTAAAGCACTCTCCTAAAAGTGCCCCTGCCAACAATTCAACCATCATTGAAATTGCAGATCCTTTATAACCGCCAAATGGCAGAAGNACNCCNCCATCAATAATTTCATTCGGGTCGGTCGTATCCTCTCCTAACTTATTTAAACCCGTTCCAATTGGCACCGATAACCCTTCTCTGGCCGTGACCTGGACTTCTCCCATGGCCATTGAAGCAGTGGCCATGTCATAGACCAGAGGAGTTTGGTTTTTTCTGGGCCAAGCGAATGAAATNGGATTTGTTCCAAATAATGCTTCTTTAGAACCTGCTGGTGCAACCGCAGGTTTGTAAGAAACACATGCAAACCCAACCAGTCCTGCCTCAGCAATCGCCTCTGTTTCAGGCCACAAAGCGGCCATGTGATGCATGTTTGTTAATGCCAGAATTCCAACACCCGTTTGTTTCGTTAAATCAATGATTGCTGGCAACCCCACACTTTGTGCCATTGGGGCAAAAGCATGATCACCCTCTACACGCAAAACGCTAAGCCCCAATTCGGTTAAGGTCGGGTTCGCATTCCCATTCACTTTTTTGCTCCTCAGTGAAGCAACATACGCTGGCAATCTGAACAATCCATGGGACAGAGAACCATCCCTTTCTGCCCTCATGATTGTATCTGATAANGTCGTAGCATTTATTTCATTACATCCATTAAAAGATAAAGTCTCTTTTGCTAAATCAAAAATACCCTCAAGTGTAATTTCAATGGTTTCCATTATTTTTTATGTTAGTTCATTAAAAGTTAATACCATTTTGAATATCATTTTTCATACCTAAAATGATCATGATTTAGAAACAGATCCCTNTTCTTTCAGTCATGAGATATCATNAATAATAATATATTTTCTCCAGCTCTTGATTGGAATTATTTTCGGTAATTTCAAAAACTTTTTTTTCAACATTTTAAGAATGGATGGTTTTTCACTCCCTATGAGGCGAAAACCTCCATCTATAAAATCAATTTTGGGGATTCTCCAGTACTCTATTTAAAAAACCATTAGCATTGATTAGTTTTTGCTTAGCCGTTTCAACCCCATACCCAAACCTGGCCATCACGATAGCGATCTTTACGTCATTTCCCGATTCCAGAAGCATCTTAGACGCAGATTCCAAATCAACTTCGCCAACCTGCATGATAATCTTTTGGGCACGTTGAATCAGTTTTTGATTTTTTGGTTTCACATCAACCATCAGGTTCTGGAAAACCTTCCCAAGTTTCACCATGGAAGCAGTACTGAGCATGTTAAGAACCATTTTTTGAGCAGTTCCAGCTTTTAAGCGTGTCGATCCGGTCAGGATTTCAGGTCCTACTGAAATTCCGATGGGTACGTCAACTTGATCCAATAAAGGAGAAGGCACATTGCAGGCTATGCCGATGGTTGCCGCTTTATGGTCTCTTNCACAGGATAGGGCAGCCAAAACAAAAGGAGTTTTGCCACTAGCAGAAATCCCAATGACGACATCCTTCGATGTTATTTCTTTTTCTCTTAATGCTTCATAGCCGTCATCCCTATGATCTTCGGCGTCTTCTTTCGCAATAACGGTTGCGTTACCTCCTCCTGCCATGATTCCCTGAATCATTTCTGGAGATGTTCCAAAGGTTGGAACACATTCAACAGCATCCATTACTCCCATACGGCCACTGGTTCCAGCTCCAACATAAAAAAGACGTCCTCCGGAATTGAGGCATTCAGCAATAAGATCTACAGATTTTGCGATTTCTGGAAGTGCCTTTTTAACTGAAATCGATATCNTAGCATCCTCATCATTCATCATTTCAACAATATCAAGGGACGACATTTCATGAAGATTCAGTGTTTGCGTATTTTGTGTTTCTGTCAGCATCTTCAGCCTATCNTTCTNTCGTAATGCACCCCTCCAGTCATTGGTTGCTCAACTCCAGTCGTAGAAGGCAAAGACAAGGGTAATTTTTTCAGGCTTCGTACAGCAAGGTATCCAAATGCCTGAGCTTCAAGAAAATCTCCCTGCCAACCCACCTCTTCAACAGGTTTCACTTCGGTTTTAAGCCTGTGTCTTAATTCCATCATCAAAGCTTTGTTTCGACGCCCTCCTCCTGTAACAAGCCATAATTTTGGAGGTTCAGGAAGCAGTTCGATGCTCCTTTTGACGGATTCGGCAGTAAATGCACTGAGAGTGGCAGTTCCATCTGAATCAGATAAGGAAAAAGCAGGCTCAAGGTCAAAAGCATTCCGATCCAAGGATTTAGGTCCTTGGATTTCAAAAAAGGGATGGGCTAAAAGCTGATCCAGGATTTTTTGATCCACTGTTCCAGATAATGCCAACTCGCCTCCAGCATCCATTCTTTTACCCAAGCGAATATGAATGAAATCATCAATTAGTGCATTGCCAGGACCAGTATCAAATGCGACAAGCCCTCCTTGAGCATCAATCCAGGTAATGTTTGCCACTCCTCCCAAATTAAGAATTCCCAGAGGTTTTTGGAAATCATCGCTCATGGCCTTATGGTAAAGAGGAACCAGGGGAGCGCCTTGTCCACCATGCAAAACATCATTACTTCGGAAGTCACAAACCACATCAATTCCTGTCATTTCTGCAAGCAAAGCCCCATTGCCTATCTGCCAAGTTTTTCGATGTTCAGGATCATGGAAGATTGTGTGTCCATGAAAACCAATCAAATCTATCTCTTGATTGGAAACTCCCTCTTTANTTAACAATTGTTCGACTGCTTCAGCATGTATTTTGGTGATTTCCGATTCAATTTCCGAAGAGTTTTGATGATCNGAAATGAAATCCTCCAAAATTCGTTTGAATTCTTCGCTATAGGGAAGGGTGCATCCTCTCCCAAAGTGAACTTTGTTGAGGCCATCCGTTTCCAGGTAGGATGCATCAACTCCATCCATTGAGGTACCGCTCATAAGTCCAACAACTTTTTTCAACACAAGTTTTTCAACCAAGATTTTGGTAAGTTTTTCATTTATTTTTTTTCAAACTGGTGACAAAAAGTGCTCATGCATCATTTCTCTGAATGATCGAATCGCATTATCTGTTTTTTGTCGTCTCGGATAGACCCGATTATTCAAGAGAATCAGTACTTCTTGAAGCTGGAAATCAAACCACAAACTTGTACCGGTGTAACCAGTATGCCCCATTGCCCCTGAACGGTTCCCGCAACCTGAGAATTCAAGGCTGGGAGGAAAACGCCAACCTATGCCATAAGCAGGCAGCCCTTCTGATTCAGATTTGGAATTCATTACCATTTCAGCCTCTTTCTCAAGGCCAAGTGATGCAAGTTTGTTGAGCCATGCATCCATGTAGAAGACAAGATCATCAAGGTTGGAAAAAAGTCCGGCATGACCTGCCACACCTCCTAAGGCAAAAGCGTTTTCATCATGAACCATTCCTTGAAGAAGTTCTTTTCTCCAACCACAGTCTTCAGTGGCAACACAATGAATTTGTTCGAATTGTTCCAATGGATTGAACCCTGTAGACTTCATCCCAAGGGGTTGAAAGATCAACTCATCCGCCAGTTGGTCGAGATTTGATTGGGTAATACGCTCAACAAGATGACCCAGTACAATCCACCCTAAGTCACTGTAGCATCTGAACCCCGGGTTGATCAGGTTGCTTTGAAGAACATTTGCTTTCAATACTGAGGATACATTTGATAAGGCAAAAAGTGGTTTCCAAGCAGGAAGTCCGCTGGTGTGATTGAATAACTTAAAGATTTCTACATCACCAAGAGACGGCTCCTGAAACCATCCTGCGTTTGAGACGTAATGGTTGATTTTTTGGTTCAGGTCTAAAACGCCTCGGTTTAAAAGAACCAAACAAACGGGGAGGGTTGCTACTACTTTTGTGAGTGATGCCAGATCAAAAAGCGAATCAGAAGTGATCTTTGATCCACCCTTTTTTGTGAAACCTTGAACTTCATATTGCCATTCTTCTCCTCTTCGAGAGGCTGCAGCAAACCCAGAACCAGGAAATTCACGAAGTAACACTTCAGGTATCATCAAAATGATTAAGAAAAAGGATCCCCACTAAGAATCTTCATTTTCTCATCGACAAGCCACTCAACTACGGAATTAGCAGATTCTTCTCGAAAACTGAAAGTGCATAAGGTGGTAAAAGGGTGATCAAGAGGAAGTTGAAAAGCATCTCTCAGCGCTATAAGAGTTACTTTTTCAGGGTTATGCATGTGTTCCCCCTCTAAAAGCTGTTGGATCAGATCGTCATCACGAGAATGATCAAAGTCCACTCCAGGCAAGGTATAGTTTTCAAGAACCATGATGATGTGATCCTCAGGAGAACTGAGCTCCTCCAGATTTTGGACTGGTATCACTTCATAAAAATCCTTCAGAAACCCAATCAATGCCTCAAATGAAGATTTTTTAGGGTTTGGACCAATTCCACGTGTTTTTGTAACGAGTTCATAGGATTTTGNGGTTGAAGCACGGATAACCTTTATTTTGCTTTTCAGAATAGGACGCTGCCAATGAGGATGTTTTTGAAGGATCCTCAAGGCTTTTTCAGCACTTTCATAGGAACTGGAATTCCACTGCTTGGATTTCAATTCTCTATTGGGTTGGGAGGATATTTTTTCACGTAGACGTCGAACACGTGAAAGAGCTTCTTGAATTCTTTCTTTAGCTATCTTTCCATGACGTATTGCTTCTTTAACTCCTTCAACCAGGTTGCGTTGGCGATTTTGATATTCTTTATCATGATCATANTGCTCNTCAGCAAGCATGATAAGATCAACTCCTGCTCGTAAAGCCTCCACAGAGGCATCAATGGGNTCATAATGTTTTTGAAGAGCATGCATNTTCATGGAGTCGGANATGATGACTCCTTGAAAGCCCATTTCTTCACGTAGAATTTTTTGCAGAATCAAAGAGGAGAAGGTAGCAGGTTTTTGAGCATCCAGGGATTCAAAGCAAATATGAGAGGTCATGACCAGTTCAACCCCTGCTTTGATTCCTTCAGAAAAGGGAACCAAGTCGATGGATCGAACTTCTTTTTCTGAACGGNAAACTGTGGGCAGGTCACGATGCGAATCAACATACGTGTCTCCATGCCCCGGAAAATGCTTGAGGGTGGGAAAAATGCCTCCAGCTTGTACACCTCTAACTGCTGCAGCAACATGAAGGCCTACATGCTCTGCTTTTGTCCCAAAAGAACGCATTCCAATAATTGCATTGGATGGATTGGTGTTGACATCCGAACACGGGGCAAAAACGAGATTTAACCCGCATGCACTGAGTTCTTCAGCCAAATGATGGTATCGTTTCCCTGTCAGCTCAGGGTCATTCGATGAGCCAAGTGCAAGATTCCCAGGACCTGGGCTGGAATCCTCTGCCATGACAGACCATGTCCCCTCCTGGTCCACTCCAAGCAGTAAAGGGAGAGACTGCCCGGATTTTTTTGAGGCTTCTTGGACAGTCGTTGTGAATTTTATAGCAGCTTCCCGGCTGGGAATGTTTTCNTTGCTGAGATACAGACCCGAAAGGCCATAGTCTCTGATCATACTTATCGCAGGTTCCGGATCCCTGCCTGCAAAAGCCAGGAGAAAAAGTTCTCCTGCATATTCCGCGAGTTTTTCAGACGATTCAATCATTTGACAGCTCCCAAGGTCATCCCCCTTATCAGAAAACGTTGAAAAAATAGAGCAATGAGAAAAGGTGGCAGCATGGTTACCACGGCTGCTGCNGCCATATCCTCCCATGCGACTTCATACTGCCCGACAAATAATGAAAGCACCACCGTTAGCATTTGTGAGTTTGGGCTTCTGGTAAAAATGAGGGGGAGTAAGAAGTTGTTCCACACTGTAAGAAGTGAAACAAGGAAAACAGCAGCCATACCGGCTTTCGAGAGTGGGTAAATGATCCATCGCATGATCTGCCAACGGCTGCATCCATCAATCATAGCCGCTTCCTCAACTTCAGGATGGATTTCTCGAACGAANGTAGACATGAGCCATATCCCCAAGGGAAGNAGAAAAACAACGAAGAGAATTACCATTCCTGGTAATGAATCAATCAAACCTGCTTTACTGATAAGAAAAAACAAGGGGATGATTGAGACCCAAAGGGGCAAAGGCATCAACATCATGAGAAAATAGAACACCACTCCTCTTCCTCGGAAACGCATGCGTGCAAAGACATATCCAGCGTTTGTGGATAAGAGNGTAACCACGATTCCAGACATGATGGAAACGATGAGAGTGTTTAAAAGCCCCGACCACATCAACCCATCCGTGGGACTGATTTCACCCCCACGATACTGTCCTCCTCCCTGGAAAAGACGGAAGTAGGCATCCAATGTTGGTTCAGAGGGGAACCACACCTTGAGAGGTGCCGCATAAAGTTCCATCCGAGTGGATATGGAAGAAACAATAACCCAGTAAATAGGACCCAGTGCCCATAGAAGAGCTATTGCACAAGATAGGGAAATGATGATTAATCTAGGCAACCTTCTTCGAAAAGTAGAAATCTGGTTCATCTAATGCCCTTCACTCATTTTACCGCTTGGTTGTATAACCTCGTCACAAAGACAATCGCTACTCCTAAAGACAGAAACAGTATCAGATAAGACAAAGCTGCACCCTGGCCAATTCTCAAATCCCTGAAGACCAGTTCGTAATTGTAGAGCATCAGTGTTTTTGTAAAGGGATTGATCGCACCTCCAGAAGATCCCCCTGAGGTGAGTGTCCAAATCACATCAAAAATCTGGAATGAAGCAATGAACTCAATGGTTAAGGCCACTGTGAAACTGGGGAGAAGTAGAGGCAGTGTGATGTGTCTGAAACGATTCCAGGTTTTTGCCCCATCGACTTTTGATGCGTCGAGAAGATCTGANGGAATGGATTGGAGTCCTGCTAGAAGGATGATGGTGGGGAAGGCAAAGCGAGTCCATGTTTGAACCACAGCCACCCAAATGATCTGTGTGTCAGGGTTTTTGAGCCAAGTTATGTATTCATCAATCCATCCAAATTGGTAAAGAAGTCCATTGAGGGCTCCATATTCTCCATTGAGCAACCACCCCCAAAGGAACCCGTTTACAATGGGTGGAAGCATCCAGGGCAACAAAACAAGGGTACGGACCATTGCCCTGCCAGGAAAAATTTCGGTCAGCAATAATGCCAGCCCAAGTGCTATCAATAATTCTAGTGGCAAGGTAAGAACCACCACCAGCATCGTCCTTGCAGTGACGAACCAGAATTCGGAACCTGAAAGGAGTTTTGTATAATTTCGGAATCCAATAAATTTTGGCGGAATCCGAATCCTCAGGTTTTCATTCGTCAGTGAGGTAAAGAATGTGTCTATGGCAGGCAAATAAATGAGAATGCCCACCAACAGTATCAGTGGGATGAGGATCAACCCCATGAACAGGAGATCACTTCGTGTGTCCTGGTTCATGGGTTGATCCAAATTTGAGAAAGAACTTTTGAAACGTATCTGTGAATTCAAAGAATAAATTTAAATCATCTAACCATCATTCGTATTCAGATTTCAATTCTTTCCAGTGGTCTGCAATTTTATCCACCGTTTCATCAGCATTGGCATTGGTTTGTACTGCTGTTAATACAGCCTCAGAGACCTTTGCAGTAAAAGGTCCCCACCAGAGGGTATAGCGAGGCAATTCGTTGACTTTTGAAGCCTGTGCCAGGATATCCTGATATCCGTCTACAACCCCTTCTCGGTTCAAAGAATCTGCAACAGAAGATCTGGAGGGATACAAACCAAACGCATTATATATGCTCTTCTGATTATCAGAACCAGTATACCAGCGAATGAATTTCCAGGAAGCTTCTACATTTTTCGAGTGTTTGGCGATACCAATGGCAGCAGGGAAACTCCATGTGTAACCCTTTTCAGGAAGAACCATGTAAGCAACATGAGGAGCTTGTTTGGATTTCTTGGCATTGTTTCCTACCCGAATCGAACCTTGCCATCCTTGATGAAAAGTTCCACTCCCGCTCCAAAAAATCGAATGCTGGTTGACTGTACCGGCAACGATTTCAGGACTGATGAGTTCTTCCTGAAAAAAATCGAGCAGCATTTTCATGGCTGCTCTTGCCTTGGAACCCGGATTGGCAAACACAGGATTGAGATCAGCATCAAACATCGGATCACCCATTGAGAGAGCCATCAAGTACCATGACCAGTCACTTGATTTCATTGCTATCGGATGCTTGTCAATCCCTTTGGCTTTGAGTTTGGAAGCCATCATTTTCATCTCAGTCCACGTTTGAGGTGGACTATTGTAGCCTGCTTTTTTAAGACGGTCTTTGTTGTAGTCCATCATCACAAGCTGAGCATAAACTGGAACTGCGAATTGCTCTCCATCAATATTCCAGAACCCCTGACCAATGAGGTCGGATTCTAGAGGATCTTTGCTGGTCAGATCATTTAGAGAACGCATCATACCGATTGCCACTAAATTGGATGGTGCTTCTTGTGTCAGGAAAATAACGTCAGCAGCAGCCTGATCTGTTGCAGCAGCTACCTGTACTCTGCTGAAGAGATCCTTATTTTGAACGGATTGGATCTCGACAGTAATGCCGGAATCCTTCTGAAAGGATTCTAGAAGTCCCTTATCGGGAGGAACACCCCATGACGGGGTCAGGAATGTAATTTTTTCTGCATGCGATGCCATCGGCATCAAAGTCGTCAGAAAGATACCTATAAATAGTTTTGCGACCAATCGAGTCAATTTATTCATTATTCTATCTCTTTGCTTAAGGTTTACTCATTCGATTTCACAATAAAAATAAAGCCCTAAAAAAACAGTTCTAAATAGTTAGAATATATTAGATATAAATATAATGTCCATTGAATATGTCAACTTGTTGGCCCCTCCCATAGAAAGCATGCAAAGAAATTTTTCTGAACCGGATGGATAGATATCTGCTTGCCAAAACCTCATAAAAACCAAATAACTTGGCTCTGAATCGAGGTGTATCCCTGCATCAGATGAATAGCTAGGCATAAGTTCCATATCAGAACAAGAGGTGAAACTTTCTTGCTAACAAGCCATAAGGTATTGAAGAATAGCTATGATACAGATGAAAGGGAACTACGGAAAGTATAGGGAAGTACTAAAATACTTACTGAATATTTTTTTTAATTATAAAATTATCATAGATCGTTATACTACCTTGATCACAAATTCAGAGAGGTTTTAGGAATGATTCTTTTAGGGTTTAAAGATTCATGGGAGTAATAATAATGCCGTTTGATATGATCAAAATGCGTGGTGTTTTTTATGGCATCGATTGCATAAAGATCTTTTGTGTAACGGTAAAGGTTTTTGTATTCAGAAATTTTTCTGACAGAACATTTAAAATGGATGTAATAGACCAAATCAAAACGTAACAGAGTTGGAATCAAACGAATGTCCGCTTCGGTCAATTGGTTTCCAATCAGATATTTCCTGCCTTCAAGAATCTGTTCCAGTTCATCTAAAGCATCGAACACTTTTGTAACGGCATCTTGATAGGCTACCTGGTTTCCTGCAAATCCAGATTTATAAACCCCATTGTTGATATGGTGGTATATTTTTTCATTGATTCGATCGATCTGATGTCTTAATGCTTCAGGATAATAGTTTTCCTTGTTTCCAGTCATCTCATCAAATTCCTGGTTGAAGAAACGAATGATTTCGGAAGATTCATTATTGACGATTGTTTGATGCTGCTTATCCCATAGTACAGGAACGGTAACACTGGTCGATACATCCGGCTTCGCTTTCAGGTAAATCTCGGATAGGTGATTTTTTTGGTATAAATCATCCCCTGTAGTCTCGGGAAAATTGGTCTCAAACGTCCACCCCTGGTCCATCATATCTGGATGTACCACATTAACAGAAATATGATCTTGAAGTCCTTTCAGTTCCCGGTAGATCAGGGTTCTGTGGGCCCATGGGCAGGCATAACTGACATACAAATGATATCGTCCAGACTCTGGAGTAAAAGGTCCTGCCTTTGAGACCGAATCCCTGAAACTTCTGGGGATTCTGTCATAACTTCCTTTTTTGTCTGAAGTGATGATCGAATCCGTTCTCCATTTACCTTCAACCAGTCTGCCCATAGGATTTATGAAAATGAAAGATTGCCAATTCTAAAAAAAATGATCCGTCATAGTTTTATGATGTCTCTTTTTAGGAGTTCACTCTTGATGATGAACGTTGCCTACACAACCAGATTGCCCATCTTTCCTTCCTGGAAATCCCGAAAAGCCTCCATCACTTCTTTTTGAGTGTTCATCACAAAAGGACCATAGGCAGCAATGGGTTCATCGATGGGTTCTCCGTTTAAAATCAAGACTTTGGATTCCTCTTCCATTTTCAACAGGATTGAGGAACCCGTCCGACTGAATATCCCAAGATTTCCTCGCAGGATTGGTTGATTTCCAATCGATGATTTTCCTGACAATTGAACAACCAATGTATTGCTGCCCTCGGACAAAGGAATCTCCAATTCAGAATTTGCCAGGCCATTGACTTCATACATAGTGATGGGAGTATATGTTTTCACGGGAGATACCGTGGACCCGAAACTGCCTGCAATGACCTTGATCTTTATCCTATCATGATCCTGATCAATGACCGGGAAATCGGCTTCCGAAAAAGACTGGTAGCGGGGTGGGTTCATCTTGAATTTCGCAGGAAGGTTGACCCAAAGCTGGATCATTTCAAAATCGCCTCCTTTTTCAGAAAACTCCCGTGAGTGAAATTCATCATGGACCACCCCCGAACCTGCGGTCATCCACTGGACACCACCCGTGGTAATCGTTCCACCACCCCCACCCGAGTCACGGTGTTCGACTTCGCCCTTGATGGCAAAGGTGACTGTCTCAAAACCCCGGTGAGGATGTTCTCCAACCCCTAACTTTTGTTCGGTTGGAGGAAAGTATTTTGGCGCAGCATGATCGAGCAATATAAAGGGACTGATATTTTTGTAATCTTCCGAATGCATGGAAAAAATGGAACTGACAAAAAATCCATTCCCGACCCAATGTTTTTCCCTTGGGGCAATGACTTTGAGTATTTGCTTCTCTTGAGTTGGCATAACCTCTTTCAATTGGTACCCATGTTTGATTTCAAACAAACCATCCATTTCTTTTGTGAAAAATTCAATCCTTGTATCTTAAACTTTCTAAATTCTTATACGGATAATCCTCCTTTCAGATGTGAAGGGAAATTTACCCAACAAGTGAATTCGATTGGACCGTGATGACAAGGGCTTTACCCATTCAAACCTAGGTGTTGTAAAGCATTAACAAATAGAACTTTTCACATGAATTATAACTCACAATCCTTTCAGAAAAGTTGAGGTCTACTCAAAATCAGTCATATCAATCTGAGAGTACCTTGACTACGGTTGTCTCTTGTTTGTGACCTGATGAAGCAATGACCTCTGCATGTTTAACCATAAATTTTTCGATCACTTCCATGGATTCGACATCATAACAAACATATATTCTTTGATCTTCCTCACACCAATTAACAAGAATTTCCTTCATATTTGCTTCATCTCGAGCCCATGTATGTCCATCGTAAACCTTTTTCCACTCAGCATAAGTTGTAGATAATTCAGCGTTCATTAAAAGTCTCATAATTCCTTTTTATTAAAATTAATGATGTTGAATAAGAAACAAAGCCATTCAAGCTGAAAGCTTTGTCGTTAAATTGGCAAAATGTTTTCCATGATTCTCCGCGATGGACAATTCCATGGAGGTGGGCTGCCTGGAACCATCTGGCCCGGCATAAGTTCCACTCCCCCAGGGGGATGCTCCATGGATTTCATCATAGGAAAATGCTTGAGGATCAGTGTAGCCCAATGGAATAAAAACCATGCCCTGGTGAGCAAAGAAAGACATGCAGTTCATCGCTACGGTTTCCTGGCCTCCCTGCATGGTTCCGGTGCCTTGAAATACGCCTGCGGTCTTTCCCACCAGCTTTCCGCTTTGCCAAAGCCCTCCTGTGGCATCCATGATGGTTTTCATTTGCGCGGGAATTCCTCCAAAACGTGCAGAAATCCCGAACATGATTCCATCATAATGATTGAGATCACTGACATTCCCGGTTGTCATTTCCAACACATCTTCCGGCTTGGGAGGAGCATGCATTTTTTCCAGGACTTCTGGGGGAAGAGTCTCAGCACACCTCAAATGTTCTACTTCGGCACCGACTGATTCCATCCCTTTTCGGATGGATCAGTTGATTGATGTGTCCGTACATCGAGTATTCATGGATGGCAATTTTTGTCATTGGTTTATTTTAGTGAGGATTATGAAATTGAGGATTAAATCAATTTGAGGCAGCTGCTTGGACTTTTAGTTCGATCATGACTTCATTGCCCACCAGCAAACCTCCCTGATCCAGGGTGCGATTCCAATTCAATCCGAAATCCCTTCGGTTGATCGTTGTTGTTGCGTAAAATCCTGCTCGTTTTCCTCCCATCATTCCAGCATTGATAAATCCCGTGTTTTCTCCACGGAGGGTGATGGTTTTGGTAATGCCTTTGATCGTCAAGTCACCCGTCACTTCATATTGATCGTTCCCCAGTTTGTTCACAGACTTACTTTTGAAGATAATGTTTGGATATTGAGCTGCATCAAAAAAATCGGGACTTTTTAAATGACCATCACGTTTAGAATTTTCTGTGGTTAATGAAACCACATTGATATTTGCTTCTACTCCAATCAAATCTTTGGTTGTTTCATCTATTTCTATTTTTGCATCATAGGATTTGAATTCACCAAACACATCAGTGAGCATCAAATATTTTATATTGAAACCAACTGATGTATGTGGTGGGTCGAGTGTATAGGTGGCTGCATGGATCCATGCATTTTGAAAAATAAACACTAAAAAATGCTTATCGTCAGACTGAATTTTTTAAATTGATTCATTTTAATACCTTTGAATGATGAGTGATTTGTGTTTAAAAAAAAAATGATTGATTCGATTCATTTTGATGAAGTTGATTTAAGAAGTGGTTTTCAGATTCCGACTGCGATTCCATTTTTTGATTTTTGGCAACTGCCATTTGATGATTCNTGTCCAAAAAACGATGGCCATCACAATCTGCCCCACAAACATGGTTACTTCATGCGACCAAGTTTCACCAAACATGGTGATCCTTCCAAAATAGACTGAAATCATCATGGCAAAAAGGAGATGTATCCATCTCAAAATGGTATTCCAATTCCAGGACGTACGTTGATTGTCTTGATCCATATTCTTCCTTAACAATTTGAGTTTGAATAAAAAATTGACCCTCAGGTCCGGCACATTGACAAATACTTTATTTTGTGCAGAATTAATTTGCTATAAGCATAATTAACAATTAGATGTGCATTTATGAACAATGATTGGGATCAGCTGCGGTTTTTTTTAGCCTTGGCTCAAAACAAAACCCTGACTCGTGCAGGCCGATCGCTTCAAGTCAGCCATTCCACGGTTTTCAGGAAGCTCAAATCGATGGAAGAAGAGCTTGGGGTCACTTTATTTGAGAACACTTCAACGGGTTATTCTCTGACGAATGCGGGGCGTCAGTTATTGGAGGAAACCCAGGAGGTTGGAGACATCATCGAAACCAGTTTTAGGAAATTGAATGGNTTGGATCAGCGNATCCAAGGAAANATNGTNCTTGCCACGACAGAATCCATGGCATCCAAACTNTTGCCAAAGATTTTTCAAAAATTTCAAGAGAAGTATCCTGAATTACTTCTTGAAATCAGGGTTGGCCAGGAAACCCTGAATCTTTCCAAAAGGGAGGCGGACATTGCCATCCGAAGCAGTAAAAATCCTCCACCGAACTTAGTCGGACGGAAAATGAATGGGCTTCAATTTGCTCTTTTTGCCCACGAAGCTTATATCGAAAAGTACGGTCCTATTGAATTTCCAAAGGATTCAGAGAAACACCATTTTATCCTTTTGGATGACAGCATGAGCCATCTGGAGGCAAAACACTGGATGGACCGCCAGGTTGTCAACCCTGCAGGAATCATCAGAGTCAATGGAATGTTGACTTTAATCGAGCTTTGTGAAGCTGGACTGGGCATTGCGGCTCTTCCCGATTACCCAAAAGAGATATTGAACCCAAATTTAAAAAGGCTCATGAGCCTACCAAAATCTAAAGAGAACAGTCTTTGGATACTGACTCATAAAGATCTGGTACGTTCAAAAAGGATNCGTTTAACCACTGAATTTTTTTATCAGGAGCTGAAACCATATTTTTCCTGAAATCCAAAAACCAGGGCTTCTTGGGAATTTTGAAAAAATATTAACATCGAGGATCGATCTTAGACACATCTTTCAAAAGTTCTTTCCAGGGCGTAAAGTGCTTAACCCAGATCCAGAAGCCATTAAGCTTTGTTCATCAATCTTTATAAAAACTCCATCTCTCGAATAAACACATGCAAGCCCGCAATCTCCCTTTTTCCCTGTCCGAATACCAGGAACGTTTGGAGAAGGTCCGACGCTCCATGGAATCACAAGCACTCGAGTTGCTGATTCTCAGCGATCCCTCCAACATGGCCTGGCTGACAGGCTACGACGGCTGGTCGTTCTACGTCCACCAGTGTGTCGTAGTCACTTTGACTGATGAACCCTTGTGGTACGGCCGTAAGATGGACGCCCAGGGAGCGCTCCGCACCACCTGGCTTGAGGAAGAAAACATCCTCTACTACCCCGACGAATACGTTCAATCGACCGAACGTCATCCGATGGACCATCTGAGTGGGATCCTCCACGACAAAAAACTCGGAAGTCTCCGGATCGGAGTGGAAATGGACAACTATTATTTTTCCGCGGCGGCATTTGCATCACTGCAAAAGCATCTTCCAAATGTTTCATTTGGAGATGCCACTGGGCTGGCCAATTGGTGCAGATCCATTAAATCCGATCAGGAAATCGAATTCATGCGACGGGCGGCCCGGATCGTGGAAAAGATGCACGAACGGATCCTGGAAAAGACGGAGCCCGGCATGCGTAAATGCGACTTGGTGGCAGAGATCTATGATGCCAGCATTCGGGGTACTGAAGACTATGGGGGTGAATATCCTGCCATCGTCCCCCTCCTCCCCTCTGGAACCGACGCCGCTGCTTCACACCTGACTTGGGATGACAAACCGATGAAAAAGGGAGAAGCGACCTTTTTTGAAATTGGAGGATGCTACCGGCGCTACCATGTGCCCCTTTGCCGAACCGTCTTCCTCGGCAAACCCTCCCAGGAATTTCTGGATGCCGATCAAGCCGTGTTGGAAGGACTGGAAGCCGGCCTGGAACAGGCACGTCCTGGGAACACATGTGAAGATGTGGCCTTGGCGTTTTTTGGAGTACTTGAAAAAAATGGAATCATCAAAGACAGCCGCACCGGCTATTCCATTGGCCTCAGCTATCCTCCGGACTGGGGGGAAAGGACCATGAGCCTCCGGAGAGGAGACCTCACGGAACTGAAACCTGGAATGACCTTTCACTTCATGACTGGACTTTGGCAGGAAAATTGGGGACTCGAAACCACCGAAAGCATCCTCATCACCGATTCCGGGGTCGAATGCCTGGCCTCCTTCCCAAGAAAATTATTCGTTAAGGACTAGNTCTTCCGATCNATATCCATCTATCTCAAAATCTGATTGCAGCCCTGCTCAGAGCGTCCCCCATGACCCAGGCCNATCCGGATCCAATTTACGATTCTGAAGCTCGTAGACTCAGTATCAGTATCTACCTTAGACTTTAATGCACTGTATTGTNATTTACGTTTTTGAACACTGTTCCTTGTTGTAGATCACAGGCATCTGCCCCTTCCACCTGTTCCATATATCATCCTCAGTGATCAGATCAGCCATAAAGTGGCCAACATTGATTCGACTAGTCTTGCCGGAATTGAAAATCGCGCTTCTTATTGGCGATGGATACACTTCATATTCAGTGACCTCATCCTCATTGATGAGAGCGTCCGGTCGAACCACAACCCATTCAAGCTTCTTGTCNTTTTGGCCAACAACAGTGCGTAAAAAGTCTGCCGCCTCCTCGTTGTCCACATGAGGAGGCAGCAGAAGACGCAGAAGCCCAATGACACACCTTTGGCCAAATGATATCGGTTCTTCAAGATCACGATTGCTGTTGCCAGCCGTGTTCATGAGCACAAACTTTCTTGGCTTTTCTGCCTTGTTTTCTTTGATGGCATTGCACAATCGTCGAGTGGCATCGGTCACAAGNCTCCGTGGGTGACCAAAAACCCCTTTCCAGGTCAAGTTGTGCCCTAAACATGATGCCACTGCTGTGCAACCTCTGACATGCTGGGTCATCTCAGCATCGGTAAGGTCCAGGATGCTTGCATGGATTATGGACAAGTGATCGTGATTCTTGATGACTTCAGGCAGACTCTCAGGCGATCGCACAATCACCCTTACATTTTGTCCACGCTCGAGTAATTGTTCCACCAACAATCGTCCCGTCGCTCCACTCGCTCCAACGATAAGAACCGTCATATTCTTTATTTTTCTCTTGTTGTTAACACTCTACAAAGTTGATTCAATTCGAAATAGGTAGGATGCTCAAAAGACTATTCCAATATTTTCTGTGAATGAACATCACTGATTCAGGGATGTCGAGTAGTTTCCTTTCTTTAGCAAAGACGTTTGAGTAGAAGGCAGGAATCTGATTGAATCATTCGAGAAGGNAGAACTGAAAAAGACATCCAGGATTNTTTTTACGACAATTTCTCGTTTTCGTTCCCAGACGATTTCAATGGATCCGCAGTGAGAGAATCCTGAGGCTTAGGTGTGATCGCTTTCTCCTTAAGCGGTCAAAAGTTCGACCGTATCTGCAAGCCTGATTTCTCCGTCCTCGATCACCTTTGCCGTAATCCCTCCATGCCCCCGCATCGTGTTGTAGCCTCCAGGACCAAGGTTTTCTTCCATAAGGCTGCANGGGGCACAAATGCCGGTGGTTTCCAAAACCACATCTCCAATTCTGAATTGCTGTTGTTTCAGCGAAAGGAGGTTGATTCCTGAGATGACGAGATTACGCCGGGTCAGTTTCGGATCGATTTCCATNCGCCCCAGAATGCCTGCAACTACATCCAGATGTTCCTTCTGGATCAGCGTCACCTGTCTTTTTCCTGAAATGCTTCCCTGGAAGTGATCTCCCTTCAAGCCTTTCCCCTTCTCCACCGAAACTTTTTCCAATACGGTCATTTCTGATTTCTTTTTCGATCGTATGCCGATCCACTCGACTTTTCCNGTTTGGGGAATGACACGCAAAAGCTCTTTCACTGCGGTTTCGTTATAAGACATTACCATTTAGAGGTGATACGGTTCTTTTTTTTCAGGAATTCTTCTTTTGAAATCGTTCCTTGTTCNAGCAATTCCTGGAGCAATTTGAGACTTTCCAAATCTTCTTTTTCATCCCTCAGAAGTCTTTTTTTGATGTAATTGTAGGCAAGAATGATCATCAGGAAGATCAAGAATGGAAATGCCAGATACTCNACTAAAAAAGAATTCTGGGGCCCCGATTCAAAATAGTATTGAAAAGTATCCTGATTCATCTTGAGTGCATTCCTTTCATTGTTCTCGGAGGACGTTTCTCAGAAAAAGCATCATAAANCATCTAGGGTCGTCTGGAAATTCTGCCATGGTACCAAAGGATTCCATTCAGTAGAGATTTCCTCCCTCCCACATTCTGATTTCTTTCTGGTTTTTGGTTTTCAATTTTCTTTCCAACTNGGACCTCCTTTCCAAGAGATGGTTGAATTGTGCATCACATCCAGTAATCGGTGCAGGATANTCTCCAATCTCTCTATTGACTCTTCTCAGTTCTTCAGTGAGATCTTCTGTATTTTCAGACTTCATTTTTTTCTCATGAATCCTCAAGACTCCTCTGTCTCTCCAGGATTTCGACTCATCTGAACGGCAAGGATCCCCGCCATGATGATGGCAACACCTATGCCGTCTTGGAGGGTCAAGGGTTCGGCCAGGATCAGGGCTGCAACGAGGACACCAAAAAAGGGATTGAGGAAATGGAAGGCTGAGGCTCGAACCGGTCCGATCCGGCCCACCAGGAAAAACCAGATCAATGTCGCCAANAGTCCTGGAGCCAAGACCGTGTAAAAAAAGGCAATGATGAANCTGATGCTCCATTCGATGGTCCAGGTTTCAAAAAAAAGAGTGAAGGGGAAGAGGGTCACGCAGCCAACGAGCATCTGAAGTCCGACGAGCATCATCACATTTTTGTTTCCGCTCATCATCCTGCTCACCCAAAGCGTTGCTCCNGCCAGTGCCGCTGCCCCGATCACACAAAGCCCCATTCCAAAAAGGGCGCTGTTGCCGCTTTGCCTTTGGATCATGATGAGGACCACCCCGCCAAAACCTGCCACCAGGCCCAAAAGCCCCATCATCCGTGTCTTTTCTCCGAGGAAGNCCCAGCAGAAAACGGCCACGAGCAAGGGCAGCATACTCGCAATGATCGCCGCCAATCCGGCTTCGATCCACTGCATGGCAATGAAATTCAATCCCAGATAAAGAGCATTCTGGCAAATGCCGATGATGACCACCCCACTCCATTCCTTGCGTTCAAATTCGATTTTCTGGCCCATCATCCGGGCCAGTGCGATGCCCAAAAGGCCTGAAATCAGAAACCGAATCGAAAGCACCATCACCGGTGGCGCCGAGGTAACAAGAATCCGTGCCGAGGTGAAGGCGCTGGACCAGATCAGCGAGAAGCTAACCCCCATCAGCAGGGAACGAAAATCCATGGGATTGGCCTTGGATGATTTCAAAAATGGAACATGTTAATTTAAAGCTTATGAACCTTGAGGAGAGCATCAATATCTCTACCTAGATCCCTGAAGCCCCTCATCATGAGCGAGCCGTCATGGAACTTCAAACCCTGAAGATGATGAATAGATAAGCTGATTTAGGGACTACGTTCAGATTTCCCTTGTGATGTCTTTTCTGGACTTGTCGGAAATCACCGGTTTGTTGTTTCCTCGGTGACAGGTTTGGGTTGATTGAGGTATCCCCCCCTGGCCAGATAAACCGCCATGACGACAAAATAGAATAGTGTGAGTCCCAATCCNCCAAAGAGTTTATAGCTGACCCAGAAATCGAGGCTGAACTGAAAAGCAACGATCAGGTTGAGCAAACCGGCCAGAAAAAACCCCATGGCCCAGCCCAGAGAAAGATTGATCCAGACATGTTCCGGAAGCTGAATTTTACTTCCAAGCATCCTCCTGAGCAGATTTTCTTTGCTGAAGAAATGAAATCCCAACAACGCCAGGGAAAAGATCCAGTTGACAATGGTGGGCTTCCAAAACAGGAATTCCTCATTGCGGAAGATCACGGTCGCCCCGCCAAGCAGGATGGCAGACCAGAAGATGATCTGGGTCTGTNTGGAAACCTTTCTCGTTGTCCAATATTCAAATGCCANCTGGAGACAGATCCCGCCCATCAAGAAAAAGGTNGCAGNAAAAATATCACGCGTCCAAAAATAAACTCCTCCAAACAAGGCAATCGGAATGAATTCAATCAGTTGTTTCATTAAGTCCTACTAGGTCTATACTTGAAAATGTTGTGGAAAAGAAGAATGACATGAATTTCCTGAAACAGCTATCCTTGCCCCGACGGACCTGAAAATTCATACCGAACAACTTTGAACTCCATCTCCATCAAATCNAATTTTCTCCTCCAGGGAAGAATCGGAGCCGGAATGTTTCTGATTTCNTCGGCGGCATTGATGTATGAAATCAGCCTTTCACGGTTGCTCGCGATCCAGATGTGGCATCATTATGCGTTTCTGATCATCAGCGGAGCCCTGCTCGGTTACGGAGCCGCGGGAGCTTTTCGTCTTTCATGCTCCCTGGAGATTCCCCCGTTTCTGCCGGCATTCGGTTTTTCGGTGGTTCTGATCCCGCTTTTTTTACTGGCGGGTCTTCTGCCCTTCGACCCGGCCCTGCTGGCCCTGGATCCCTGGCANGGCGGTTGGCTGCTGCTTTATTTTCTGNTGCTCTCTGTNCCNTTTTTCCTGGCGGGTCTGAGCCTGAACCTNCTGTTGGAACGTCANACCGAACACTCGNATTTTCTTTATGCNGGGGACCTGNTGGGAGCGGCATTCGGCTGCACCATTTTTTTCATGGTGGCTCCAAACCTGAAAGAAATCGAATGGCTGGCTGTCCCATGCCTGTTGGCCCTGGCCGGAGGACTCTGCCTGGCCAAGGGTTATAAACTGCGGCTGACGATTTCAGCTTCCGTGGTCTTGATGCTCTATGCCTGTCTCGGTCCCTGGAATGCAGAAATCCAGTTCAGTCCCTACAAAGACCTCCCCCTTGCATTGCAGCATCCGCAGAGCAAACTGCTGGAAACACGCCACGATGCTTCACTGCGGATCGACCGGCTGGAAACCCCGCTTGCACGCTTTGCACCCGGAATGAGTCTAGAATTCCAGGGCCACCTCCCGCATCAGAAGGGGTTGACGCTGGACGGCGACCGTCTCACCGGATTCGCCGTTTGGAAGGGAAAATCGCTTGGTGATTATCTGCATTACCTTCCCGAATGGGGGCTTTATTATGAGCAGTCTCCACCAGACAAGGTGCTTGTCCTGGAAACCCTTTCCGGACAGCAGGCTTTGCTCGCCAAAGAAGCTGGGACCGCTTCGGTTATGGTGCAAACAGCTCACCCTCTGGTTGCCGAAGCCCTCAGCGAAGAAGCTGCTTTTCCAAACATCCGCATTAAAGCCCTAGGCTCAAGAACACTGCTGGCGAGAACCGATCAGCGGTTTGACCGGATCCTGGTCTCGATTGAAAACTCTGCTCCGGTCGGCAGCACTGGCATGAATCCGTTGAATACCGATCCGTTGATGACGGAAGAGGGGATCAAGGCCCTAATCGATCATCTGGCACCGGAAGGTTGGCTTTCCTTGCATCGCTTCCTGCTGCCTCCTCCGCGCGGGGAATTGAGAATGCTGGCCACGGTCATCAAGGCCTTGCAATCAAGAGGATGGAATCCGGAAACCCGAATCGGTCTGTTCCGGACCCTGAGCACACTGATGCTCTTTGTTTCAGAAAAACCCTGGAGCATGGAAGATCGCCATCGGTTCCAGAGTTTTTGTAACCTACGCGGATATGCTCCTGTTTTTTATCCGGGTATGACTGAATCTGAAAGAAACACCAACATCCGCCTGCCTGAACCAGTCTATGCCCTGGCCGTTCAGTCACTGCTCCAGAATCCGGATCTGTTTCACGCAGAGACTCCTTTCGACCTCAAACCCGTTTTGGACGACCGGCCTTATTTCGACCTGTTCCTGAAATGGCCGCGGTTGCAGGAAATCCGGCAAAGCCTTGGAGGTAAATGGGAAGGGCTTGCCGAAGCAGGCCTCCTGGTCCCCCTCCTTTTTTTGGCCCTATGCCTGATCTCCATCGTGTTCATCGTCATTCCGATGCTTCCTCATCTTGGACAAATCAAAGACCAGGCTCCGTTGATGATTTATTTCTTCAGCATCGGCCTGGCCTTCATGATGGTGGAAATCGCTTTGCTGGAAAAACTAACGCTGTTTCTGGGGCAGCCGGTCTATTCCTTTGCCCTGATCCTTGGAGGACTGCTAACCGCCTCGGGAATCGGATCCTTCCTCAGCCGTGAAAGCACGAGACGGAAAATCCGGTTTGTGTTCCTGATCCTGATGATCGAACTGTTCATTTTTTCCATGATGCTGCCTCAGTGGCTCGAGTTGTGGTCTGGAAATGCATGGGGATTCCGGCTTTTCCTGGCAACACTGCTGGTGACCCTTTCTGGAATGCTGATGGGGTCCCCCTTTCCTTCCGGACTTAAACATCTGGGATTGCAAAGTGAAGCCGTAGACCGGAGGATCCCGATTGCACTGGCCTGGGGCTGCAACGCATTCGCCTCGGTCACCGGGGCTGCAGGGGCCCTCTGGATCGCACAAGCGTTTGGGCAGTCATTTCTATTTCTGACCGGTGCGTTTTTTTATGGGATGGCGCTCTTGGTTTTTGAATACCAGCGTCGCTGAAACACTTCATTACTGCTGGGCCTTACCGACCATCGGCACGAACCGGACCTGTCCGTGCTGGGAAGTGATTGTCTTCCCCATTGCCCCTTTTTCGATGAGGGTCATGTTCTGGTAGTATCGAACGTTCCCAAGGGGAAGGATCAGTTTTCCACCGGGTTTCAGCTGTTTCAGCAGCGGAGGGGGGACATGGTTTGCGGCAGCGGTGATGATAATGCGGTCAAACGGTGCTTGCTTCTTCCAGCCGTAATAACCATCCCCCTGACGGACCTGCACCCGATACCCCAGTTTGCGCAGACGGGTTTTCACTTCACGGGCCAGGTTGGGACGGATCTCCATGGAAAAGGTGCGTGCTCCCAGATCTGCCAGCACTGCCGCCTGGTAACCTGAGCCGGTCCCGATCTCCAGGATCTTCATCCCTTTTTTGATTTCCAGCAGTTGAGACATCCAGGCCACCACGTAGGGTTGACTGATCGTCTGCCCCTCGCCGATCGGAAGCGGACGGTCGGCATATGCCAGCTTACGGATGTGCTTCGGAACAAATTCATGACGTGGAACACGTTTCATCACCTTCAATACCGAAGGAGTCCAGATCCCCCTCGGCATCAGATCCATCAACACCATCTGGGTCCGTTTCGCCTCCCAGTCGACTGCCTCAACCTCCTTCCAGGGATTGAGCAGTTGCAGTCCGAAAAAAAAGAGGATCAGGATACGTTTCAAAACGTTTTTACTCCAGATTGCCATTTTTCCCCTTCCAGGATTTCTGAGGACTCGGTTCCATGCAACAAACCAAGGGCTAAAGGGACACATTCATCTCAATCGGAAAATTCTTGCACTCAGGTCAATCTTATAAAGAGTCGGAAATTTCATTACTTGACCAAGAGCAGAATCCATTTCAAAAATCGCAACAATCTTCATCCTT
>NYUB01000004.1 GCA_002683785.1 Deltaproteobacteria bacterium
TTGAAAAAAATATACATAACTTATCCTACGCTTTGCAATCTTTTCTTCCACATGATGAAACTTTTTTGAAAGAGGACAGGCCTGTTTTGACTGATGATCCTGTGTTTCCAAAATTTCAATTCTTTCGATGATGTTTCGTTTCTCTTTGTGATCATTCTTAATTCCCATGAAATAAGAGAACCCTTCCAGAACCTTTAAAAAAAACGTCCCGGAGATTCCCCACAAGTTCCCAGAAAAAAATTCAGCCCACCGCCCTACTAAAGAAAAAATCCCAATTCAAGTTGAGACCTTCTTCAATGAAAGCTTGTCCAACATGACCCACAAGGTGTGTGTTGTAGCAGAGATGTGATTCATCCCAATCTGAATGAACTTTAGCTCAAATCTCAAGAGCCGTTCGCCTACCTTCGTAAATAACAAAGGGAGCCTGCCTTGGGCCAGCGCTGTCTCCAATGTTACGGATCTCAAGTCCTGATCCTTCAAGCTCAGTTGCCAGTGTGTCTTCTGCATGGTTTGCGGTGGCAAAAACAAGGGAGTCGGCTTCGACAAAGGATGTTTTTCCATCGAGGAAGGAAAGCATTTCCGCACCTTCTGGAGTCCAACGGGTGATGGCGGATTCCAGGATAAAGCGCACACCAAGTTTTCCAAGTCGTTGGCGTAATGGGTAGTCGGCGGCAGTGCGTTGGAGTTCCTTCCCGACCAGCGGGTCGGGTGTGATCAGAGTCACCTCATGCCCGTCCTCTGCCATTTTAAGGGCCGTTCCACATCCCTTCCAGTTTCCTCCTTCATCAAGAAGAATCACCCGCTTGCCGAGTTTAGCACGGCGGGCCATGACGTCTTCAGCAGAAAAGAAACCTCCTCGCTCGATCCCTGGAAGCCTTTCGATATGGGGGATTGCTTTTTGAAAACCGGTATCAGGAGGAAAGGAACCGGTCGCAAGAATGGTGACATCAGCAGCAAAGGTTTGAATCTCTTCTGCTTCCATGAAGGTGTTGAGCCGCACTTCCACGCCTAACTGGTCCAACTGTCGTGAGTACCAGTCCAGCAGATCGAGGACCTGCCCTCTTCGTGGTTGCATTCCAGCAAGCCGGAACTGCCCGCCAATTCGGTCCGATGCTTCAGCCAGTGTCACCTGATGTCCTCTTTCAGCAGCACCCCTTGCTGCTTCCAATCCGGCAGGACCTCCACCAACTACCAGCACTCGCTTTGGGGCTGCTGTTTTTTCGAAACGATCCCCTCCCCATTCATATTCTCTTCCAGTTGAAGGATTGACAAGGCAGGAGATCCAGTAATCCCGATAACGCCGACCCCAGCACATCTGGTTGCAGGAAAGACAAGGGCGGATGTCGTCGACACGCCCCTCTTTGGCCTTGTTGGCCAGATGAGGATCCGCGATCTGGCCACGAACAATGGAAACCAGATCCGTTTGTTCCGCAGACAGCACAGCCTCTGCATTTTCCGGAGTACGGACATGACTTTCCATCGTGACCAGGGCATGGTTCACGGCACTTTTCAGGGTTACCGAAAGTTCTGTCGCCAGCCTTTCCGGATAGAGGAAGGTGGGCATCAGTTTATAGAAATCGAAATAGCTGCCCGTTCCACAACTGACATAATCGATGAGCTGGTCACGGTCGTGAAGGGCAATGACCTCTGCCAGGGACTCTCGCTGCAGTGCAACCTCGAAATCGGGTTCGTCACTGACGGAAGTTCCTATGATGAAATCTTCCCCGCAGAGTTTGCGGATGCGAGTGATGATTTCTCGCGAAAAACGTGTCCGGTTTTCCAGAGATCCTCCCCAACGGTCGTCACGACGATTGGACCATGGGGTCCAGAACTGGTCCANAATGCAGTGGTAGGCGGCCCAGACCTCGACTCCGTCGAATCCTGCATCCTTGCAGCGTCGTGCNGCCTGAACGAAACCCTCGATGGTTTCTTCGATTTCGGCTTCAGACATGGTGTGACTGCCGTCGGAATCATGGTAGCTCGGCATCCCGGAGGGAGACCAATTCGGATGATAGGAATTGTCCGAATCTCCATGCTGCCCCACATGATAAAGCTGCTGNAGGATCAACGCTCCCTGTTCATGGACNGCATCGGTGATTTTACGGAAATGGGGGATCACNTCATCACTGCTGTGCCTGAAGTTTCCACGCGTCAGGACCGCCGCAGGGTGGACCGGTACCGGTTCAATGACGAGCATTGCTGCTCCCCCCATCGCCCGTTCCCGATAATATCCGAGGTGCCGTTCGCCTGGAATCCCCTGATCGGCCATATTAGCCGTGTGGGCTCCAAAAACGATACGGTTGCGGAGCGTCTTTCCGCGAAGGTCAATGGGCGAGAAAAGTCGGGGAAATGACGAAGGAGAATTCATAGGGTGATGCAAAGACGAAGCGCATCATAAATGGCGGCATGAATGTTTCTGGAAGCAANAGCATCGCCAATACGGAAGAGGCGAAATGCCCCTTCGGGTTTGTTTTGTAACAGCTGGGGTTTTCCTTCGATGAGAGCAGGATAATCTACTTCACCNAGATTGAGGCTGTCGGGTTTCAGTTCAAAATAGAGATCATCGAGGGGGAGGGTCCCATGTTCCACAAAAACCTGGTCCACCTCACGTTCCTCGACTCGATTCGAGTAGTCGGATCCAAGCATGGCGATGAGTCCGCTTCCGTTTCGGTGAACAGATTGTAGACGTTTACTGATGGTCAACTTGGTTCCCGCACGGTCGAATGCTTCTCCGTAGGCAACGTGATTGAGCCCCCCGATGTCTGCCCCAAAAAAACGTTCTGGAGTAACGATTTCAAGTTCAGCTCCCGAATCAGCAATCATTTCAGCTGCTGCCAGCCCNGGGTGTGCCGCATTGTCATCAAAAAGCAACACCCTTCCCGTGGGTTTGATGCTGCCTCCCAGCAGGTCCCAGGTGCTATAAACTAGTTCCGAACCTTCTACAATTTCTGTATTCGGCAGACCTCCGGTGGCTATGATGACCACATCAGGATTTTCAGCAATGACATCCTTTTTTTCAGCAAACTGGTTGCAGCGAATCTCGACTCCAGCTTTTTCACACATGGTGAGACGCCAGTCGATGATGCCGAGCAGTTCCTTACGNCTCGGGACCTTCGCCGCAAGNCGTACCTGGCCNCCGGGTTCATCTGCGGCTTCCAGAACCNTCACTTGGTGNCCCCGCTCCCCAAGCACCCGGGCAGCCTCGAGGCCCGCGGGCCCTGCTCCGATGACNACAGCTTTGAGTCCTGGCTCAGAGCTTTTCACGNTCTTATGGGGCATGGTTTTTTCCCGTCCCGTCGCAGGATTGTGGATGCAGAGGGCTTCGTGNCCTTCGTAAATNCGGTCGAGACAGTAGGTGGCACCCACACAAGGACGGATTTCGTCTTCACGCTTTTCCATGACTTTGCGTACGATGTGGGGATCGGCAATGTGGGCACGGGTCATTCCAACCATATCGAGCTTTCCTTCCGCAACAGCATGGCGCGCAGTTGCAACATCCTGGATGCGTGCTGCGTGGAGGATTGGAATCTTAACTTCACTTCGGACTTCCCCACAAAAATCCAGATGGGGTGAAGCCGGCATTCCCTGAATCGGAATCACTTTGGAAAGGACCGCATCGGTTTCNATGTGTCCACGGATGAGATTGAGAAAATCAACCTTCCCGCTATGCACCAGCCTTCGCGCGATTTCGACNCCTTCTTTCCGGGAGAGTCCCAGTTTCCAGTTTTCATCAGCAACCATTCGCAGGCCAACGATAAAATCAGGCCCAACNCNTTCCCGAATCGAATNCAGTACCCTCCAGGTGAAGCGAAGGCGNTTGTCGAGGGAGCCTCCCCACTCATCCTTACGCAGATTGGTGGCAGGTGACCAGAAACTGTCGAAAAGATGTCCATAAGCCTCGATCTCAATGCCGTCAAGCCCGCCTGCCTTCATGCGTTCTGCGGCGGTGCCATAATCACGGATGATACGTTCCAGATCCCAGTCCTCAGCTTCCTTGGGAAAGGAACGGTGGGCTGCTTCACGAACTGGAGAGGCAGAGAGCACTGGAAGCCAGTATTCCTTGTTCCAGTTGGTTCTTCGTCCAAGGTGGGTGATCTGCATCATTATCGCTGCACCATGCTCATGAACTGCATCAGCCAGTTCTTGCAGCCATGGTACGATTTCATCTCGAAACGCGTGGAGATTTCCGAAGGCTTCAGGACTATCTTGGGAGACCAAAGCGGACCCTGCGGTCATCGTCAACGCCAACCCGCCTTTGGACTTCTCTGCATGATAAAGTCGATACCGTTCTTTTGGCAGGCCNTCCTCAGAATACGCCGGTTCATGGGCNGTCGACATGATCCGGTTCCGCAACTCGAGATGCTTGATGCGGTATGGCTGTANGAGAGGATCGGAGGTCATGGGAGACCTTTATTGAATGGAACCGAGAAAATCGTTTCAGTAGGTGGATCGCCCTCCACTGAGATCAAAAACTCCACCGGTGGTGAATGAGTTCTCTGCAGAACAAAGCCACGCCACCATGGAAGCAGCCTCCTCNACTTTGAGAAATCGATTACGAGGGATCTTGCTCAACATGTAGTCGATATGTTCCTGACTGATCTGGTCAAAAATCCTTGTTTTCGCTGCTGCTGGAGTGATGCAGTTGACGGAAATGTCATANGCCGCAAGTTCCTTCCCGAGGGATTTAGTAAGGGCCATCACTCCTGCTTTTGCCGCACTGTAGGGTGCAGCGTTTGGATTGCCATCTTTACCAGCNACAGAGGCGACATTAACGATACGTCCGTAATTTTGTNCGATCATTACCGGAGCTACGGAATNCAGGCAATTAAACACTCCGGTCAGATCGATGTCAATCACCTGCTGCCAATCTTCTGGAGGATATTCCCAGACCTTAACGGTGGGACCCGCTATTCCTGCATTGCAGACCAGGATGTCGATGCTCCCAAGCGTNTCAATCGTCTTTTGGGTGGCCGCCTTAACAGAATCCAAATCGGTGACATCCATCACGGCTATCTCTACTTTCCCTTTTGATGCCAGGGAATTTGCAGTTTCCTCGACCAGAACCTGATCACGGTCCCATAGACAGACCGAAGCGCCTGATTTCAGCAGACGTTCTGCTATTGCCAGTCCAATCCCCTGGGCTCCTCCGGTAACNACTGCAGCCTTATTCTTAAGATCAATTTCATTCATAGGTTTCTCTCAATGTCATTTCTNCTTTGTTGTAAAAAAACTTAGTTTAANGTTAAGCNATTTGCTTCTAAAACCAAANAATCCCGACNAAGAAAATTCAAGAGNAATGTATTTATTGCGATGGTTTTAGNCTTGGGTTTACTTAACCTGAGTTTTTCTGATCTCTGGTTTTTAAACCATAATCAGACATTTTTATTCGGACCCGTTCGATTTCATCTCCTGACAGTAGTTTTGCTTCCTTTCCTGTAGAAAGAATCAGCAAATACTGTTTGGCCAATGTTTCCACTTCACCGGCTAGCCATAAAGCCTTGCTGATGCTGGATCCTGTTGCAATCACTCCGTGGTGGGCGAGAAGACAGCATTTACGATTTTCCAGAGCTTTTAAGGCNTGCTGTGACAACTCTTNGGTTCCAAAAGTGGCATAAGGCGCGCAGCGGATGTTTGGTCCTCCNCCGGCTGCTACCATATAATGAATTGCAGGAATTTCCATTTCCTGGATCGCCAATGCGGTCGCATGGTTGGAGTGGGTATGAACCACGGCATTCACATCCTTACGGTTTTTCTGGATCGCNAGATGGAATCTCCACTCACTGGATCTTTCAAGCCTGCCTTCCACCTCCCCTTCCCAATTTTGATAACAAATATCTTCAGGATTGAGTTCTTCATAGGGGATTCCTGTTGGAGTAAGGAGGATTCCCTCCTGCCATCGTACACTGATGTTCCCAGATGTTCCCTGGTTGATTCCCAATTCATTCATCCGGATTCCAGTCCGGATGATTTCCTNACGTAATTCTATTTCAGCTTCATNCATGATTCATAAAAAAGTGTATTGAAAAAAAGTGGTGATAATAAAGACTGTGACGATATCGGGCATTTGATACAAATCGGATTCTCAGAATTTGGAANAAACCAAATCATCCAAAAAATGGGAGGCCATTCCAAGTCGGATCATCTCATGCCTTGAACGATTCATTTTTTCCAATGATCTCCTTTTGGTATCGTTCAAATTGTTCATTCCAGAGTTCTCCCTGTTGGGGCTCAAAATAATCCAGAGCGGATGAACCTACTATGATTTCTCTGGCTTCCTGGAGGTTCCCAATTTCCCCCAGGGCAATCAACTGANCCATAGCATTNCCGATCGAGGTTGCTTCCGTAGGGCCTGCGACAACAGGAATCTGCATAGCATTGGCACAAAACTGATTCAGCAAACGATTCCGTGAACCTCCTCCGAGGACATGCAGTTTTTTTACTTCCTTCCCAGATACTTTTACCAAAAGGTTAAGAAAGTAGCGGTATTTCATCGCGAGGCTTTCATAAATGACGCGTAGTAATTCCTCCGGGGTTTGAGGTACCTCTTGACCTGAATTTTTGCAAAAATCCTTAATCCTGGAAGGNATATCTCCAGCCGGAAGGAATTGTGGAAGATCAGGGTCGATGAANGCCTGAAATGGAGTAGCNGATTCTGCCATTGCTACCGTTTGATCATAANTATAAGTTCTTCCCTNTTCTGACCAGNTTTTCACGGACTGCTGTACCAACCACAATCCCGCAATATTTTGCAGGAAACGATTTGTTCCCCCAAAACCTCCTTCATTAGTCAAGTTTGCTTCAAGAGCCTGATCACTGAGAATCAGTTCTTCGAGTTCCAACCCCAGCAAGCTCCAGGTCCCGCTGGAAAGGAATGCATGATCCTGTGTGTTTGATGGAACTGCAACCACGGCACTGGCNGTGTCATGACAGGCAGGCAGAATGACTGGAATCTGGTGGTATTTCCCAATTTGCGTTCCGGGTTTCTGTACTTTTGGAAAAATTTGTTTTGGAATCTCAAGAGCTTCCATGGTTTCATAATCCCATTCACTTTTAGTTGGATTATAAAGCTGTTGGGTGGTGGCGTGAGTGTATTCACAGGATTTGTTTCCACTCAGCCAATAGTTGAAGAGATCCGCAATGGTCACGAAGGTGTCGCAAGCCTCAAGCATCGGGCTTTGTGTTTTTACTAAATGGGCTAGTTGATAAAGGCCGTTGAGCAAGTTGGACTGATTCCCGGTCCTTTTGAATAGTTCTTTTTGGGGAACCCGCTCAAAGACCCATTCCTTCATCCCTTCTGTGCAGGAATCACGATAGTGAAGTGGATTGCCCAGCAGTTTTCCGTGTCGGTCCAATAAAGCGAAATCCACCCCCCAACTATCGACGCCAATGGAGTCGACGGATGGAGATTTGGCGATTCCGATTTGCATTTCACGCCAAAGTGAGAGAACGTTCCAAAATAAAGTGCCTGCCGCTTCAACGGGTAAGTTGGCAAAACGATGGATTTCTTCGAGATAGAATTTTGAACCATTAAATTCAAGCATCATCACGCGCCCTGATTCCCCTCCCAAGTCTACAGCCAACACCGTTTTGCCCCTCATGGTATCTAAAATCTAATATTAATTTGATTTTNTTTTGAGNATCNTATANGTAATTAATTCACCNNCTGNANCTGTATAGGTTAAAAGTGGTTAAGCGAACCCACTATAAAAAACTTTCTTTATAGGATCCCTTATGGAAGAAATCAATCGTCCGCAATCGTTAAAAGAAATCGCAGCGGAACGTATACGTGAAGCGATNGTTCAAGGCCGCCTCAAAATGGGGGAGTCTCTGTCCGAAAACTATCTGGCCCAAAACCTCCAGGTAAGCAAGACCCCGATTCGAGAGGCCCTTTCCCTTCTTAACATGGAAGGATTAGTAAAGATAATACCACAAAAAGGAACCTTTGTCTTTTCTATGGATAAACCTGAAATCATTGAACTTTGTGAGCTCAGATATGCATTGGAGTCGATGGCTTTNAGGTATTCNCATGAAAGAAATAGAGACGANNTTTTGAAGGAACTCGAGAGTATCGTTAAATCGATGAGAAAGGACATGAAAAAGGAAGGTGTGATGCACTACCTNCAATTGGACGATAGTTTTCACAATTCTTTTTTTAATTACTGTGAAAACAGATACATGAAAGACACCTATNGAATGATCAATGCCAGGGTATCAGCATTGAGAAATTTTGTTACAGGTTCGGTGGAAAGCTCTTTGCAATTTTCGCTGGAACATCACGAAAAAATTCTTGAATCTCTAAAAGCTGATAAATTAGATGAGGCTGTGCAGATTCTTGAAAATCACATCATCAATTGGCTGAAAAAAGTAGACATCCATCCTTCTTACGCCGAAGAATGATGCAACAGAGGTTCTTACTCGATTTCTAAAGGACTGCTTTGCAACAGATTGGAAGGGGGAAAAGTCGGTAGGGACTGGACAGANCCAGTCCCTAAGCTGGGATCAACGCTTCATGTTGATCAGATCTGAGATCATCTCATCGGATGTGCTGACCGTTTTGGCATTGGCCTGGAAAGCACGTTGCGATTCGATCATCTTTACAAATTCGGTAGAAAGATCGACATTGGACTGTTCAAGGCTCATGCTTCGGACTTCACCAAATCCGGCAGTTCCAGGTTCTCCAGTAACTTTTTTGCCTGAACCCAGGGTTTCCTGAACCAGGTTGTCACCAACTTGTGCCAGCTTTCCAGGATTGTCGAATTTCGTAAGTACCATTCTTCCGATCGGACGAGTGTAACCTGAATCAAAAACTCCGGTCACTGTTCCGTCACTCTCCACATATATATTGTCGAGGGATCCGGAGGGATTTCCGTCTGCAGAAGTGCGTAAAACGTTGTACCGGCCTGCAAACTGAGTAATACCGTCAAGCCCTGTACGAGGATCGGTAGGATCATCAGGGTTGAAACCGTCACCAAGGTGTACACCAAGAATGATCGGCTCTTCCCCATTGAATGGAACTGCAAACTGTGGAACTCCACTAGCCGGATCGACAGGTTGTGGTACGAGTCTTGGAGGTCCTCCAGGCAAAGGCTGTCCATCAGGACCCACTCCTCCTGGCTGGGATTCGAAACTTCCACTGGTTGCTGCAATCAATTTTCCATCATCAGTGAACTGCAGGAATCCACCGCCAACCGCAATTTGGGTCCCAGGAACCTGCCCCAATGATGCACCATCGAACATCATGTAATATTCCCACTGGTTGCGAACCCCGGTACCTGGGATGGGAAGACCAGTAGCTGCATCCACCTGTTCAGGCAAATCAGGGCGTTTCCGAAAGGCTGCGGTTGCTGTATGAGTATTTCCATAGGGATCGTAGACGGTGGTCGATGTGGCAAAATTGTACATCGTATCGAGCATATTGGTTGGNTCGACTGGTACGTCTTTCACACTCGCATTGGCATCCAGATTCGCTGCCACTCGAACTCCGGTGCCGTTGGCTCCTGTTCCGGATGAACTGGGCGGGTCCACAAGCCCAAGGACTTTCAAAGACCCTGGGAGACCTTTACTTTCGCCGGTATTGCGGTCCACCTCAAGAGCCTGAAGCCGCATGCCCCTGGCGGTAGAGAGAAAACCTTCCCTGTCATAAGAAAACTGGCCATTNCGCGTGTATGCTTCGGCACCTGTGGAAGGATCAATGACAGTGAAATACCCGCCTCCTCCGATTGCCATATCTGTGGCCAATGCCGTCGTTTCGAAAGCACCTTGAGAAAACTCCATTTCCACACTGCCGATCTTGACCCCGTTACTGACCTGGGTGAAAGACCCACCTTGGGGGTATTGATTCCCCATCAAGTCTTCAAACGCAACATTGTTGCGCTTGAAGCCGNAGGTGTTAACGTTGGCAATATTATTACCGATAACCTGCATCGATTTGCCCTGGGTTTTAACACCGCTGGCTCCTGTAGACAATGATCCAAGTAACGCCATTCCTGATTCTCCGTGATATTAAATAAATTATTACCGGTTGATGCTGAAAATCCTTTTTTCAGAAAAACCGTATACGATTGAATAAATAATTATTTGATCCTTGCTGATCATCTAAAGAACTCACTCATCAAGCTGGACCGGCTTGACCTGATCCAGCAACTCAAAATTCGGCTTCCTGCTTTCCAAATCATTACGTATCGGCAGCGGAACCGCATTCCCGTATCTCCTAGAGGAAAGGTCATCAATGCCGATAATATCTTTNCCGTGGAGCCATTCACCATTGACCTGAACCATCGGATTTGATCCATCAAAACGGATCATGCTGACTTGACCTGTCTTCGAATAAGATACACTGATATCTTCTCCGTTTTCTGTTTTGGCATAGACGTTATAGTGGTAATTGCCNTCCGGCATTAGGTCTCCATCATTATCACGTCCATCCCACAGAAATTCGTGGGAACCTTGAGGCTGATTCTCCAGATTATATTTCCGGACCACCCCGCCTTCAGAATCGTGAACCATGACCTGTACACGGTTGGCATCTCCAGTGAGCCTGTAGGCCGCAGGAGAAATCCTGCCTTCAGTAATANCAAGGGACTGGGATCCAATCTCGACATCTTTTCCGATCAGGTTTGCTGAAGTCGCACGGGATATATCCTGCTGGAGAGTCATAAGTTGAGACGTTTGATTGTTGAGGTTTTGGAGTTGCTCAACTGTGCCCATAGCCGCCAATTGCTGCATCATGTTTTCTGACTTCATCGGGTCCAATGGATCCTGATTGGCCATTTGTGTCATCAGCAGGTTTAAGAAATCCTCTTTNCCGAGCTCTTTGCCTCCCATNCTGTTGGTGGCNGATGCGTTTCNNAGNCCNGTTTTATTNAACTGGATGGCTTGGTTGATGGAGNTTGGGGTCATGTATGCCTCTTCAGACGTAAATGTTTAAAGCGCTGTCGCTATTATTAGCTGTGGACCTGGGATTAATCAGATCGGGAACGATTTCCTCTTCGGTTTCTCCGCGTGCAGTTGATGCAGATTCTTCACCAAATTTCGAATTTTGCTGATCNCGATCATATTGAGATGCAGAACGCTGATCGACCTCGATGTTCAGAGAAAGCTGATCATAAGACAGCTCCTGGTCTAGGAATCGTGATTTCAGGTTATCAAAACCGGATTCGATGATCTGTTTGGCCATCATGNTATCAACACGCATGTCTACCTGGAGTTCTCCGCCACTTTGACGGACTTTCATGGTGACCTGCCCTAGGTGTTCAGGCTGCAGTTTTAGAGTAATCTGTTGCGAGTCATTTTCTCGTAATACCCGAACCCTGCTCATGATTTGTTCTACATCAAAAGGGAGTTCAGGAGCCTGAACTCCGGCCTGAGCCTGCTGAGATCCTTCTGTTCTCGAAACTAACTGAGATTGAAAATTATTGGATGCCGCTCCGGGTTCCAGACCCGGAACGGGTTCCAGACCCGATTTCATGCTGAATGCACTTTCCGTCTGTTCAGAACTGATACGTAATCTTGTTTCAATGGGGGCTCTAGAGGCCGTGGCTTGAACCTGTTCTCCGGGCTTGATTAAGCCTGCATTAAGGATCTGTNCCTGCNGAGTCTCTGTCTGAACAGCTTCATTATCCCCTGAACGGAACTGCTGTTTCAAAACTGCCTGCATCTGTTCCATCTTTTCACCAGACTCAGCAAGAGGCTGTGTTTTTTGAAACACAGCCTCCATATTTGAGAAGGGATGTGCGGAAGAAGTTTCGTTCAAAATGGCTTTGGATGAAGATTTGGATTCCGTTAGAACTTCCTCAGGATTAATCTGACCAAGAGTCGTTTGNTGTTTCGCTAGNTCNTTCTTGAGGGCTTTGGTGTCTGTTCTTAGTTCAGGCACCAGGAGGGATTCCTCAGTCAGTNGCTTCCCCTGTTGTAAAACCTCCAACCTGGACATGCCCGTTCGCTCTTTGAAGGATTCCCCGTTTTGGAGTTGAAGTTCATCGATAGAATTAGGAAGTAGTTCGNGAGNGATGGGTACAGCCAAACCGATCTGTTTTTCTTCATCGGTTAATGTTTCAAGTATATNTTCCTGTAGAAGATTCAATTCACTCTCTTCATATTCAAGTTCTGCCAACATCGGATCTGCTTCCAATTCAGNGAGTAATAATTCTCCTGCTTCAGATTCCGCTATGGAACCTTCCATNAAATCATCCAGTGTATTTGCAAACGGGATTTCAGGATCTGCGGATGCTTCNTCAACGATACCCCCATCTTTTGTAGTTTTAGGGGTAAGTACTTGATTAATTGCAATCATGGTGGTTTTAACCGTTCCTTGGTCTGGCTTTTATCACCGCAACTCTGATAACAACTATGTTATCCCGGTCACTCAGGCCGTGTTTACTAAGTGTGTTCTGTCCTTCCTGAACAAGAACTAAATTTCAAAAAATATATCTTTTTCTTACAAAAGATATTTAACCTGCATACAGACTGGAAATTNTATTCACTAAAAAAGTGAATTATTTCTTCTTTGCAATTTCAGCAATCANCTTTGCGGACTGGTTAGGAGGAATNTTTGAAAGCACNTCCGCTGCCTGTTTTTCTTTCATCCGCATCAGAATGGAAATTGCCACTTTTGTATCGAGTTGATTGATCGACTGAGCGGCTGTTGCTGCATCCATTTTGGCATAGAAACTGACAGCCTTATCGAGGAGTGCATCATCCTGAGTTTTCTTACTTTCAATGTCTCTTTCGATTTCCTGCTGAAGTTTTTCCAGTTGACTGATTTGTCTTTGAACATCTTCATGCAGGGCTTTAAGCTGCTGTTCCCGCCGATCCAAATCCATTTCCCGGTCCTGCAATCTTGATTGCTGGCGGGAAAGTCGAGTNAGGATCTGTTTTTCCGTTTCTGTGAACTCTTTACGCTTATCACCCTCTCCTTTTGATTTTGGGGGGCTTGCACAAAATTCCAACCCGTATTCATAACACAAATTTCCAAACTTCTGCTGAATCTCTTCAAGAGACGAGGGTATGCTATAAGCGGGCCGTGCGTAGAGGAGANGCACACTTAAGATCAATAATAAACTGAAATGATTNAANTTTTTCAAAGTTAAGGTCATAGACGACTAAATGATTTTGTAATCGAACTGAAGGATGAGAAGAATAAATGGAAGCATTTTGATATCATTGAACTGAGTATCTTCGCAATCCTTGGGCAATTTCATCCGCTTCCATACGTTCCTGTCGATCCATTTCTTCTTCAAAACGCTGTTGCTGCTTTTCTTTAAGGATTTCCAGCACCCTCTTTTTTTGTGTGGCCCGGGTCAATTCCTGCCGCTTCAGTTCAATAACCTGTTCCTGTTCCTTCAATTGGTTCTGATTAACTTCCATTTGAAGGGTCATTCGCTCCCTGAAATGATCACTCATCTGCATCTGCATGATGGTGAATCCAGTACTTTTAGACTGATCAAGGTTGAGGTTATTGCTATCTAATGCCCGTTCCATCAACNGTCTTTGATCACGAAGTTCCTGCTGAATNTGTACCTGCTCCGCCAAAGCCTTCTGATAGAGCTTTTCAAGCCTTTCCCGGACTTTTAGAGCTGTTTCAAGGCGAAAACGCGGCATATATTCTTTGGTTCGAGGAACTCTTTATATCATTCAGGTATGGCTTCAAAGCTTTGCAATTCAGGAGCCAGAGTCAATGTGGTACTGGATGTATAGAATTTGTGCAAGGCAATGGCTGCCGCATTACTCACATTAAGCGATTCGACACGGGAATCCCCTCCAATTCTTAAAAGCCAGTCGCAGGATTTTCGTACGAGTGGCCTCAGTCCTTGCCCCTCATTGCCAAGAACGANGATATGNGGTCGGTCTATTTTAAGGATATCAATNTCCTGTTCGGCTTCACCGTCCAGACCNACAACCCANAAACCTTCTTTTTTCATCCTCTCCAGAAAACGNCTGATGTTGGTTTCACGAATCACCGGAAACCACTCGGCAACGCCTGCAGAGGCTTTTGAAACCGCTGGGGTGATGGGACAGGAGTGATCTTTCGAAAGAACCAAGGACCTGATTTTAAAAAACCCACAACTCCGGATGATGGCACCAAGATTTTGGGGATCTTCAATTTGATCCAAAACGGCAATGACATTGATGGTTTCTCTGGTATCAGACTTCAGAGATTCCCAATTCCATTCCGGGAGAGGAGAACACTGGAGGGCGGTTCCCTGATGAGAAGAACGTCCGGTTAACTTCTCCAACAATTCATTGCTGGCTTCCTGAACTGTAATATCCAGATTCCCTGCAAGATCATGGATTTCCTTTACCCGCTGGCTGGCTCCTTTAATTTTCCCCAAATACAACTTCTGTAACCTTCTTTTTTGTTGCAGCATTGCTTCACGAACAGGATGCAACCCATAAAGAATCTCGTGAATTTTCTGATTTTGACTATTTTTTCTGCGCATGATTCAGGATTCAATCATAGAAGAAAATACATTCTGGAGATGTTTCTTCAGTTCTTCATGAGTCTTGACCCTAGGATACTCCGGTTTTTCTTTGATGAGTTGGTCCGGTGGTCTAAACAAAACGGCATGATCTGCTTCCTCGAGCATTGTGAGATCATTATAGGAATCACCAACTGCCGTTACTTTAAAGTTAAGATTTATGAATGATCTCACCGCGTGCCGCTTTTGATCTTGGAGGCGCAGTTGATATCCTGAAATTTGTCGGTCTGAATCGATATGGATGTTATGGCAAAACAATGTTGGATGGTTGAGTTGACTCATCATCGGTTGGGCGAATTCACGGAACGTGTCTGAAAGAATGACCACCTCACTTCCTTCTTTAAGCCATGATAGAAAATCAACAGCGCCCTCAAGTGGATTCATGTTTTTTACCACCTCATGGATGTCATCAATACGGATCTGATTTTTTCTGCAAATCCCAATTCGGTGGTTCATTAATTCATCATAATCCGGAATATCCCGGGTCGTCAGATTCAGTTCTTCTATTCCGGTCTTAACCGCAAGATTGATCCAAATTTCTGGAATCAGAACTCCTTCAAGGTCGAGGCAGGTCAAAAACATGGCAAAGAGTCAAAAATGTTTTGGAAATGAGTGTAGGAATTTATAATTCAAAGTTGATCAGCTGTGTCAAAATCCAGATCCTGGATAGCATCTTCATTTCTGTAAAGCTTCCAAATTTGGATGGTTTTTTGGAAGAGTTCCCATTAAATTACGAATATATTATTGCTTTTAATATCAGTTCATCAAGCATCATTCATTTATTCGTAATTAAAAAGCTCTGAGTCACATAGAACTCGAATCCCTTCTTTTACGCAGTCAATTATAATGATTGTTCCAAAGTATATCCTACTTTAAATTTAAGTGTTTCCGTTGAGATGAAAGAAATCCATCCTCAAAAACAAATGTTGGATTTGTGCCTTCGACTTCATCAATCGAACCACGCTTACTACAGTGGAATTTCTGAAATCGATGATTTTACTTATGACAAAACCAAAAAAGAGCTGATCGAACTGGAATCCAAGTTTCCTGCCCAGATTCAGGAAGATTCTCCATTAATCCAGGTTCATGCCGAGCCACAGTCTTCTTTTTCTTCACGGGTTCACCGAAACCCGATGCTGAGTCTGGCCAATGTTTATTCAGTAGATGAACTCCGGGAATGGGAAACAGGCCTCAAAAAATTATTGAAAAACGAAACCCCAAAATATGTATGTGAACTCAAAATCGACGGACTGGCAATTTCCATCCTTTATGAAAAAGGCATACTGCAGGCTGGCGTCACGAGGGGAGACGGCATCCAGGGGGATGAAATCACTCCCAACCTCAAGACCATCGCCGGACTTCCACTGAAATTGAAAAAGCCCCTTGATCTAGAAGTCCGCGGGGAAGTTTATCTTTCCAAAAAACATTTATTGGAACTGAATCAACGTCGGCTCCAAGCCCAGGAACCAGAATTCAAGAATCCGCGTAATGCTGCAGCTGGCACATTGAGGATGCTGGACAGCAATGAAGTCCGACGAAGGAAACTGGATCTTTTTGTTTACATTTTGACTGAAGGACCTGTTAAAGAAAGGCACTCAGAAAATCTTGAATTGATGAGAGATTTGCTCTTGCCTGTCAATCCTGAAACCCAATCCTGCAATAATATTGAGGAAGTAATCGAATTCTGCAACCAATGGGAAAACCATAAAGATGCATTTCCTTATGAAATTGACGGAGTCGTAGTCAAGGTTGATGAAATCCAGCTCCAAAAAAAGCTTGGTTTCACCGCCAAGTCGCCTCGATGGGCGACTGCAGTTAAATTTTCTGCTGAACAGGCGGTTTCGATTCTAAGATCTATTGAAATCGGTGTAGGACGAAGTGGAGTACTGACTCCTGTGGCTCTGGTCGATCCTGTCGAGCTCAATGGAACGTTGGTTTCACGTGCGACTTTGCACAATTACGACCAGGTGGGCCGACTCAATTTGCACCTCGGGGACAGCATAACTTTGGAAAAAGGAGGTGAAATTATTCCAAAAATCGTTACACGTGAACTAAGCTCCCAGACAAGCTGGCAAATTTGTCCCCCCCAGAACTGTCCAGTCTGTGATTTTCCGGTTTTCCAAGCTCCTGGAGAAATCGACTGGCGTTGCAACAACTTTGATTGTCCCGCCCAGCTCAATGAACGATTGCTTCATTTTGTTTCACGAAGAGCAATGGATATTGACACGGTGGGGCCAGCCTTAATCGAACAACTTACTCTGAAGCACAAGCTCTGCAATCCTGCAGACCTCTATAAACTGCAAATCTCCGATCTTGAAGAATTAGAACGAATGGGGGCCAAATCTGCAGAAAATGTGTTGAAGGCTATCAAGGAATCAAAAAATTGCAGCCTAGTACAGTTCATTCACGCCCTTGGAATTCCACATGTGGGTGAAAAAACCGCTTCGGTTCTGGCACGTATGCATGGTTCCCTCCAAGACCTAATGGAATGCACCCCTGAAACGTTGGAGGGCATCGATGAAATTGGCCCTATCATTGCTGAAAGTGTTGTCGTTTTTTTTGATAATCAAAAAAATGTGAAATGGATCTCGGACCTTCTGGAAATAGGAGTGCAGCCCCGAAACCCTGAAACGTCTTCAAACTCAGGAATTCCTTTTTTTGAAGGCAAGGTTTTCGTCATAACCGGCACACTTTCAGAAGCCAGGGATGTTTGGAAGGATCGACTCGAATCCGTGGGGGCGAAGGTGACGGGTAGTGTCTCCAGCAAAACTGATTATCTGCTTGCTGGGGAAAATGCCGGTGCCAAGCTGTCAAAAGCAAGAACTCTTGGAGTTCAAGTCATGACTGAAAAACAAGCATCCGAGGAACTCAGTTGATATCTCTGATAACCTTTGAAATGATTCTGTACCAAACCTTTAAGAGATGGATGTCCTCATTTTGATACATCTTTCCATTCCAAAAAAACATTCTAATAAATTTCTTCCCAAAGGAGCAAACTGATGAAAGGAGTCATTCTTGCGGCGGGTTATGCCACCCGTTTTCTACCTGCCTCAAAAACGATTCCTAAAGAAATGTTCCCCTTGATCGATCGTCCTGTGATTGATTTCATCGTCCAGGAAATGGTGGATTCGGGGATTAAAGACATCTTACTCGTATCATCAAGACGGAAAAAAGTCCTTGAAGACTATTTTGACCGGGAAGTGGAACTCTCTTCGGCTTTTAAAGAATCCCAACAGCATCAAAAACTGGAACTGATCAAACCAACAACGGCCAATATTTTTACACTACGGCAGCAATACATGATGGGTACCGGCAATGCCCTGATGCTGGTGGAACCGTTCGTCAACAACGAGCCTTTTGTAGTGGCCTACCCTGATGATATCGTCTTCGGTGATCCTCCTTTAACCCGGCAGTTGATCGATGCTTGGGAAGTCTGTGGAAAAACGATTCTAACGGTTAAGGAACTTCCAAAAGAAGAACTCCAACGCTACGGCATTATCGATCCGGAAGAACCAGGAAAACTGATGAAGGTTCGTTCCATGGTGGAAAAGCCAAAAACCGGTACGGAACCGAGTTGTTTTGCTACATACGGTCGATACCTTTACACGCCTGAAATCTTCGATGTCCTTCGCTCAACCGACACCAGCCATCAACACCAAGGGGAATTCACCCAAACCGAAGCGATCAATGTACTTGCCTCTGCCGGCAAAGTTTCCGCTCTACAGTTTGAAGGAACACGATATGATCTTGGTGAACCACTAGGGTATCTGATTTCTTCAATCAAACTGGCCATGGAACGTTCTGAGTTCAGAGACCCCTTGATTCAGGAAATGGAAAAGTTATTGAGATCATATAAGCAGTGATGCATCTCTTACTATTTAGAAAAATTCCCCCCTTGATTTTAGGACTGGATTCAAAATTTCTTGAGCTATTTCATAAAATCCTTTATAAAAACAGTTGTTTCAATACGATTCTAGACTTCTTCAAGCAACATTTACTGGATCTCTGAAAAAATCAAATCCAGGGTTAGTGAAAAAGTAGAATGAATCGAAAAGCCTGAATCTTTAAAATAGTGAAAGGAAAATGATTAAACCACTTAGTCTGATTGCCCTCATTTTATGCATCATCGGAATTGCGCTCTTTTTCTATGAACAGGATGCGGATAAAGGCCTGGAAAACTTGAGTGGACAGGCACTTCTCAAGGAACTCGACACGAAAAGTCTGAACAAGATCCGGGTTCAATCCTCAGAAGGGTTGCTGGAACTCCATCAGTCTCTAGAGGGATGGAAGGAAATAGGATTGGATTATCCTCTTTCAGCAGAAAAGATTCAGGAGTTTCTTCTGGAATTGACCGATCTCCGGTTAGGGGACCTGATAACAAAAAATCCGGAACGTCATGCTCTATTTCAACTGTTGGCCCCCCCTGATGATAAGCAGGAATGGGATGAAGACAAGCATGCCATTACAGTGAGTCTCATGCGAGGTGACGATTCTAAGTTGCTGGAGATCCATCTTGGAAAAGATCGTGAGCAGGGAAGCGGACAATACCTCCGTTATGCTGGTGCGGATGAGGTCTACCTCCTCCCGGAATCACTGGAAATCGACACTGACCCCAATGAATGGCTCAGCAAAAGCCTATTGAAGATCAACGACGAGATGATCCACAAGATAAGCTTCCAGAATAGTTCCGACCCTAAATTCACTTTGAATTATGATAATGAAAGTAAACGTTGGAGCGTATTGGAAGATCCAGAAGCAGAACTAAAGGACGATGCCATCAGTGATATCACGAAAAGGTTGAAGGATCTTAGTTTCACTAAAATTCTGTCAGGAGAACTTTCGGACAATTCCACGGGAAGGACCCAATTGACTGGATTGGATGTGGCCTTAGCAGACGGCAACATCTACTCACTGCAGGTGGGAGAAAATGAAAATGCTGATGGAAATCATGTGTTGAGCCTGCGTATGTCCATTCAGATCGAATCCGACAGTCCAGATTTGAGGAAGGAAATGGAACGTTTCAACCAAAAAACCGGAGGCCGTCTCTTTGAAATCCGCTCCTGGGAGGCAAAGGATCTATTGAAAAAGCAGGCGGATTTGCTGAAAGAGGACTGAGATGGCCCTACGCATGACGGAAAATCATACCGAATTGACTTTCCGTTACATGCGAATCCAGGGTCGCAGAGAAAATCTTCTGGATTTCCTACTGCGTAAATTCCGTTATCTCGACCGTGAAGAGTGGCTTGAAAACATCCGTGAAAAACGGTTGATGGTCGATGGCAGAAGTGCCAATCCAGCCGAACTGTTGAAGGATCACCAGAAAATCCTCTATCTTCGTCCTGATTTTCTGGAACCGGAAGTGGACAGTAATTTCGAGATGATTTTTGAAGATGAGTTCTTGGTGGCCTTCAATAAGCCTGGAAATCTTCCTACCAGCCCATCCGGCAAATATTACAAAAACACACTCGTCAATCTTGCAAAAAAACAGTTTGGTTGGAAAAAACTTTATACCCTCCATCGTTTGGACCGGGAAACAAGTGGTGTGATCCTGTTTGCGAAACAAAAAAAAACTGCTCAAAAAATGGCCCAGATGTTTAGGGAACAGCAAGCCAGTAAGGTTTACAAAGCTGTTCTCGAAAATGGTCTGCCATCTGATGAGGTTTTTGTCTCCATGCCGATTGGTCCTGACCCAAATAGTTCCATAAGAATCAAACAGGGGATTTCGAATGAAGGCCGCCCTTGTTCCACCCATTTTCGCCTGCTGAAAAACCTGAACAAACGTTGTCTGGTTGAAATTCGTCCGATGACTGGAAGAACCCATCAGATCAGGGTCCACTCACACTACATCGGTTGCACCGTCACAGGAGATAAACTCTATGGACTGGCTGATGACGGATTCATCAAATGGTTGGAGCAGGGGCAGAGCTACCTGGATCAAACCGGATTTTCCACACCAAGACAACTGCTCCATGCGATGGAAATTGGTTTTGTTCATCCTGAAAGCAATAAGAAATTGACGATCCGTGCGGATGACTCGAAAATGATGCGAATGATTCCAACTCAATGACAAGATTCACAGGAATCAGCACTTTAAATTCTCTTCTTTTTCCTTCTGTTCATGATGATGCAACTCAAGAATAAAGTTCGCTACTGGTCTGAAAATGAATGTTTTGATCCGGCAACTCGCGAGCAAGCCTTGAGGATGCTCGATGAAAATAATCAAAAGGAAATGGAAGAGTGCTTCAAGCATGTGCTTGAGTTTGGTACGGGAGGATTGCGTGGACCGATGGGGGTTGGTACCAACCGGATGAACCGCTACACGGTGATGCAGGCAACAGAAGGGCTCGCCAGAGTGATAGAGCTAGAGAATACACAATCTCAAANCGTAACTAGCCATTCTGGGGTGGTGATTGGTTATGATTCCCGGAACCACTCCAAAAACTTTGCTCAAGCTTCTGCAGAAGTCTTATGCGCCCACGGAATTAAGGTTTATCTGTTTTCAGAAATTGCTCCGACTCCGCTGGTTTCCTGTGAATTACTTCGTTGTTCAGCCAGGGCAGCCATTATCATTACTGCCAGTCATAATCCACCCTCAGATAATGGTTATAAAGTGTACTGGTCTCATGGCGGCCAAATCATTCCTCCTGTTGATGGGGCGATTATCCAGGAAGTGAAAAAGATCAGCAGGATTGAAGATATCCCGGTCATGAATCTTGATGAGGCTGAAACAAAAGGANTTTTACAATTCGTTCAAGAGGAGGCCGATCAATATTATTTTGAGCAGGTAGAACCCTTGGCCTGGGGAAATCTGAAATTCAACTGCGATTATGGAGTGGTTTATACTCCATTTCATGGAACGGGTGGGAGGCTGGTCCCGGAACTACTCAAACGGAGAAAATTTGAATGTTTGAAATCTGTGACTGAGCAAATGGTTCCTGACGGGAACTTCCCAACCCTTGCTTCCCCGAATCCTGAGGATCCAAAAGCTTTTGAAATGGCATTGGAACAAGCAGACGAAAGTGACGAATTGATCCTCGCCAATGATCCTGATGCTGACCGGCTTGGTGTAATGATCCGAGGAATGGATCGGAATTGGCAGTGGCTTAACGGAAATCAAATCGGAGTGCTTCTTCTGGATCAAATGCTTTCCACGCTCCAGGAAAAAGAAGAAATTCCAAAAAACGGAGTTCTTGTGACCACGATTGTCAGTTCTCCATTGATGGGTAAAGTGGCACGTTTTTATGGGCTGGAGGTAATTCAAACATTGACTGGTTTTAAATGGATCCGGGATGCTGCTTTAGGCGCAGAAAAATCTGGNAAAGAATTCCTTTTCGGCATGGAAGAAAGTCATGGTTACCTGAGCGGAAGCCACACTGGTGATAAAGACGGAATTTGGGCTGCGATGGCCTTTGCAGAGATGGGAGCTTTTTTCAAGTCACAGGGCAAAACCCCTTTGGATCATCTTGCATTGATTCATCAACGCCACGGCATCCATTTGGACTCACTCTTCACCATCAATCATCCCGGTGAGGAAGGAAAAAAGAAGATTCGTAAGATGATGGATGATTTGCGGCAAAATCCTCCGTCATCATTTGGACGACTCAGAACCTTGAAACGGATCGACATATTTAATGATGTTGAAACCGATCTTTTGACAAAATCGGAAAAATCCGGCCCTGGATTGCCTCAATCCAATGTGATTTTGCTTGAATTAGAAAAAGGAAACCGCATCATAGCTCGTCCTTCAGGGACAGAACCCAAAATTAAATTTTATTTCAACTTGTGTGGTGNTGATATGGAGGGGCTTGAAAACTTAATGAGTCAAATCAAGCAAGATCTTCAAAATTTCCAGGAAAGCTTCCTTTAAAAGGCTTTTTCAATCAAANATTCCTGCTAACGCAGAAAAACAGATGATTCTCAAATTGTTAAACCATCCTGATTCATTACATTCATTGGGTTTTACAGGGATATTCAACAAAGTCAGTCCNAAGAACCTTTTGAATTTCATGATAATATTCATGACGTTTGTGACGCTTTTTCTTTCATTGAAATTAACCGCGTTACAGGCCCAAAATCTGATTATCGATCAAATCAGTCAAACCGTTGAAGTGAAACGTGAAAACCTCGACCAGGCAAAAAAAGAAGCTTTAGNAAAAGGAAAAAGAAGGCTGGTGGAAAACGCAATGGCACGTTTTCTTGATGCAGATTCGATGGTGATCCTTAAAAAGGTACTTGAAAAACACATCCTGGAAGATACCGACAGCCTGATTGATTCTATCAGGGTGATTGAAGAAGAAACCTCTGAAGATCGGAGCGAATTCAAGATCAACCTTGAAGGAAGGATCTTCCGTTCCCGCCTGTTGATGGCACTTCGTCCTTTGGGTTTGATGACTCGATCAAAAAGTTCTCCTCCTCAGAAAGTCCGTTTGGTTTACGAAACCGATATGCAGTTACGCAACNCGANGGAGNTGAAGTTNTTCAGAACTGAACTGCAAAAGAGATTGAATCCCTANTGGATCAATATCGGTTCATTGGTGAAGTGGGAGAGGTCACTNGATCCCAAAAGTCTTGGAGCGTATTTTAGAGAAAGCAAGAATTTGGATGCAGAACAATCAAAAAGTAAAAAGGATCCGAAAAACCTTGCCGTGAATCAAGTCCCGTTGGTCATTTCTTTGAGATTGATACCTGATTCAGGAAATTTGTCTTCAGATCAGGGAAAGGCTGCAATCATGATGCAGTTATGGGATGCAATGAATCCTGTTGGCCTGGCCAAGGTCAAGATGAGTATCGATTATTCCTCCGGAACTCCGGAAAAACTAATACCAGAAGTGCTGGATCAGTTGATGCTGGTCTGGCACCCAGTCCTCAAAAAAATCCCGAACACACAAAAAAAAGGACAAAAAGTTAAAATCAAAATTGCTGGACTGAAAAATCCCCTGAGAGAACAGAGATTGGTAAAACAGGTTTTCAATAACCACCCAGACTGGAATAATCCGGTTCTTTATTCATTTAAACAGGATGCATCCGTTTATCGGGCAAAATATTCTGGCAAGAAAAAGAACACTACCCAGGATCTGATCAAAAGACTGGGCAGTTCTTTCCAGGAAAATTCAATCCGCTGGGAGGATTCTGAAACACTTCTGATCGATGTGCAATGGGTCGAGAGGACCGGGTTTTTGGAAGCTTATGCCCCAAAGAGGGAAGTCCAAGAATATCTGATGCTCGATGATCCAATTTCCAGGTCAGCTCCTGAACCGGAATTAAGCGTCCCAGTTCAAAACATCAATAGCCTCTATATTCTTCCTTCAAATTCGGTGGTATATGACCAAATTAAAAACCGTGGGGACAGCACAACGTTTCGATTAGAACCCCTCAAGCCTTCACAGGTTCTTGAGTTCAGATGGTTCCGGATAGGAAAGACCCATTTAAGACCGATCATCAGTTTACTCAATGATGAACAAGAGATCGTCCAGCGTTACCGTCTTTCCAATATCAGACGTTTCAGTTTCAATTACACTGTCCCATCCGGGTCGAACACGCTCTATCTGCGGATATCAGATGAAACCGGGGTCATTGAGGGAATTGGAGGCAGTTTCCAGTTTTTCCACTATCTCCTTGAAAGCGGTTGAAGCTTGAAATATCTGGTCATCGAAAGGTTGAAAATCCTCAAGTTACATAGATCATCCACATCAACCTGCCTTACTGATGGATTCCTTTTTATTCGGACTTTTTGAATTGGAATCACTACGTTCAAGTTTGAATCGGCAAACAGCATCCCCAATGGTGATCTCATCTCCATCCCTCAGGATTCTCTGTTCAATCCGTCTTCCATTGAGCATGGTAAATTCCTGCAAACTTAGGTTCTGAAGCTGCCATCGCCCGCCAATTCTGCTTATCCTGGCATGTTTAGATGCAACTTCATCACTGTTCAAAACCATATCATTCATGCTCGAAGAGCCAATGGTGATGATGTTTCGGACCAGCGGGAATTCTTGCCTCGAACCATTAAAATTTAATACAGGGGTGTCGCGTCGAAGTGGTCCTTTAGGCTTATTCCCAGGAACAGGCGTTACTTTGTCCCGAATAGGAGCTTTTCGGTTTTGCTGGGGAGGTGCTTCCGGGTTCTTGTATAGCAGCACCAACTCTCCCACGTCCAACACATCATTGTTGCAAAGCAAGGTTTTGTGGGAACGTCTTCGGTTGATCAGCAATGCATTTTTATAATTTTTGTCTTCAATCAAAAAGGTTTTCTGCTGTTTGGTGATATTGACTCGATTTAAATTCGAGGAAAGCCGTAATTCCTGACGTGTTTTTAGTTCATTAAGAAATTCAAAATTTTTCACTTTTTCAGGCATCTCGAGGAAGCGAAATTTTTCTTCAGGATTGAGAATCACAAAGCCTATTTTTCCAGATGTGGAAGCACGCGGACGACGAAACCACCAGAGTAAGATAACAAGCATCAGAGAAACTAAAAAAACCAGGAATATGGCAATGATCGGATAAGGTTCTTTGGATTCTGGCAGGATTTTTCCTGGATCAATCACTTCTCGAATGAAGGGTTGCTGCTCATTACGGAATTTCAATTCCAGCAGATAGGGGACATTTCCTATCCAGCTAGGTTGATGGGAAAGCACATAATGACTGAGAAGATGTTTTTGGATGTTTTCGAATGTTTTCGAAAATTCTCCTGGTACCATTTGAACGGTCCCACCTCCCATGCGTCCAAGCTCTTTCTTAAGTAAATCAGAAGGTGCCGTTGGACTGATGAACCAGGGAAGGACCTGTTTCCTCCTCAAGAGGTCTCTCAGTTGAACTGAAAAATAACGACCCTCTTTCTCCAATGATTTCAGATCAGGAATGAAAACCATCAATGCTCTTAAACTATCATCAGATGTAAAATCTCTGCTTGCTTCAACAAGCAGATGGGATAACTCAGATTCTGGAAATTCACCAGCTACGGTAAGTTCTTCTGGAAATTCACCAGGTTCGGCAAGTTCTATTTCCCCAACCCCATTTTTCCAGAGACTATATTTTGTAGAAGGAGTATTTTGTAGAATACGGTTGGCAATGGGCTCCCGGATTTCATCCATGAGAGACTCAGCCAATTCCCCAAAAGGAAGGAGGAACCTTAAATGAAGAGGATTTTGAGGTCCAAGGGGTTTGATCCTGAATTGAAATTCAGGCACTCCATTCAGCGATAAATCAAATTCATCACTGCTGAAATATTCCCTGCCGACAGCAGGTTTTCGCCCCAAAGTAAGAAAAATGCGGTGTTCTCCACCCCAGTGCCCCGAATCTATATTGAAGGCACTGAGTTGAGCCGCAGCTCGAGGCGATTCAGATAGCCATGGACTGCAAAGCAGCGTAATTGCCAGGGTCAATCCCGGCACTAATAATTTTATGAAAGACATCAAACTTCATGGTACTGCAGCAATGCGGAACCCAGTTTGATGATATCTCCCTTTTTGACAGACTGCTGACTGATGAATCTGTAATTGACGGAAACGTTTCCGTCATTATCTACATTCTCCAGATGCATTTGTTCATCTTTTTTAAAAACCCGCGCATGAACTTCACACACTTCAGAATGTCCTGGAAGGATCAGATCATTTGTTTTGCCATAACCGATCGAATGATGTTGCTGGTCAAGAAGATATAACTGTCCCTCCTGTCTGCCTGTTAAAACACGCAGATAGGAATCAACATGATAATTTTCCAAAACACCCAACAAGAGGAAATGTATAGTTCCTCCTAACAGCAAACCGGTCAGTTGCCAGGGGATCATCAACTGGTACATTACGGATAATTCTATGAAAACTCCCGTTGCCAAACCACCGATCCCGCCAACCAGGATTCTGATGAGAGGCCATCCGGAAGAAGGGCGCACATACAAAACAATGCCACCCAGACAAAGTCCCAGGAACGTGAAACTGAATAAACGAACCCACTCAGAAGAAAACTGAACGCCCATTAGGCTTTGACCTAAACCAAAACACAAAATTCCGGCAACAGTTCCCAATGACGCTCCAAGGACAAAAAGCGAAAGGATCAAAGAAGGGGCATGATGGTTCCATAATGCATGGCGAACGGGGAGTAAACCTCCAAGAACCAAACCAATCAATGCACCCTCGTAGATAAAAGAGTCCATTCCTGGCAAAGGATTTTCCTCTGCAATAAATCTCAACAACTGCAGCAGAGACCAAATCATTAGCCCGGCGGTGAGGCCTAGGGCTGAAGAAAATGCCAATCGGCTTGATTTCATTTATGAGGTACTGGCTGAAGCTGTAAATTAATTTTCCTTCCAATTCCAAAAGGATTTGGCATTCACGTTGACTAGGACGGATTACAATAGTTTCCGTCGAACTTGATGCCAAGAATCAGAAAATCGGTGTCTTGAAAATGATGTTCCAAGTCAAAATGAGCTTCTGCTATAGACCATGAAAGCTCAAGATTTTTGTTTAAGAAACCTGGAATCTTAGAAAGGCATACAAGCCCTCAAAGTTCCGATGCGAGGCGGATGAAGGTTTCCTGGGCGCAGTATTTGGCTTCATCGATATCGGGCTCCCGGCGTTCATAATGTCCATCCTCGAAAAGATCCCAGGCAGTGCAGTTGTCAGCTTCATAAATGCTAAGGATCTCCTCCAATTCCTGTTTCACGTCCGCATCAAGGACTGGAGTGATGGTTTCCATGCGTTTGTCTAGGTTGCGCCTCATCCAGTCAGCAGAGCCGATGAAAAAAAGGGGATCTCCTCCATTTTCGAAACGGTAGATCCTACCGTGTTCAAGAAAACGGCCAAGAGTACTGAAGACTTGAATGGTAGGGGAAAGGCCATGAACTCTGGCTCGCAGACAACAGAGGCCTCTCACATTGAGGAGAATTGGGACTCCTGCCTGACTTGCTTGATACAGTTCATGGATGAGCTGGGGATCCTGAAGCTGATTCATCTTGGCCCGGATACCGGAAGGTTTACCATTTTTCGCATTATCCGTTTCGTTGCGGATCAGTTCCATGAAACGCTGGCGCAAGTTGTGGGGGGCCACGAGCAGGGGGCCATAATTTTCAGCGGGAAGTGCTGAGGAAAGTTCGTTGAAAACTTCTGACACTCCCTCACCGAGTTCTGGATTGCAAGTCAGGATGCCAAGGTCTTCATAAAGCCTGGCAGTGCCAGTGTGATAATTTCCTGTGGAAAGATGAACGTAACGACGTAGTCTATCTTTCTCCTCACGGACCACCAATCCCAACTTGACGTGGGTTTTCAGACGCTTGACCCCATAAACCACATGGGCGCCGGCTTTTTCAAGTTGTTCTCCCCAAGCGATGTTGGGGGCTTCATCGAAACGGGCCGTGATTTCAACCAGGACCACGACCTGTTTACCTGCTTTTGCCGCTTCCGTGAGGGTTCGGATGATGGGGGAACTGCTGCTGGTGCGGTAGATCGTCAGTTTCAAGGCGAGCACCTTGGGGTCACGCATCGCAGACTTCAGAAAACGTACAATCGAAGTTTCATAGTCATGGTAGGGATGATGCAGCAGCAGGTCTCCTTTACGGATTTCAGCAAAAAAAGAGTCTGGATCTTCTGTGTCGTGGTTCCTCAACCGGGGATGGACCACCGGGATGTGGGGTGGATACTGGAGGTCCGCCCTTCCTTCCGAATTGAAACGGGCCAGGTCGGTAAGAGAAAGTAATCCCTCGATTTCGTGGATGTCTTCTTCGTCTGCTTCCAGCTGACGGCAGATCCAGAATTTAAGATCATCGGGCATTCCCTGGCTGACTTGGAGTCGGACTACCCCGGCAAATCGTCTCGCAGTCAGTTCTCCGCTGACCATATCAATCAGGCCACCAGGTTCATATTCTGATTCCTCATGATTCTTATCCGGATAAAGGTCCCAGGGATCGTCTTTGGCACCACGAATGACTCGAAAAAGATGACATTCGATCTTGGTACTCTGAGGAAACAGCTGTTCCAGGTTGGCCTCCATCAATTGTTCCAGGGGAACGAATCCGGCTTCTGCGACCTTGACCCACCTGGGGCGGTTGGTTGGGACCTTGAGGCGTATAAACAGAGGCTGGTTCAAATCAGCCCGATGAACCGTAATCGCAAGGTTCAGAGACAAGGAACTGATGAAAGGAAATGGATGACCAATGTCCACAGCAAGGGGTGAGAGAATGGGCTGGACAAAACGGGAAAAATATAGATCCAGCTTTTTTTTTTGGGACTCGCGGAGGTCATTGTGGTCAAGGATAGAGATTCCCTCAGCCATCAGTGCCGGTCGCAATTCATGCTGCACCAGATTAGACAAGACACCACGCTGTCGTGTCAGTTCCTTCCTACATAACTGAAGCTCTTCAATGGGTTTGAGACCGTCCGGAGAGAGTCGTTGTTTTTTTTCTGAATCAGACGCCGCAGTCCTCCTAACCGCTTCATGGCAAATTCGTCATAAATCATACCCATGATGCCCGCGAACTTGACGCGTTCCATGAGCGGTACTTCAGGGTCCTCTGCAAGATTGAGCACCCGTCGAGCAAAACAAAGCCAGCTCATCTCACGGTTTATGAAAGCATCAGGAGAATCAAGCGGTATCCGAAAATTTTCTTCTTTAAAAATTTCCATGGTTTTCCTTCGGCAGATTAAGGAAAGGCAGTCTTGGTTCTATATTTTGAATGAAGTGATTTTTTTATTGTATAATATAAGCGTATGAATCCTATCCGTTGATTTTCGAATTAAGACTAACAGGGTTTGATTGGTGAATAATTAGGCTTGATTGTTCGAAGGGCTGGTTCCTTGACTCAAAATCTGAAATAATATTTTTTGTAAATATTTATCTTTTCCGGAGTGAATCATGTATCCAAATCTAGCTGCAACCGTTTTACCAAGAATCGAAGAATCCATTTGGGCCAAAATCGTTTTGGCGATTGCCGGCTCCGCTCTTCTTGCCGTTTCGGCTAAAGTACAGATCCCGTTTTGGCCTGTACCAATGACAATGCAGACCTTTGTGGTATTGGTGATTGGAATGGCATACGGAGCCAGGCTAGGAGCTGCGACCCTGGGACTCTACCTTGCTGAGGGAGCCGTTGGACTTCCCGTGTTTGCAACAGGCAGTGGGCTGGGCTATCTAATCGGCCCGACGGGGGGTTATCTTGCAGGATTTGTCCTGGCAGCATATGTGATCGGGCTGCTGGCCAGCCGTGGTTGGGATAGATCCATGGAAAAAACCCTTGCTGCAATGGTCGCAGGTACGTTGCTGATCTTCATGCCGGGGATTCTGTGGTTGTCCACGTTCATTGGAATCGAAAAGGCTGTAGCAGCTGGATTGACACCATTTCTTCTTTCGGAAGGTCTTAAAATCTTGTTGGCGGTCCTGATCATGCCTCTGATCTGGAAACGTCTTTCCGACTGAAAAACTTCCTTCGAAATCATTTTGCGACAATCCGTCAGCTAGAGTTCGGATGTTTCACAATGCCGGACCCATCGTTCAAAACCCCCTTTCTGGTCCGGCAGATTCTGACAAGTTTTGGATTAATGGCTTCAGTTGGGATCTGGTTTGGATCTTTTCTGGAATCTGGTTGTTTCCGCTAGTCCTGTTTTTTGAAAATCTGAATCCTATTTATGCGGCCGCTGTCTTTCTCTTCTGGATTGGACACCGTATCAGTTCGCTTTACTTAGCTTGGTTTACCAGATCTTATCGCCCCCTACTCCTGGATCAGCCACAGAGATTCATCCTCATTCCTGGAATGCTGCTGCTGCTGACAGGGTTCTGGTTGATGTTGCCTGAATCCCTCCTCTCCATTCCGTTTTCAATAAGGCTGATGAGCCTGGCTGTTCTCGATTATTTTTGGGGTATATATCATTTCGCTGCACAGCATTTCGGCATGCTGCGCCTCTACCGTCACCTTGATCCTGATCCCGGGAATGCATCTGAAAAAACCAGGGACCGCTGGTTTAGTCTTGGAATCGGGGGAGGACTGGTGATTTTTGCTGAAATTCTTCATGGAACCGCGATCTTGCAGGAAGACTGGACCGGTCCAATTTTAGCCACCATATTCTTTGAGAATCACCATCATCTGCTGTTGCAACTCGGGCTATTTTTCAGCATCAGTTGCATGCTGTTGATGCTGCATACAGAATTTCGTGCAGGTGGAAATCTTCCTCGCATGTTCTATCTCCTCCAAATCAGCATCATGGTCAGCGCTGCATTTCTGCTGGACCCATTCCGTTTCCTGGTGCTCTGGACTCTACAGCACTGGATGGTGTCGGTAGGACTGGCGAGTTTTCTGGGAGGAAACGATCAAAAGATTGTTAGAGATCATCCCTCATCCGCTTTTCGATTCTTCCAACTCCGATCTCGTTGGGGGGTACTGATTTTGCTATGCATTCTTTCCATATTGATGACACCAATCATGGAACTCGAAGCGCTTTCTGCGGACAGTGCCTACAGTGCCCAATGGTGGCCGGAATGGTGGAACTGGATGCAACAGCAAAGCTGGCTTCCTATCCTTTTTGTCATTGGTTTTTCGAGTGGATTCATTCATTACCTTATGGACCGAGCGGTCTACCGCTTCAGCCACCCCCAAACACGTTCTGTCCTAACACAACTGCTGGATCATGACAGAAACTGCCACAACTCCTGACAACCCTGAATGGAAATTCGAAGAAGAACTGAAAAAACACTGGCCCAGTGCTGTCGAGGGTGATTTTGAACATTCTGAAAAAGGGGTGGTTCACTACTGGGCAGGGGAACAGCGTGGAAGAATCGTGGTCCGTTTTTCTTATCCTCAACAACCCGACGAGGATCAGGACAAAGTCTTTTTCATCGATGCAGGAACCGAAAGTTGGGTGCTTCGTCATGTGTCCACGTTTCAGAACCTGAATGCTGAACTGAAACTGATCAAAAATCAGTCATTCCGTATTCTTGACGATCTGGAACAGCGCTACCGCACCATCATTGAAGATTTCATGAAAGTCCGAGAAGGTTGGTCCCATTTCTGAAAAACCTATTCCACATTTTACTCTCTTGCCTATTCATTTCCCTCAACTGGATGAGCAATTTGAATTCCTTGGAATGAGCCCTGAATTCACTTCAATCCAGAGCACCGATTCCTTTGAGGATGATTCGGGTCACCTGCTGTTTGGCTTCTTTAAACTGGTTATCCGAGAGATTTTGCTGCTGGTTTAGTGCCCTGATCTGTGATTCGAAATCTGCAAAATGCTGGGTCACAGCCCAGATCATGAACATCAGGATCCGAGGATTCAAGGCATCGATTCTTCCAGCATTGATCCAATCTGTGATGCGTTTGACCCGAGTATCAAGCCAGGCAGAGAGGGTCACTTCAAGTTCGTGCTGGATCAGTGGTGCACCTCGGAGAATTTCCTCAGCCCAGATCCTTGATTCCAAAGGACGTTTTCGAGAAAGCTCCATCTTGGTTTCGATGTAACCCCTCAATGCTTCGATGGGTTCCACACATTCATCGAAGGTGTTTGCCGCTGCAAGCCAGTCCTTGAAGATTCCATCCAACACCCGTCGGTATAACTGCTCCTTGGTTTGAAAGTAATAATGGAGATTGGCTTTGGGAATACCAGCTTCCTCAGCGATTTTTCTCGTCGTTGCTCCCTGATACCCGAATCCTGCAAAAATCTTTACTGCTGCTGCTAAAATCCTACGTTCATTGCTGAGCCGTATCTGATTCTTACGAACGGATTTGGTCCGGACCTTTACCAACGATTCATCATTTTTCATAGATTTTTCAACGGTGAAACCTCACCAAAGAAACTTAGTTTCATAGAATGATGCTTGGGTTTTTCAGAAAAAAAACACTGGAATCTGCTCATTCATAAGGATTTGATCATAAATGACTTGTTTTCTGACATCATGATGATGTAGTTAATCTTGACCAAACGGTCAAGATTATTTACCCCGGCATAGATGGCACTATGCCGGGATTCAACATTGAAACAAGGAAAGTCTCATGAAACTTCGTTCAGGTCTGATTCAGATGTCACTCAAAGGGGATACCTCCATGTCCCCGGAAAAAATCAGAGAAGCCATGATAGAGGCCCATCTGCCCCTGATTGATGAAGCAGGTAGCAAAGGGGTTCAGGTCCTCTGCATGCAGGAAGTCTTCACCCAACCCTATTTCTGCCCGAGCCAGGATGCGAAGTGGTATGCCGCAGTGGAAAAGATCCCGGAAGGTCCCACGACGAAACTGATGCAGGAATACGCAAAGAAACACAACATGGTGATTGTGGTTCCGATTTATGAAGAAGAAATGGTGGGTGTTTATTATAACACTGCTGCGGTGATTGACGCAGATGGAGAATATCTGGGCAAATACCGGAAAACCCACATTCCACATGTCGCAGGCTTTTATGAAAAATTCTTCTTCAAGCCTGGGAATTTAGGCTATCCCGTTTTTGAAACCGCCTACTGCAACCTTGGAGTCTACATTTGCTACGACCGCCATTTTCCTGAAGGCTGGCGTGCCCTGGCGTTGAATGGTGCAGAATACATCGTCAATCCTTCAGCAACCGTCGCGGGTCTCTCTCAGTATCTGTGGGAACTCGAACAGCCAGCATCTGCGGTGGCCAATGGATGTTTTATCGGTGCCATCAACCGGGTTGGAACAGAAGAACCCTGGAACATTGGCAAGTTTTACGGTTCCACTTATGTCGTCAATCCGCGTGGGAAAATCGAGGCTCAACTCGGAGAAGACGAAGATGGCCTTCTGGTCCACGACATGGATATGGACATGGTCCGGGAAATCCGAAATCTCTGGCAATTTTTCCGTGACCGCAGACCAGAATTTTATGAAGACCTAGTGGAGCTTCGTTAGGGGAACTCCATGACTTTGGGCTGGTCCGTTCATTTAACCACAGAAGCATAATAAAGTATCATGCCACAGACACCTGACATTCAGAAAGGCAGGTTAAGTACTCAGCAACTGGCACAAAATTTCGAGGACATCCATCCTCCTCTGGATTACGGAAACGCGATCCTGGAGGCACAGCGATGTTACTACTGTTTTGACGCACCCTGCGTCAATGCCTGCCCAACTCAAATCGACATCCCAAGTTTCATTCGGAAGATCTCAAGCGGCAACACCCGTGGTTCGGCCAAGGACATCCTCAGCCAGAACATCATGGGAGGAATGTGTGCAAGGGTCTGCCCTACGGAAGTGCTATGTGAGGGTGTCTGTGTTCGTAACACTCAGGAAAGCAAACCCGTTCGTATTGGAGCCCTTCAGAGATATTCCACAGATTGGTTGATGGAAAAGGGAGACATGCTTTTCGAACGAGCTCCATCCAGCGGCAAGAGGGTCGCCGTGATCGGTGGTGGTCCGGCAGGTCTTTCTTGTGCTCATCGTCTAGCGATGCTCGGGCATGAAGTCGTGGTCTTTGAAGCACGGGAAAAAATGAGCGGATTGAACGAATACGGGATTGCCGCCTATAAAACCGTTGATGATTTCGCCCAGCGTGAAGTGGAATTCATCCTCTCTCTGGGAGGGATCAAAACCCAATGTGGTGTCAGTCTTGGAAAAGACCTGAAACTTTCGGAACTGAAATCTGAATTCGATGCCGTTTTTCTGGGTATCGGCCTTGGAAACGTCAACCAGTTGGAAATCGGAAATACTCCTCTAGGAGTTTTTAGTGCGGTCGATTATATTGAGGATCTCAGGCAGGCTTCAAATTTGGAAAATCTTCCGGTGGCCCGCAGGGTGATCGTCATCGGGGGCGGAAGTACAGCGATCGACATTGCTGTTCAAAGTAAAAAACTTGGTGCTGAGGATGTAACCTTGGTCTATAGGCGTGGTCCAGAAAATATGTCTGCCACAAATGTCGAACAGGAATTTGCACAGGTCCATGACGTCAAGATCCGAACCTGGCTCCAACCCAATTCCTGGCTGGTGGAAAATGGGCAACTCTCGGGAATCCGATTCGAATATACCGAACTCAACTCATCCGGGAAACTTATGGGAAAAGATGAATTTCTGGAACTCGAAACCGATTCGGCCTTCCTCGCCCTGGGACAGAAGATGATGCACAAAATTTTTGAGCTGGAACTTGAAATGAATTCCGGAAAACTGGCAGTTGATGAGAACGGTGCCACCAGCCAATCTGGAATCTGGGCCGGAGGAGACTGTATCACTGCTGGTAAGGATTTGACCGTACACGCGGTGGAACAGGGCAAACAGGCCGCCATTGCAATGGACCAATGGTTGAGGAATTGATAATATCAATAGAAAAGGAAACACCATGGCTGATTTGAGCTGCACCATCGCAGGAATTCCTTCTCCCAACCCATTCTGGGTTGCCTCAGCACCTCCATCCGACAAATACTACAATGTCGAACGTGCATTCAAGGCCGGTTGGGGAGGAGTCGTCTGGAAAACCCTGGGCATCGACCCCCCGATCGTCAATGTCACCTCCCGATACGGTAGTGTAGAACTGAACGGTCAAAAAATGATGGGGCTCAACAACAATGAGCTGATCTCAGACCGTCCCCTTGATGTCAATCTGGCCGAGATCAAACAAATCAAAGAGGAATGGCCTGACCGGGCAGTGGTGGTTTCCCTGATGGTTCCATGCAATCAAAAGGACTGGGAATACATCCTCAGGAAGGTGGAAGGTACCGGCGCAGACGGAGTAGAACTGAATTTCGGCTGCCCCCATGGGATGTCGGAACGCGGAATGGGCGCTTCAGTCGGGCAGGTTCCAGAATACGTGGAAATGGTCACCCGCTGGGTCAAGGAAAATTCGAATCTTCCCTGCATCGTCAAACTGACTCCTAACATCACCGATATCCGCTACCCGGCACGTGCCGCAAAAACCGGAGGAGCCGATGGGGTTTCCCTGATCAACACGATCAGTTCCATCGTTTCAGTCAATCTGGACTCGATGAGTCCAGAACCAAGCATTGAGGGTAAAGGAACCCATGGAGGATATTGTGGTCCTGCGGTCAAGCCCATCGCTTTGAACATGACTTCTGAAATCGCACGTGATCCGGAAACCCTCGATCTTCCTATCTCCTCGATCGGAGGCATTTCCAACTGGAAAGATGCTGCAGAATTTATTTCCATGGGAGCCGAGGGGGTTCAGGTATGCACGGCAATCATGCATCATGGTTTTAGAATCGTGGAAGACATGATCGAGGGACTGAGTTACTGGATGGATGAAAAGGGATACCAGAACATTGAGGACTTCCGAGGGTTGGCGAAGAAAAATGTGGTAGACTGGCAGTACCTCAATCTGAACTACAACATTAAGGCCCGCATCAATCAGGAACTTTGTGTTGAATGTGGATTGTGTTTCATATCCTGTGAAGATGCCTCTCATCAGGCAATCAAGATGAAGAAACATGATGGCAGCCGTAGTTTCGAGGTCATTGATCAGGAATGTGTAGGCTGTAATCTGTGCATGCTGGTCTGTCCAGTGGAGAACTGCATCACCATGGAACGAGTTGATTCCGGAAAGGAATATCAAAACTGGACGAATCATCCGAATAACCCGATGGCTGTTACAGAAACAGCCTGATTTTGCCAATAACCTGAGTTTTCTATAAACTGTTTTTTTATTGAAACCCGTTTTTTCAGGACCGCTTCGATAAGGAGAAATTATGAGCACATTGATCAAGAATGGCCGAATCGTCACCGCAGTCGATGATTATAACGCCGATATTTTCATCGAAGACGAAAAAATTTCACAGATCGGGAATAGCCTGCAAATGGATGCCGACAAGGTCATCGACGCCTCAAACCGATTAGTGATTCCGGGAGGAATCGATCCTCACACCCATTTCGACATGCCGTTTGGGGGAACCATGAGTGCCGATGATTTTGAATCCGGACCAAGGGCCGCTGCCTTCGGAGGAACCACCTGTATCATCGATTTCGCAATCCAGACCAAAGGCGAGTCGACCTTGAAGGGGCTTGACACCTGGCATCAGAAAGCTGAGGGCAAAGCATTGATTGATTATGCTTTCCACATGATCATTACCGACATGCCCGATTCCAGATTGGGAGAAATGCGTAAACTGGCGGATGAAGGAATTACTTCCTACAAACTCTTCATGGCCTACCCTGGAGTGCTGTATGTGGATGATGGGACCCTCTACCGTGCCTTCAGGCAAGCCGGAGAAAACGGAACACGGATCTGCATGCACGCGGAAAACGGGATCGTGATTGATGAAATCATCAAGGAAGCGGTTGCCGACGGCCACACCGAACCTAAATGGCATGGACTGACCCGCCCAACCCGCATGGAAGCGGAAGGAGTCTATCGTTCCATTGCGATTGCCGAAGTGGCAAAGGTACCGCTCTACATTGTCCATCTTTCCTGTTCCGATGCCCTCGAAGAAGTTAAAAGGGCCCGTATGCGCGGAGTGGATGTGATTGCAGAAACGTGTCCCCAGTACCTGTTTCTCGACAAGAGTTATTACGAAAAAGAAGGCTTCGAAGGTGCAAAATGGGTGATGACCCCAGCTCTTCGTGAAAAGTGGAATCAGGACGAACTCTGGCAGGGATTGAAATTCCGTGATTTGGAAACCATTGCCACGGATCACTGCCCTTTCTGTTTTAAGGAACAGAAGGAACTTGGCCTGGAAAGTTTCACCAAGATCCCGAACGGGGCACCAGGTGTTGAGAATCGGATGAGCCTCATCTACAACGGAGGTGTAGTCAAGGGCAGGATGGATCTTAACCGCTTCGTTGAGGTAACTTCCACTGCTGCGGCCAAAGCCTTTGGGCTCTTTCCAAAAAAAGGAACCATTGCCGTTGGAACGGATGCAGACATCGTCATCTTCGATCCTGAACGCAAGGAAACCATCAGCATCAACAATCCTTGTACCCACCATATGCGGGTCGACTATTCTGCCTATGAAGGTTTTGAAGTGCAGGGATTCACCGAGACCGTGCTCAGTCGAGGCCGGGTGATCATCGAAAACAATGAGCAGAAGATTGATAAAGGTGGACAGTTCATCAAACGCGCCCTCAGTGGTTCCCGACTGGATTGAAAGTTTCCTTAATTTTCAGGGAAGCCCAAAGGGTTCTATACTGAACAAGCTCAGAGCTTCCCTGGAATGAATCCGGTTCTTGTGTCGTTCTAATTAACATTTAATAACGTTGCCCGCTATCAAAGCAGTTTTTAGCTGAAACAACTCAACTATGAAAAGACAGGTTTCAACTTGAGTGCTAACACGACCTCCCAGGAGGCAAACACCGTTGAAACCCAAAATTTGGATCTGGTCTTCCAGACCAGGGATGGTCCTGTTCACGCACTCTCCGAGATCAACCTGGAAATCCGCCAGGGAGATTTCATCAGCTTCATCGGACCTTCAGGATGCGGGAAAACCACCCTCCTCCGAGTCATTGCGGATCTCGAAAAACCTACAGGCGGCAGTATCCTCGTCAACGGAGTCAGTCCAGAACAGGCTCGCTTACAACGAGCTTACGGCTATGTTTTCCAAGCACCAGCACTATTCCCTTGGCGTACCGTAGAGGGCAACCTCAAATTGCCTCTTGAAATCATGGGTATTGATGCGGCAGAGCGAACACGCCGCGCCAAGGAAAGCCTGAAAATGGTCAATCTCGAAGGTTTTGAGAAAAAATTCCCCTGGCAGCTTTCTGGAGGGATGCAGCAGCGGGTTTCGATTGCCAGGGCCTTGACCTTTGATCCGGAACTATTGCTGATGGACGAACCTTTCGGTGCCCTTGATGAAATTGTGAGGGACCAATTGAACGAGCATTTTCTCAGGCTCTGGGAGAAAAACCGGAAAACTGTAGTCTTCGTCACCCATTCGATTCCGGAAGCTGCTTATCTTTCTACACGGATCGTGGTCATGTCTCCAAGACCAGGACGCATCATGGAATGCATCGAGAGTGACCTTCCTCCGGACCGGACTCTGGATATCCGTGAAACCTCGAAATTCCTCGAACTTTCCCATCGTATCCGAGAAGGACTGCGGGCGGGGCATAGTTATGATTGAACAATACCCTTTTATGCGGCTTAGGAACCAAGTCGAATTCAACCCTTCAAGAACCCATGCTGAAAAGGCTGCGTGATTCGTCGTTGATTCCTGTCACAGTGGTGGTGGGTATGATCATACTGATCTGGTATGCAGGGGCTGTTTACCTGAATGCACCAATGCTGATCGACCAGTACGAACGTCAAAAAACGGAATGGAATTTCGAAAAGCTACGCCAGGATGCCTGGGCGATGAAACGACCGATCCTGCCGGCACCTCATCAGATCCTGGCCGACATGAATCAATCCATTATTGGACGCAAAGTGACTTCAAAAAGAAGCCTCATTTATCACGGTTGGATCACCATTTCATCGACTCTTGTAGGTTTCGGCATAGGGGCATCGCTGGGAATCTTGCTGGCGGTGGGAATTGTCTACATCCCTACTCTGAATCGAAGTGTCATGCCATGGATCATAGCTTCTCAGACTATACCTATTCTTGCAATAGCTCCTATGATTATCGTTGTTTTGGGCTCAATTGGCCTGACAGGTCTTATACCTAAAGCCATCATTTCTGCATATCTGTGTTTTTTCCCTGTCACCATTGGAATGGTCAAGGGCCTGCGTTCCCCGGATCCGATCCTCATGGACCTGATGAGAACCTATAATTCAAATAATTCACAGACGTTTTTCAAGCTGCGTTGGCCAGCATCCACGACCTTTCTCTTTACAAGTTTCAAAGTGTCCATCGCCATCAGTTTGGTCGGTGCCATTGTAGGAGAATTACCTGCTGGAGCACGCGCTGGATTAGGATCCAGACTGCTGGTTGGATCATACTATGGTCAAACGATTCAGATCTGGAGTGCTTTGATCACAGCTTCTTTAGTTGCAGGATTACTTGTTTACCTGATGACTCTGCTAGAACGCCTGACTATCAGTAAAATGGGAGGAAGGCTTATATGATTAAAATCATTTAAAAGGGTTAATTTGAGGAGAAAGAAGAATCCATTTTTGAATTGTTATTCTGTGTTTCTGTTTCTTTTCCTGGTTCAGGGAATTTTTGGAAGCTGGATGTTTTCTTCAAATACCATCCTGATACTAGCCTTACCTCAAGCAGTTCTAGTGTTGTTGCTGCTTATCAAACCTTTCGACAAAAACAATATCAGTTCATCATTAATTCTCACTATAGTTACCATTGCAGGATGCACCTCAGTGCTAGTCAGAATATTTGAGCTCACACACGAAAATCCTGCATGGGCACTCTGGCTGTATGTAATTGCCCAAGTAATCATGATTTGGGAATCCATGAGCAATTGGACGAGAATCAATACTGATCATAAGCCTTTCATTGATAATATAGTCAATCTGACAGTTCCTTTTCTTTTTGGTGCATCACTGATCTATCTTTGGGAAATCCTCACCGTCGGTTTTAACGTACCGCAGATTCTTCTACCATCCCCTCATTTAATTGCATTAGCTTTTGCAAAATCCACAAGTGTTCTTTGGGCGGATTTTCAACAGACCTTTGTTAAGGCTGTTCTTTCTGGTTATCTGATAGGTTGTGGGAGTGGTTTCCTTATAGCCATTTTCATAGACCGAGTTCCTTTTCTCCAGAAAGGGCTGCTTCCCATTGGCAATCTGGTCTCTGCACTGCCCATCGTCGGAGTAGCCCCCATCATGGTGATGTGGTTTGGATTTGACTGGCACTCCAAAGCGGCTGTTGTGGTGATCATGACTTTTTTCCCGATGCTCGTGAATACCCTTACCGGTATAGCGGCCAGTGGTCAAATGGAACGGGATCTAATGTATTCATATGCTTCGAATTACTGGCAGACACTCCTATTACTTCGTCTTCCAAATGCCCTCCCTTTTATCTTCAATGCCATGAAGATCAACTCAACACTTGCGCTTATAGGAGCGATTGTGGCAGAATTTTTCGGCACACCCATTGTGGGAATGGGTTTTAGAATATCCATCGAAGTAGGACGAATGAATGTCGACGTCGTATGGGCTACCATCACAGTAGCAGCTATGTCGGGTTCCTTGTTTTTTGCTTTGATTGCTCTGTGTGAACGAAGCATGACAGCATGGCATCCTTCTATGCGGAACCGTTGAGTAGAAAAATTATTGCTTAACAATTTCCGTTGATTTGTAAATCTTCATTTAGGGTATATGTATGAAAAAAATCTTATTTTTAGCGGTACTTGGTATGTTTTCATGGTCTGCTCTGGCAGCAGATAAATTAACACTTCAATTGAAATGGGTAACCCAGGCTCAATTCGGAGGTTATTTTGTTGCTAAAGAAAAAGGGTTTTACAGTGACGAAGGCCTCGACGTAACCATTAAACCCGGAGGTCCGGATATCGCAACACCTCAGGTCCTTGCTGGAGGTGGTGCTGATATAATCATTGAATGGATAGGCTCAGCCCTTGCGACAAGAGAAAAAGGTGTCCCATTGGTCAATATCGCACAAACCTTCAAACGTGCAGGCCTGATGCTTACTTGCCGTAAAGACAGTGGCATACGCTCCCCTTCTGATTTCAAAGGAAAAACGATTGGAGTTTGGTTTGGAGGAAATGAATATCCTTTATTAAGCTGGTTGAGCAAATTGGGCATTTCTGCTTCAGGGGGTTCAAACGGAGTTACCCTGATTAAGCAGGGATGGAATGTTGATCCTCTTTTACAGAAACAGGCTCATTGTGTTTCAACCATGTCATACAATGAATACTGGCAGGTTATTGACGCTGGGCTCTCGCCTTCTGATCTCGTGGTTTTTAAATATGATGGAGAAGGTGTAGCTGTTCTTGAAGATGGGTTGTATGTCATGGAGAATCGCCTGAATGATGAAAAATTTGTGAACAAGCTCGCACGTTTCCTCAGAGCCTCCATGAAAGGCTGGGAATATGCGGGGGAAAATCCTGATAAAGCCGCGGACATTGTTCTGGAAAATGATGACACCGGTGCTCAGACCGAAAAGCATCAGCGTCGGATGATGCGTGAAATCAACAAGCTTGTTGCATCATCAGACCAACCCAACGGTATTGGTTACCTTGATCCCTCAGATTACAACCGTTCCGTCAATGTTTTGCTATCATCTGGAGATGCTGTAATTACAAAAGCCCCAAAAGGCGCCTGGACTCATAAAGTCTATGAGGCGATGATCAACCTCTGATCCTTTTTGCGCGGGAGTGACCCTCCCGCGTTTTTTGTTTTTCCCTCCCAATAGCCCCGTCCGTTATGATGACGGAAAGTTGTAGGCACTTTATTTTCAATCCAGATATTGCTGAACAAAGACCTTCCGTGAAGGCCAATGCATCCCGCTCAGGACCCTGCCGAGGTTGGTATCGATGCATGCGGCAAACGCCTTTTCAGGTTGTTTCTGCAAACCTTGACTGAAAAATTGGACGGACCGGTAACGGCAGCCGTTGTGCCCGAACAGCTGAAATATCCCCTTTCGCGGGACGGGATCTTCTCGGTTCCACAGCAATCCTCGTTCTAGCCCGCTTCTCTGGGAAGGGTGTGATGAAGGAAGATCTTCAAGTTTCCAGCTTTGATGAATCGGTGCATGGGTCACAACCAGATCTTCCATATGGATCCACAAAGGCAGGCTTGACAGGAAGTTGATCAGAGAGTCCATGGATGATCCCTCACTGCATTGATTCAAGGAAGCAAGGGTGGCATTTCCACCATTCATGAACCAAAGTTCTCGTTCATAAACCCCTCCCAATTGGATGTGGTCGAGCAACATGTGTTCATGATTGCCCAGCAAGGCCTTTCCATGATCCTTGAAAAATTCCAGCACCTCCTTCGAACGTGGACCTCGGTCGATCATGTCACCCACCGACACCGGTTCTTCATCCGGCATCTGCTTCAACAGAGCCCTGAAGGTCCGATAGTTCCCATGAATATCTCCGATCAGGTTCATTTCCAACGTTTCCTGAAAAGATCTTTGATTGGTCGCTTAAAATTTCATTCTTGGAAACTATGACAATAATTTCCTGTCAGGTCGGATAGAGATCCCAATCGCGTGTTTCAATCCCCACGGACTTGAATTAAAACCGAAGACATGGAGTTAAAATGAACTTGTTTCAATTTACCTCATTCGGGTGGTGGTTCAAGCCTCACCAGACCGGTTGCATGCATAGATCCATCCGAGCAGTTTGATCCAACATCCTTGTAGGATTTCGATCCTGAAAATCCAGTTTCTTGAAAAGCGGACATAAAGTTTTTTCTAATCTTCAATTATTCTGCTTTATTCTATGCGCCCTCTTTCAAAAACACTATAGTATGCCTTTTGATCCTCTGACTTCAAGATTCCTTGAACTACACTTTTTTCGACACTCCAGTGTTAAGGAATTTCTTTCGCGGAATCTCGAATCTGATTTTATTTTTTGCAGGTTGGAAATCGGAAGGCAAGAAACCAGAAGTGAAGAAGTGTGTGATCATTGCAGCACCACACACTTCCAACTGGGACCTTCCTTTAGCACTTTTTTTCGCCTTTCACTTCAAGATAAAGATCTACTGGCTCGGGAAGGACTCTCTCTTCAAAGCCCCCTTTCATGGATTTTTTAAATGGCTTGGAGGGATTCCGATCAACCGTGAAAAGAAAAGCCAGGTTGTCAATCAGTCGATCGAATATTTTGAGCATTTCCCCGAACTTTCCCTAATGGTTCCTCCCTCAGGAACACGTGCCAGTGTCACCAAATGGAAGACGGGTTTTTATTACATTGCTCATGGGGCAAAGGTTCCGATCGTACTGGGATTCCTGGATTATAAAAGAAAAATCGGAGGACTTGGCCCGCTTTTCTATCCCACGGGGGATTATGAAAAGGATATCAAGGAGATCAAAACCTTTTACTCAAGCATTGAAGGGCGTTTCAAGCACATCCAAAATGTCGAAGAAGAAGATTCCGTAATGCCCATTAAAACGGAAGACTGAGGCAGAAAATTTATATTTCTTCCAGCATTCCCTCTTCCGTGAAAGAAAGATCCCAACAAGATCTTTTGAGCCAAGTTTCGCGTCAGGCAATCTGTTGCTGACGTCCGTGGCATTTTTTGAATTTTTTACCGCTGCCGCAGGGGCAGGGATCGTTGCGTCCCGCCGTATGCTGACTGCGGACAGGCTGGGGTTTTTTGGGTTTCTTTTCTGCTTCCGGAACTTCCCCGTGGATGAATTCCATCTGCTGTTCAGCCTGGACCGGACGGATCGGTTCCGCCACCGGGTTGGCCAAGGTCAACTTGTAGAAGGTACTGACCGCCTCATGGCTGATTCGATCCATCAAATCTGAAAAGAGAGCAAACGCCTGTTTTCGGTATTCGTCCAGAGGCTTTTTCTGGGCATAGCCAACCAGCCCGATACCTTCACGCAAGTGATCCATGGAAAGCAGGTGGTCCTTCCAAAGGTTGTCATTGACCTTGAGCAACACTTGTCGTTCCAGGTCCATCAACATCCGATCAAGAATCTCTTTTCGATCTTCCGCATTTCCGGTTTCCGGGACAAAGTTCAAATCGGCCACGCGATGGAAGTAGTCCACCTTGTCCTGATAGAGCTTTCGCACCCATTGGTAAAACTGCTCGTGATACTCTTCCGGCTTGAGTCCTTCCACTTTCCATTGTTCTTCGGGCAGTTGGCTAAAAACTGCCTCAAAGGCCCTGTTGAACCCCTGAAGGTCCCATTGGTCAGTGTACTTTTCCTGGCAATACTGATCCATCAACTGATCAACGACATCCTCAGACATTTCCAGGAGCAGATTGCGCACATCGTCCCCCAGGATTTCACGCCTTCTTTGGTAGATGATGGAACGCTGTTTTTCCATCACATCATCGTATTCAAGAACGTGTTTGCGAATGTCAAAGTGATAACCCTCGACCTTTTTCTGGGCGTTGCTGATGGCCTTGGTGATGAAAACGTGCTCGATCGGTTCATCCTCCTCGATGTTCATCCGTTCCATCAGCTTGGAAATCCGTTCACCACCGAAAATCCGGAGTAAATCATCTTCCAGGGACAGGTAGAACTGGGAACCACCAGGATCGCCTTGGCGACCTGAACGTCCCCGGAGCTGGTTGTCGATCCTGCGGCTGTCGTGACGTCCCGTTCCAATGACAAAAAGTCCGCCGGACTCGATCGAATCGGAAGCAGGTTTGATGTCCGTTCCCCGCCCTGCCATGTTGGTTGCGATGGTCACCGATCCGTATTCCCCGGCACTGGCGATGATCTCGGCCTCACGTTCATGATGCTTGGCGTTGAGTACCTCATGAGGAATGTTCTTGCAGCTCAACATGCGGCTGATCGCTTCGGAAACTTCGATTGAAACCGTTCCAACGAGAACAGGCTGTCCATCCTGGTGTAGTTTTTCGATGTGATTGACCACTGCTTTGTACTTGGCTTTAACGGTCTTGTAGATTACATCGGATGAGTCCTTGCGAATCACCTGGCGGTTGGTTGGTACCACCACCACCCCGAGGTTATAGATTTTTTTGAATTCTTCTTTCTCCGTCTCCGCGGTACCCGTCATCCCTGAGAGTTTGCTGTAAAGCCTGAAGTAATTCTGAAAGGTGATCGTTGCCAGTGTCTGATTTTCCCTTTCGATGGTGACGTTTTCTTTGGCTTCCAGGGCCTGGTGCAACCCATCACTGAAACGCCGTCCCGGCATCAGTCTTCCGGTAAATTCGTCGACAATCACAACTTGGTTGTCCTGGACGACATAATCCACATCATTACGGAACAGATAATGTGCTTTCAGGGCCTGGTTGATGTGATGGAGGACTTCTATGTTTTCATAGTCAAAGAGACTTGTATCCTGGGCCATCATATCGCCGAGGCGTTCCTCCATCTTCACCGAACCCTGATCGGTGAGGGTGATACTCCGTGCTTTTTCATCAAGGGCATAATCTCCCTCACGGACTACGTCATGGTCTTCGAGTTCCTCAAGATTTTCAGCGATCCCGTGCTGTTCTGCTTTTTGCAGCTTTCCGACTTCTTCCTTACGGATTTCCCGATTCAATCCGTAGACGAATTTATTGATCTGGTAATATTTTTCAATGTTGTCTTCGGTAGGGCCACTGATGATCAGCGGGGTACGGGCTTCATCAATGAGAATACTGTCGACTTCGTCCACAACGGCAAAATTGAATTCACGTTGAACGTAATCTTCCAAAGCGAATTTCATGTTGTCTCGAAGATAGTCGAAGCCAAATTCATTGTTGGTTCCGTATGTGATATCCTTGAGATAGGCCTCACGCCGTTGGCGATCATCGATTCCATGTTGGATCAATCCCACATTGAGACCGAGGAATTCATAAATCTGCCCCATCCAGCGGCTGTCGCGCTTGGCCAGATAATCATTGGGCGTGACAATATGCACCCCTTTTCCTCCCAATGCGTTGAGGTAAACCGGACAAGTGGAAGAAAGAGTTTTTCCTTCACCAGTAGCCATTTCTGCAATATTCCCTTCATTCAAAGCCATTCCTCCCATGAGTTGGACATCGTAATGCCTCTCACCAATGACTCTACGGGCCGCTTCCCGGACCAGCGCAAAAGCCTCCGGAAGCATATCTTCCTCTGTCGCTCCCTCTTTTATGCGTTTACGGAACTGTTGCGTCCGCTGAGGGAAATCCTCATCTTTCAGGGATTCCATCTCACCCTCGAGTGCATTGATCTGCACAACAATTTTGCGATAACGTTTAAGGGTTCGTTCGTTTTCATTTCCGAACAGTTTGGTCACCGCTTTGAGCATGGGTTTTCAGTAAGAGAAAGATGATGGTTAGGATGGGTTCTTCGGCGGGGTTGGCAGTTTCCAGCAATGGCTGAAAACAGCTCCTTAATCCGGTTCAAATTTTAACAAAGCTGACGCTTGAGTCAAGGTCAGCGTGAAACCCGCCTGCCGCATACGGTACAAGTGTTGTATGATCAGAGCTGAACTGACTCCAAATATGAATTCGATTGATTCCCCCAATGGCCCGTTCCTTGTACCTGATTTTTCCTAATACCTGGAAGATCGTCCTTACCAGTGCACTGCTAACAGGCCTCATGAGTGCTTGTTTTAATAAATCGGTGGAATTTGAAGCAGGCTGGGCAACTCGTCAGATTGAAGGAACGATGCTCAATTCAGGTGGTGAGGAACTTGAAAAAGATTCCTTCATCATGGTCCTTGAATACTATTCGCGTTTTGTCCAATTCGAAGAAGAGCAAATCCTTTATGTACCTCAAGCCAAGCTGATCCGTCCTGGTAAAGGAGGACGCTTTCGAATTAATTTTGACTTCAGGGCATCAGCCATCGAGACGGTATTTATTTCCTCCAAACACCGTATGGAACGCTTCCGCTTCCAGCGTCAAATGGGTATCGGAGAATTGCATTATGAAGCAAAGATGACTCCGGAATCGAACTGGAGGGAGCATTTGATACTGGAAGTTTCACCCTTTTTGGAAAATTTTATCCTTGAACCACGATACAAACTTGCTCCGGTTCATCAACTTTTTATTGGTGAGTGGCTTGACCGGGAGCGAGAAAATGTTCAGGATTAGGGCTTTTTCAATATTAATACCCTAAATGGTTCCGAGGAATCTAACGAAAGACCACCAGGCAGAATTTAGTTTTTCAAAAGAAACGGATGATGACTAGCAACGGACAGCTCCACAAAATTCAACGGATGTGGAAACTGCGGAAAAAGATCTATTACCGCATGCTAGATACCGATGCGGCTCTGACACTCGGAACAGCGCTGCTGGTCGGTATCGGAGCAGGTTTTGGAGCTGTGATTTTCCGCAGGCTGATTGAGAGTATCCACCAATTTTCCTTCAGCGATGTTCCTTCCTTTCTCGGTTTGGATTTTCCTCTGCATCTTTTGCTCATGCCCGCTTTGGGTGGACTCGTGGTAGGGCCTCTGGTTTATTATTACGCCAGGGAAGCCAAAGGGCATGGCGTTCCGGAAGTGATGGAAGCCCTGGAACTACGAGGAGGTATCATCCGCCCTCGTGTCGTGTTGATCAAGGCACTGGCCTCTTCTGTCTGCATCGGAACAGGTGGTTCTGTGGGCCGCGAAGGCCCTATCGCACAGATTGGTTCTGCCATAGGTTCAGTGGTGGGGCAGGTGCTGAAATTACCCAAAGAACGGATTCGGACCCTTGTCGCCTGCGGTGCAGCAGGGGGGGTTGCGGCCACCTTCAATGCTCCCATCGCCGGGGCGATTTTCGCGTTGGAGGTCTTACTGCGCAGGTTCGGTAGCCTCTACTTCGGTGCCGTCGTCATTTCTGCAGTCACGGCCGATGTCATCGCCCATTATTTTGAAGGGGATCAAAGAGCATTTTTGGTTCCGGACTACAGTCTGATCAGTGGTTGGGAGCTTCTGTTTTACACGTTGCTTGGTTTACTTTCAGCAGCAGGAGGAGTGATTTTCTATCGACTTCTTTATTATTCAGAAGATGCCTGGGCCCGATTAAGGTTTCCGGAACCTCTGAAACCTGTATTGGGAGGAATCATTTTAGGAGTGGTTGGAATCTACACCTTTCAATTGGACGGTGTCCCACGCATCTTTGGAGTAGGATACAGCACCATCGAAGAAGCTCTATCAGGCAACATGATGCTCGAAATGGCACTGGCATTATTAGTCCTGAAACTGTTTTCCACCACACTCACTCTCGGATCCGGAGGATCCGGAGGCATCTTTGCACCTTCACTCTTCATGGGGGCAATGCTCGGCTGCGGTTACGGCCATCTGGTGCATTCGTTGTTTCCTGGATTCACCGCGCCCGCTGGAGCATATGCCCTAGTGGGCATGGCTGCTTTTTTCAGCGGAGCGGCGCATGCACCGATCACGGCAGTTTTCATCCTCTTTGAAATGACCGGACAATACGAAATCATCATGCCGTTAATGATTACTTCGGTAATCAGCACCCTCATTTCCAGAGGTTTCAGCAGGGATTCGATCTACACGCTCAAACTGAAACGTCGTGGGGTGGTACTGCAGCAGGATCAACATGACATCGACCTGATGCAAGGGATCTTTGCTGGTGAAGCGATGAACCGTTATCCTGAAACCGTAACCATGGACATGCCTCTGGATCATCTGATGGAGGAATTCGCCCGTACCCATTATCAGGCCCTGCCCGTGGTCGATGCCCAGAAAAGGCTTAACGGGATCGTCAATATTCGCTCCATGGATCAACTTCAAGTTCAAGAAGGCCTTGACGAAAAGACGGTCAGTGATATTGCCGATATCCTCGACCTCCCAAGTGTCCTTTCCAATGATCCGCTCTGGATGGTACTCCGGCATCTGGAAGAACATGGCGGAGGATGCGTGCCCGTCATCAAAAGTGACAAGGACCCCAAACTGCTTGGCGTACTGAGACGCATCGACATCATCCGTGCCTATAACAAAGTAATCACACGCAAGGCCTCCCAACAGCATCAGGAGGAGATGCTAACGCTGAGGCATCTGAACCAGGCAGGATTGATGCAGGTCCAGATTTCCAAAAAATCTCCCTTGGTGGGCATGAAAGTCCGGGAATTGGAACTCGGTGAAGATTCTCTTCTGGTCTCCATCCGACGCAGGAACAAACTACGGGTGGTGCGTGGGGATACCGTGCTGCAGGCTGAGGATCAGGTGATGATCTTTGCCGAACACCCCAGGGAAAGTCAATTGCGTGAGCGCCTCAATGGAAATAACATTGTCCCCGAAGGATCTTCAGAAACTATACCCGTCAAACATCGGGAAGTCGTCATCCCTTCCGGAAAAGGGGCCTCGGGGATGCTGGTCAAAGACCTCAACCTTCCTGAAAACTGTGTCCTCGTCCGTATCCTGCGCGGGGAAGAGGTCATCCTTCCGCGGGGCAATACCCGTCTCCAAGGCGAAGACCGCGTCGAAATCGTCGGCCACGAAGAACAACTCCTCCAGGCTGAATCCTGCCTTGCTGCCTAAACCAATTCCTGTTTGTTAAAAATCAGGTCCCGTTGAAAAATCAATAAATACTTTTAATAGTCTAAGGAAATTTATAATAAAGAGAGGACTCTGGAGGTGGGGACTCAGGAGCCCCCCGAAGGATTAATTTTTGGCGTATTGGGCGGCCGCCTCGCTGTTGAATTCGATCATCACACAGGGGACATTACCCACGGCTTCTGCCTGGTGTCCCGGTCGACACTCGTAGACATCTCCAGGATTGAGCACTGCTTCACTTCCATCTTCGTGCTGAACTTTCAACTGCCCGGACTGAACGATTCCCAGATGATGCGCCTGGCATTTGTCGGTTCCGACTACAGTTGCAATGCATTCTTTCCAAACCCAACCGGGTTGTACGGTCAATCGGGCGACCTTTGCCGCACCAACGGTGACGGTTTCCACAACCGTCTTATCGGGTTTTCTAATATCATCACTGGAAGAAAAATCGATTTTGTTGATTCCTGAAGGCATTTGATCCTCTTGGGTTGAATATTGAACGTGCCGGCACAAGGTTTATTTCTTTGAAAACCAGATGTCCAGTTTGAGTTTACAGCAGGAAACTTATGAAGGTGTAAAAAGGCGGAAACACGAACCCGCATCCGTCACATAAAAATTTTAGAAAATGAGGGAGAGCTGTAGGTCTAGGTTGTTGTTAAATTACACACATTTCGGGGTTAATTGATTCAGCCATTAATCCCTATAACATACTGATATAATTTGAATAAATACCCGAATGATGGTATTGTAATCGGTAGTGATTCAATGCTACGATTCCTACACCAATCACCGGGCCAAAATGAAAAAACAACCATGCAAAGTCAGTAGCACGCCACTGATGGACAACATTTCCGGGGCAGATAGGCTCATTGACAATGAACTGGATCTTGCCACGCAGTATTTGTCCTTTTTTTCGAAAACCCATTGCTTCGGGCTGGTGAAGAACCGGGGGTATCCTATCCGGCAGGTTTTGTTCTCTGTGTTGATCTGGCCTCTGCTGGGGGTTCCTTCGCTTCATTTTTTCTGCGGCAAGCGT
>NYUB01000005.1 GCA_002683785.1 Deltaproteobacteria bacterium
TAAGCCTAGTCTTGCTTTCAAAATAAACCTTGTAGTCAGGATTATGATGTATGCAAGTTTCCCTCAACTAATGGAATCTTGTCAAGAGGAAAGCGTGGACACGATAATCTTTTCTAAATTATTTTATATTAATGATATCAGATAGATAAAAAACTTTATTTCATGTGCCGTGTGTCCGTCATATAAATGCGGTAAATATTGGTAAATACAACTTCAAAAAAACAACCATCTAACTACATCTTCGCCTCGGAATCCCATGTATTTTTGGAGGGGAGGCCTATCCACCAGGAACCATCGATTTCTGTATCTCAACCCTACATGTATAGAGTGCCTCGTCTAAAACTTAGCGGCTTATCCCATTAGGTTTCATTTCTAGGTGATATGAACCTTGATCACCTCTTTTGCTTCGGTGCGAAAAACCACGGTGGAGTAATTCTTAGTAATTGAGTAGATTACCAAATAGCGACCAACAAGGTAGGGGTCGGCATGTAAGGCAAAAGGCTTTGTGTAAATTGCATGCCCAAAAGGGATGGGAAAGGCAGACAGCAGGTAGTCATCTCCTTCCGAACGACCTAAAAGCAGGTGGCCATGGGCTTTGGGATCTAGGGGCATATGCAAATGCGGACGATCATGGTATTCAATGAATGATCCACCTCCTTGGCCTTCAACATGAAGATAATCCTCAACATAGGTTTGCCCAATATTAATGATGGTCACAGGAAGATTGTGGTCACTCTCAAAGGTCAGCAAATCACCCACCCTAACGAGGCTTGCGTCATAAAAGGCAAGAAATTCCGGAGTTGGGGCTGCTTCAGGAATGTTTAATTCGGATGCATTCAGGGTCAAGGTCCCCAAACCTCCTAGAATGTTTGCCTGCCGGGATTCAACCGTCTCAACGGCCTTCCAACTCCCCGTGCAACGCACATGGGGTGGTGTCTCCGGCTCAACTGGTGAGGTCTTCAATCCTCCAGGCTCCTCAATCGGAGTCAGGCAATCGGCATCCAATCGATACCACTGTTGCGGTGATACATGGCCGACAATGGCTTCAGTCTTCATATAGGACTGAGGATCCTCTCCCCTGCGATTGACGATCAACCGGTCGAATGTCTCCTGGATATCATCAGGAAGCATCGTGCTCTTTTGATAATCATCCATTAGGGCTGAGGGATTGAGCTTACTTGGAGTAGTAGCCCACCGCGTCTCCAGCGAGCGTTACTCCGAGACCGTTGAGGAGGCGGTTCGAATAACAGAAATATGCACATACCTGATTCACCTCAAGGATTTCTCCGTCTGTGGCCCCTTCAGCTTTGGCGGCTTCCACATCGTCTGCTTGAACCGTTCCTGGGGAGGAGGTCAGTTTCCCGGTGTAGCGCATCAGGGCCAGTTCCTTGCCTGAAAATGCTGTTTCCGGTGTCTGTCCACGCAGGGAGGCTTCGATGGCATCGGAGCGTTCGTCGTCTTTGAGCAAGCGGCGCATGTTTGCACAATGATGCGTGTAACTGTACTCGCACTCATTGAGCAAACTGGTGAACACTCCAACGGCTTCAAGAAACCATAGGGGCATGGTGTTTTCCGGATGGTGCAGCACGCTGCGATAGAGCGTGAGGTGCCCGACCATGGTGTGGGGGCGCTGGCTGTGGACACGCATCACGTTGTCCACGGTGCCTGCCGGTGTTTTCGCAAAATCGTATGCGTCTTTCAGAGGCCCGGTAGCGGTTTCTACCGGGAGCATTTCAATCCAGGAACTCATGGCTCAAGATGGTGTTGGATTCCCCTTGGAGGGACGGTTGAAGACACGATGTACGATTGGTTCGAAGAACTCCAGAGGAGCGGTGTCGTACTGTGTCTGAATAGAAGTCTGATCGTATCGGGCGACCCAGTTGGCCGTGTACTCAAAGTGCGGATGCCCCCTGAGCTTCTCACGGGAGTTCCAGTCCACGGTGGGGTGCGTCTGTGCATGATAATTAAGAAATACTGCGTGGTTTCGGAGCATCCAGTAATTTTGTTCTGAAACGTAATTCTCCAGCATCGTCGCCGAGAACTCTCCGTGGTTATCAGGGCAGACGACGAAGCCGATGTCATGAAACAGCGCCACGACTACGTCCTCATCATCCCCACCGTCTCGATAAACCATCGTGGCACTCTGCAGACTGTGTCGGTAGTTGTTGATCCTAAAACCATAGCTGGGAGAGTCTTTTTGAACCGCGAGCATCTCCAGTGCTTGCTTAGCCTGTTCCTCCTGATGGTAAAGCTTGCGGTACTGCATCAGCTGGGTCCAATCCTCACGGCTCAGCTTGTCCATTGTAGTATGGGACTCTGGCAAATGCTGCAATTCGGAGGGGATCAGCGGAGTGACCTGATTGAGCATGCCATCGGTGGGAACGTCTCCAGAAAGACGCTCTCCAGAACCGATGGGCAGGGGTGCGTTGGTGGGAAGGGTCATGATGATCCGTATTTAGTAGTGTTTAGTGGGAAAGAATCTGGCTCAGGAATAATCTGGTGCGTTCATTTTCAGGGTTTGAGAAAAACTGCTCTGGTGGGGCGGCTTCAACAATGCGTCCCTCGTCCATGAAGACCATTTGGTGGGCCACGGTTCGGGCAAAGCCCATTTCGTGGGTCACACAAATCATGGTCATTCCAGTTTCTGCAAGGTCGATCATCACGTCAAGCACTTCCTTGATCATTTCAGGATCAAGTGCGGAGGTGGGCTCGTCAAAAAGCATGATGCGCGGCTCCATGCAGAGCGACCGAGCAATAGCAACACGCTGCTGTTGGCCACCTGAAAGCGCACTGGGGTGTTTGTGCGCCTGCTCCGGTATCCTTACACGCTCCAAGTACTCCATTGCCCGTCTCTCGGCCTCTTTCTTCGATACGCTTCGAACTCGCATTGGCCCCAGGATACAGTTTTCCAGCACAGTGAGATGGGGGAAGAGGTTGAACTGTTGAAAAACCATGCCCACCTCGCAACGGACCGTGTGGATGTGTTTGGTGTCATAATCCAACTCAATGCCGTCAACAACGATTCTACCAGACTGGTGCTCTTCCAGACGATTAAGGCAGCGAATCAAGGTGGACTTCCCAGAGCCTGACGGACCACAAACCACCACCCGCTCTCCCTGCCTCACCGTCAGGTCAATGTAGTGCAACACCTGAAAGTCATCAAACCACTTGCTGACTCCCTCGATTTGGATGATGGCTTCGGCTGAAACGGCAGTATCGGGCATGGGTTGAAAGCTGCTTCAGGATTTGTGAAGGGCCATGCGTTTTTCTAAACGGCTGAACCCGAAGGCACAGGCATAGGAAATCACAAAGTACATGCCAGCGACAAACACCCAAATCTCGAACACACGCTGGGTGGAGGTAGCCACTTCCATCGTCAGGAAGGTAAGTTCCTGAATCGAGATCAGCGAGACTATGGATGAATCCTTGATGACGATGATGAACTGACTTGCCAGAGGTGGGACCACCCGCTGGACCGCCTGAGGCAGAACGACATAGCGCATGAGTTACAGTCGGGACAAACCAATGCTCATGCCTGCCTCGACCTGCCCCTTTGAAATTGATTGAATGCCGACCCGTACGATTTCGGTGACATAAGCCCCCTCGAACAGTGCCAGACAAATGATTCCTGCAACCACGTTGGAAAGCAATTCCGGCGGGCCTAACAGGAAATCTAGAACCTTCAGGGTCAACGGAGAGGAATCAATCGAGATGTCGTCAAGACCCAAAAGCGGCGTGATTTGGCTACTGATGAAGAAGTAGAAGACAAAGATAAACACCACCGGAGGGATATTACGGATCAGTTCAACATAGAGTCGGCTCAGCATCCGGGGAAACAGTCGGCTGCTGGTGCGCATCACCCCCATGATAAAGCCAAGGATTGCGGCAAGGATAATGCTCCAAATGGCCAACCGGATGGTTGTAAACAAGCCCTTCATGAGCAGGTTGGGAGCATACGATTGGAGTTCCTCATCCCAGCGGAACAGGTATCCGGGAATAAACGACCAGTCCCAGTTATAAACCAACACAGTGTTCACCCGGTAAACAACGTAAACCACCAGGCCCACCACAGCAATCAGCACTATAGCGTCTATCCAATACGAGTTATATGGGGCTTTGTTACGGATCATTCAGGAATTTTTCGATATCGGTAGCGATAGGGTAGGGCCGATGCAGGAATGCGCAATCACCCCACCCTCTGTACTCGATCAGACCATCATTTCAGGTCAACCTGGTCAGCCCAGTCCATGCCTTTGAACCAGAAGTTGTGACGCTCCTTGAGCCAGCCGTTACTGGTGTGCACCATGATCCAGTTGGAGAAAAAGTTAAGGCCGTCCGGATCGCCTTTGCGGATTCCAAAGGACTCGTTGGCTTCGGTGAGGTTCTCGATTGTAGGCATAAAAAGCACTTCCGGATGGTTGTAGACCCACCGGGCAGGATTGGGATGGCTTGACACGGTTGCGTGGGCATTGCCATTGATCACTTCCTGAAAGGACAGTGAATCATCATCAAATTGACGAAGCCGGGCCTTGGGCCAGAGTTCCTTGATAAGGGAACAGGGGGTCGCCCCGCGGCGGCAAGCGAAGGTCACACTGCGGCTGTTGTAGCCTTCTGGCCATGCAAGGCCACTCGCCAGTTTCTTGTTGGCAGCAATGCCCATTCCTGAGTGCGCATAGGGTGCTGTGAAGTTGATGGTTAGGTTACGCTGGGGCGTCACACTCATGCCGCCAATAATGACGTCGAATTTACCCGCGATCAAGGCAGGAATGATCCCGGACCATGCGGTGGGAACGAATTCGATTTTCACTCCCATATCCTCGGCAACCTTCTTGGCAACATCAATTTCAAAACCAATGAGTTCGCCCTTTTTGTTGCGCATAGCCCATGGAACAAAAGTGGACATTCCCACCTTGAGCTTACCGCGTTTCATGATGGTCTCGATGACACTTTCTGAAGTGAGTTGCTTCTGCGCTTCACCGGCAAAAACCTCGCCAAAAGTGAGAAAGGCCAGAGTGGCTCCAAGAACGAGAGCGATGGTGGATTTTACAATTCTCATAGTGTCTCCTTTTAGAAGATGATCACATTACTTCCACCATTCCCGGAGAACCAACTCCTAAGATTGGTAGGACTTGATCAGGGAACGCCCCATGCGCCCCCTAGCCCTCTGAAAAACCCCGGATTGCCTCCTGGGATGATTGGAAGATAGCCCTTGGCCGGACTCTCCTCCCAAAAACGTCAACGCCTTTGGCGCACCCATCCTTCCAACAGGCTCACCAAAACGGAAAGGGTGATTGTCATCACCAGATAAATCCCTGCGACCGTCAGCCAAATCTCGAAACTCATGAAGGTTTCTGCAATGAGATCGAGGGCTTGAGTAGTGAGGTCAAACACGGCGATCACGCTGACAATCGCGGAATGCTTGATGAGGTTGATGATCACTCCCGTCAATGGCGGTAGCATCAGGGGCACGGCCTGTGGCAGCACCACATAGCGGTAGGTATCCGTCTGTGCGAGGCCCACGCTGTAACTCGCTTCCCACTGCCCCTTTGCGACACTGAGAATTCCTGCCCGGATGATTTCGGATGCGAATGATCCTTCGAACAATGAGATGCATAAAACCCCCACCCAGAAACGGTCGAGGTTGAGGATGGGGCCCAGCACAAAGTAGAAAACGAACATCTGTACCAACAATGGCGTGTTCCTGACGATTTCCAGATACAACCNTGCCAGCAGTCGTCCGGAAAGCGAATTGGACATGCGNAGNAGTGCNGTGGTNAGNCCNACNACCAAGGTGATGACAATGCTGTANGNGGTTATTTCCAGAGTGACNAACAGCCCTTCGANCAGCGGGCCAAAATAGAAATCACCATCAATGGTTTCGTAGAAATATTGTGGAATACGGTACCATTGCCAGTTGTAACCCATCTGGTTTGCCCCGTTTAATGTAAGCCACACCAAGCCGACCATGAAAAGAACCAACTGCAACACGTCAAACCATCTGGAGTTCCACCAGCGCGTTTTGCGCACAATCAGTTCTGGAACAGGGTTTGGCATTACAGAAGCCTACTGAAGGTAGTTGTAGGAGGAATCCAAAAGGTCCGATCGAGTTTATCTTTTGGAATTCTGTGGTTTCGGATAGAGAAGAAGCTAAGCCGTTCGGAGGCTTCATGGATTTCCAGGACACCCGCCTGGGACGCCATCAAGCTTCTAGAACGAAGTGGGATGAAGACGATGGCTGGAATTTCGTCAACGTAGATGGTCTTTGATTTTGCGGATGCCATGCAAATCCATTCAGGTGCTGGTTGCGGTTTTGGGAGTGAATTGTTTGTGCAGCAATTTCCGTAATAAATTACCGTGCGAAGCTAAATAGCCCTGATCCACATGCTCCAAATGAGGCGCCAATTCCAGGTGCAAGGCTGGTAGTGCGTGGAATGGTAGATTTGGAACTGCATGGTGTTCAGCATGAAAAGGCATGTTCCACGCCAGCCAGCGCACGGGGTTTAGAGTGATCGTGGTTCGGGTGTTCTTGCGAAAGTCCGCAACCCATTCGCAACTCGCATGTTCTGAAATTCGGATGAGGCGCATCAGTGGTTCTGCAACAATTCTTGGCATCAGCCAATACCAAAACACCTCCCAAGTCTGTAGTGTCACGCTGAAGACCAGAAGTCCAAAGTAGAAGACGACCATGAAACGTGTTTCCCTCACTACGGTTTCGCGGTGGCGCTCTGGAATGAATGCCAGTTCACTGGACGAGAACTTCCCAAGTGGGAGACGGCTAAGGTTCTTTATCACCCCCTGAAAGTACGGGATTGCTGACGCATAATACAAATAACCCCAAAAATAACCGGACATGGGGATGCTTTCCGGGTCTTTTTCAGGATGTTGTGTGTAGGTGTGGTGCGCCGCATGCTCCATCGTAAAGTACTGCGGAGGAATGATAATCATCAGTCCGGAGAATCCTGCAATTAAGGTGTTCAGTTTTTGAGAGGCGAAGGCGGTCTTGTGAGTGGCCTCGTGAAATGGCGCGAAGAGATGTACAATCACCACCCCGTGGAGAAAGATCGCCAAATACCACCATCCTGTGCCTTGGGCCTGATACACCAAGGCTCCGGTAGCCAACAACGTCATCAGGTGTGCGCTAAAGTACACCAACCCGATGTCGTTCCGTCGCGGTTGCAACCTCTGGAGCAACTCCTGCGGGACTAGATTTTTAGGCCTCCTCTGCTGATCTTCAGCACCCCACTTGACCATCACCTTTTCTAAAATGATTAAACTTTTGATGAATTCTTAAAATTCTTAATTCATGAATTTTTAACCCAGGTGAAACTAACTGTCCAGCCTCCACTTTATGGCCTAAACTTTCATTGATCCAGATGCGTAAAAAGTTTTAATCAGTTCTTCAGAACTGATTTGCCAACCTGATTCCAATGTCTCTACTGGAAACAGGGGTTCACTTGATTTTGTGATAGAAGCAGGACTAACTACTTTTCGTATGGAAGACGGCACCTAGTTGTTCTGAGGCCTTCGTCAGTTCTTTCATCAAGAAGCGAAATTGCAGGAATGGATAAGAAGGACCTTATGTCCTTTGAAAAAAATTGCTATCACTCGTGTTGCTCAAGTTTTTCCATGAACATTTGGATTCTTCCAATGGCACCTTTGTCATGAATCGATTCCACATTGGAATCCGCCTGATGTTTGATCGGCTAGCTCCATTTATTGTATCTCTGAGTTAAATGAAATTTCATTTTATACCAAACTGGTTAAATCCTAAGCTGCCTTTCTATTATGGATGGATAATCCTTTTTTGTGTTTGCTGTGCTGGTTTTGCAAGACAAGGTCCTGCTGTAGCGACTCTTTCAATTTTTATTTCTCCGATGGCATCAGAATTTGGTTGGTCTTTCACTGCTGTTTCTTCAGCAGTATCATTTGGAGGTATTCTAGCTGCTGTTTCTTCACCATTTCTGGGTCTTTTGCTTGATAAATATGGTTCCAGAACCATTTTGTGCATTAGCATTATAATTACAGGATTTACAGTAATGCTTATTTCTTTAACTCAATCGTTGTTTTTCTTTTTTACACTTTTTTGTATAGCACGAATGAACTTTGCTGGTCCTTTTGATCTTGGAATATATGGTGCCGTAAATAATTGGTTTATTAAACTTCGTGGATTCGCAACTTCCGTTACAACTTTCATACAAATGACGGGTCTTATGGCAATGCCTCTCATCGCTCAAGCTTGTATTCAATATGATGGATGGCGATTCGGATGGGTAATCATTGGAACAACTGTTTTGTTCATTGGTTTTTTACCAAACTTTTTACTTATGGTCAGAAAACCTGAAGATCTGGATTTGCTGCCGGATGGTGATCATCAATCACTAAATGGAAATGATGAAAATAATACTAACCTAAAAAACAACAAAATCCCTGAACCCGTGTTTACGAGAAATGAAGCACTGAAAACAAAAGCATTCTGGGTGCTTTCCGTTTACACTATTTTTGTTTTTCCCGTACAGGCCGGCATCTCTCTTCACCAGGCACCTCATTTGATTGAACGTGGAATCGAGCCTTATATCACTGCAACAATCGTTGCAACATTCTCTCTGTTTTCTGCACTATCAGGAATGGTTTTTGGTTTAATAGTAAGAAAGATCACCATCCGATTCTCTCTTTTTTCAGCTGCTCTCTGTTTAGCATTTAGCTCAACCATAATGATTTTTATCTCAGTACCATGGCAAGGTTATCTAGCAGCAGCTTTTTTTGGGACTGGAATTGGAGGAATATTAACCATACTCCCAATTGCCTGGGCAGATTTTTTTGGAAGAGCGAGTTTTGGAGCAATACGAGGGGTTGCTTTATTTTTTCAAGTAACTGCGCAGGCTTCTGGACCACTGATGTCTGGAGTATTGCGCGATTTTTCAGGAGATTATTATAGATCATTAATAATTTTTGTTGTTTTTTCCCTATCGGCTCTTTTTATTTCACTTTTTGCCATCCCACCAAAATTTTAATGTTAATTATTCTAAGGATATTGAACCAGGACATAAATGGTGATGAAGTGTTCTTGAGTTAGATGTACCAAAGTTTCCCACTTTAAATACTTTGTTATTTGTCCAGTCTCCATTTTTTGGTCAATACTTGAAGCTGGTCATGGGTCGTTACTTAATGCCAGGACCTGAACTTATTATCTAAAGACTCATTTTTTTACTGGAGCCCAAATATCTGGTCGTGAGGCCATAGTTTCGGTTGAGAGATGATTGACCAGGAGCATCCAATTTCTGCATCTCAATACCATTGTCAGGCAACATCCAATGCCGATCTGTTGGCTATGTGTTCCGCAAGAAATTTTGCGTCCTCCCAAACACCAAAAATAAAGGAAGACCCGCGCTTGGACAGCCAGGGCAAGCCAAGGAAATAGACACCGGCTTCAGTCGAAATACCGTTCCTGTGATCGGGGCGGCCTTGGCCGTCAAAGGCATCGACTTTGAGCCAGTCGAATTCCTGAATAAAGCCTGTAGCCCAGATTATGGTGCTGATCCCTGATTTGACGAGATTCAGTTCAAGAACTGGATTGATGATGCAATCAGGGTCAGGCCCAATAATTCTTGCTCCCGGTTCATCGGGAAAATCCAGACCGTTTTTTTCGATGTACTCATCGGCTTCATTCAGAACAGAGAGATAATCGGCATCACCTTCCATGATATTATCAGCAAGGTCAGGGGCAAATGTGAGGATGCCATCTACATAATCTTTCGTCATGCCCAGTAAATTCATGCCCCTTTCAGCAAAACGTCGAAAATCGATGGTAAACCCACCATAGGCACCACTTACCGCAATGGTGACATGCTCTTTGCCAGTCGGCGGAGTTTTTTCCGACCATTTCCCTAGCACACCAAGCCACCAACAATAATCTTTTCCACGATAGCTCCGGGGGGGTCGGTTATGGGGTCCGATGGAAAGATACACGTTACGGCCTGAACGCATTAATTCGTCGGCAATCTGTGTCCCGGAAGAACCAGCTCCTACGACAAGCACATCCCCATCGGCCAGTTGATCCGGATTGCGGTAATCACAGGAATGCATTTGAGTGATTCCTTCTGTTCCTGGTACCACCGTAGGGATGATCGGGCGTTGGAATGGCCCCGTGGCGGCAACGATATTTTCAGCCTCGATCGGGCCATTGGTTGTTTCAACCTGAAAGCCCTGGCCGTCTGGTTTACGCACCACCAAAGTGACTTCGACCCCGCAACGAAGAGGAACATTGATCTTTTTTGCGTAGGCCTCGAAATACGCTGCAACACAGTCTTTTGAAGCAAAATCATCATCTTTGACGTCAGTAAATTTCATGGAAGGTAATCGGTCATGCCATGCAGGACCATTGGCAACCAGGCTGTCCCATCGAGCCGTCCTCCAACGTTCGGCGATGCGACCACGCTCCAGAACCAGATGCGGAATGGCATGATTGTCAAGATGCTCGCTCATTGCCAGTCCTGCCTGCCCTCCACCAACGATGAGTGTATTGATTTTTTCAGTCGTCATCTTTTAGGTCTTTGCGTTTTCTTTCAAAGAAGCATGATGAGCTTGTTTGCAGGGTTTTACAATTACTAGATTAACAAATGCATTCCAGTCAGCTAGCTATTTTTCTTAGGGAAATTCTATCCATTGAGTTACATGAACCTGATTTTTCTCAAAACAGGCAAAAAATCTTTTTGTAGCTTGTTTGACCAGTTTCAACTTTTGACCCTCACTTGACATGAATCGATGCTGATTTGGTTCTGACAGGGCTTAATGATGAACAGTGAATTTTCTGTCAGCCGAGACCCATATATCCTTGCGGTGCATGACGATGCACCCTGGAACGCCTGTTCTCCTGAAACCAACCAAATCGTGCAAACTAATTGATCCAACTCTAAGAACTGGGCATTCATTCGAGTGTGTGCTTGATATGGTGGTGAAATTAGAATCTATGAATTTATGTTCGAATATGGGGTCCCTGGAAGTTCCTGTGGTCCAAGAGAATGTCAAATGTCCCAGGCTCTTTTTTTAGCAATTCAGATCACTATTCCAAATACCATACATTAGCTTTTTTTCATTGAGTTTGAGTGATCTTGAAAAACCGGTCCTGCTGAACACGTAATTCGTGAAGGGTGCCTGCAGGCACAGGATCCAGCATCTCTCCCTGAATTAGTGTTCCTTTGGGAACGTCCTGGTTAAGGCTCCTTCCAGTGGCCAGATAATAAGGACAAGGCATGCATCCACCTATTGGAACGGCGCTGACCAGTTCTGGCTGAAGTCCCAAAACTTCGTGATGATGAGGATCGGTGATGGTGAGGAACTCACCCTTTACAAAATCACGATTTGTACGAGCGACCAGATCCAACATCGGTTTTGGATTTAGACCCCCGGTTGGAAGTGCCAACAACTCTGCACATAAGATGGAAATGGTCGATTCTACACCCAGCAGATGCTGCGGATTGTAGAGCATGGCGGTTCGACCGTTACGGGCGACGACATGACCTTTTTCCTGCAGCAGGGACCAAGTTTCCGCATCATCACATTCTACAATAACAAAAACTCCACCTGCAAAACTCATCTCATCTTCTCTACGCAAACAGTTGAAGACATCAATGCGCCCCTCACCCTCAAGCAATCCACCTTCTGACTCGAGCTGAAATACATCAGCAAGTTCGATCGGACGAAGAAGAGGC
>NYUB01000006.1 GCA_002683785.1 Deltaproteobacteria bacterium
GGTTCAGGTTTGGGTTCAGGCTTGGGTTCAGGCTTGGGTTCAGGAGTTGGTTCGGGTTCTGCAATAGGTTCTTCTTCAACCACCTTTGGGGATTCCTGGACAGGTTCGGGCTCAGGTGCGGCTTCCACTAACGGTTCAGGTTCAGGCTTGAGTTCAGGAGTTGGTTCGGGTTCTGCAATTGGTTCTTCAATGCTTTCGTTTTCAGGTTCGGTTTCCTCAACCGAAGTTTCTGCCACTGTGGATAAAGGCTCTTCCAATTGCTGAGGCAGATCATTTGCCTGGGTCTGTTCCGTTTCTGGAGGCAGGATGGCAGCTGTTTCATCATTCTGGTCTTTTTTAGAAAGAGGTACCTGTTCTTCAACACCTGCGGATTTTCCCCCACCTCCATCTGATTGTGTCTCTCCAACGCCGGACCCGGCTTCTTTTCTTTCAAGAGCAGCAATGAGAGCCCGTACCTCCTCTGCAGACAGCGCGTTAATCTCGATCGACTGCTGTTCAAGCATCTCGAACTCATTCGATTCCTCTTCCTCTTGCTTGTCGAAAAAAAGAGCATTCATTCCGAACAAACTCCCCACCATCAACAGGTGGATCGTACACGAAATGATCAGACCTGATTTTAAGAAATAGGAATAGTATTTTTTCCGAAATTTTTTTTTCTCTTGCAAAACTATTGATCCTCAAAAACCAATCCTATTTTTTCATGACCCTGATTCTGCAAAAACACCATCATTTCGACAAGCCGGTCATAGGACACTTTCTGATCGGCCTGGATGAACACTTTTTCGAGATCCATGTCTGCAACAAGGGACGGAAACTGGTTCGTGAAGTCCGCCTGCGAATACGTCTTTTCCTTGAAGATAATTTGATCATTGAGGGCAATCCCGACGACCAGAAATTCCTTTTCTACACTGACCGGAAGCTTTTCTGCCCTGGCCCCATCTGCACTTGGTAAATCAATGCCGATGGTCCTGGTCATTGCCGGTGCTGTGACCATGAAAATGATCAATAGCACCAGCAACGTATCAACCAAGGGTGTAATGTTGATTTCAGAAACGAGCTTTCTTTTGCCTCTGCCGCCTGAGGCAGAACCTACGACACCCATATTATCTTTCCTGAATTGAGTTCTGTTTCATTGGTTGGATTGATTGATCACGAACTCTCAACAAAACACGATTAAGCCTGTTTTATGACGAGCTAAACCGTAACCACCTCAAGTTTGAATTCAAAATTCGAATCAGAATGAATGGATTCAGAATTTTCCGAATTCCTCAGTTTTTTTGTAGCGGCTGATGAGTTCCAGCTGCATCCGGTTTAAGAGGATCATGGTAAAACGATCAAACTTCTGCCCCAAAATCTGGGTCCAGTAGCTAATCATATTGAATGCAGCAGAAGAGGGTATGGCGACAAAGATTCCAAGAGCTGTAGCAACCAGGGCTTCAGATATGGCTGGTGCCACAACAGATAGGTCTGCAGAACCCATGTTCCCAATGGCCGTAAATGCATTGATGATCCCGACCACTGTGCCTAGCACGCCCAGGAAAGGTGCAATGTTGGAAGTGGTTGCAAGTACCGAAAGCAATGTCTCACGGCGCTCTGCCATCTGGTTCCCAACACGACCAACAGTATGATTGATCATGCTATCGAAATCATCCTTCAAAACCTTCATTTGCGAATCCGCAAAATTCAGTTCGGGATAGTCTTTTTCGAATTTTCGTTGAACATTGACGACCTCTTCAAAAACAATCCCGAGGTCATAGTCCACCATACCCCTGCGTTTGTTAATTTCACTGAATTCAATCAGGTCTTCCGCAGAATTAAAGGACTTAACAAAGGCTGCATTTTTTTTGTCCTCCATTTTCAGCTGGAGGATTTTGCTGATGATAATCCCCCAAGTGCATACCGATAAAATGAGTAGCAAACAAAAAATGCTGAGGGTTATTGCACCACCATGCAATATCGCATTTACAAAATCATCAAATGTCATTGAATTTATTGAAGTTTAAACATGTAATCAGTTCGCCGATTGCGGGTCCACCAGTCTTCCTGAGATTCGCCAGAAGTCCGTTCCATCTGACATTCTTCACCTCGGCTCACTCCTAANACTGGAATGTCGCCTTGAAGGGTGTAAAGGGTGGTCAGCAATTTGATCGGAGTTTTCCAGCGCCGTTCTCCCAAGGCTTTGTTGTAGTCGTTGGAAGCACGGATGTCGGTATTGCCCTCAAGTTGGATCGTTATATCCTGGTAATCCACAAGAATAGGTATCAGAAGCTCGTGATTTCTATTAATTTCATCCACGTACCCGTCTATGTTCGAGCGGTCAGTATCGAAATAGCTGGGAGAAATCAGGAGATGATCGAGAATTCCCTCGATATCCCTGCAAAATGCATCTTCGATTTCCAGCCTCCGGTCTCGTTGCAGACGAGCATAGAGCTTGGCTAGGGTCTCACTGAGGAAATTCTTTTCCTGAGCAACNACCTCTTCGACTTTCTTTGCGATTGATGCGATATCCTCTTCACTCACATCTCCTGCTTCTTCAAGGATCTTGCGAACTTCTTCGGCTGATGTGGCGGCTGCAAGTTTCTTCGCAAGTTCTTTGGTCTCCTTGACAATTTTACTGGTTTCTTTCACCACTTCAGCAATTTCCTCTTTGGTGAGAGTCGTGGTTTCCTCCAGGACTTTTGCCAAAAGCTTTTCCTTAATTAGTTGTTTGACTTCTTCCTCATCCAACCCGAGTTTCTTACCTTCAGCTNTAGCTTCCTTGATTATTTTTTCGACTTCCTCTTTACTCACTCCCAATTTTTTGATTAGTACCTCTTTCAGTTCTTTTACAGTCAGTTCTCCTGTTGCCGCTTTAACAATCAGTTCTTCAATTTCATCGGCACTGAGCTTTGAATCTTTTTTGATTTTGCCGGCCACTTTTTCCTTGAAGAGACGTTTCGCTTTCTTCTCAGCCCTTTTCTTAAGAACTTTAGATATCTCCTCTTTCAGTTCTGCTTTGGCCTCCTCGACCTTCTCTTTTTTGACCAGCAGTTCCTTCTTCTCAGCTAGATCTTTAACGGCCAGTTCCTTGATCAGTTTTTTTCTTTGTTCAGCAGCTTTTTTTGCCTTTTCATCCTCAAGTCTTTGAGCATCGGANAGTTTTTCATCCTCATCCAGATCATCCANTGTCATCGAAGCTTTTTTATCTTCAGCTGAAGGAGGAGCAGTTTCTTCAGCTGAAGGAGGAGCAGTTTCTTTAGGCGGACAGCCGGTGAGGATGAATGCCAAACCAAGAATCACGACAAGTTGGAGAATATTTTTCATGGGACTCTTTTGAGTTTAGGGGTCCTGTCCTTGAGAGGATTTTCAGGATAAGAGANTGCAGCCNNNCGGATCATGTGATGANCCATNTNTTTGGTCAATGTCAATTCTAACCCATAAATAATGCTTGAAATTTCTNNTTAGCTCAAGAAATTTTGATTNAAAACCCTTTTATCGTTCTTGNTACTGAGTCNNANAATACATTTTCTAGCGCAACTTGAACATGTAATCNGTTCTTCGGTTTCTTGTCCACCAAGCACTCTCTGATTCATCTTTCAAACGCTCCAGCTGACATTCTTCTCCACGGCTGACTCCNGTNACAGGAATATCNGCCTGTACCGTGTAAAGTGTTACTAGAANACGACTTGGNGTTCTCCAGCGCCTTTCAGCAAGAGCCTTATTATAGTCATTGGTACCGCGTAGGTCGGCATTGCCCTCCAATTGAAGCATGATGTCCTGATAGTCATTCAGGATCAGTTCCATCAATTGATAGCTACGGTTCATCGCATTCACATANGCATCAATATCGTATTTATTGGTTTCGAAATAAGTTGGTTCGATCAGCAGGTGATCCAGCAACCCTTCGATGTTTGCACAAAAAGCTTCTTCTATATTCAACCTGCGGTCCCGTTGAAGACGTGCATAGAGTTTGGCCATGGTCTCACGCAGAAACGATTTTTCTTCTGCAAGAACCTTTTCATTTTTCTCAACGATGGATTTAATCTCCTCCTCACTGATATNCCCTGCTTCCTCAAGTATTTTCCTGATTTCCTTAGCCGTTGTAGCATTCCCAATCTTCGTGAGCAGCTCATTGGTTTCGGTGGCAACCTTCTCAACTTTTTGAATGACTTTGTTTAGCTCATCTTTTGAAAGTGTCGTGGTTTCTTCCAAGATTTTTTTCAAAAGCACCTTTTTTACATCTTTTCCTTTGGATGTTGCTTCTGAAATCATTGCTTCAACTTCTTCATCAGAAATCCCAAGCTTTTCTATCAGGATTTTTTTCAACTCCTCAACCTCCAATTCTCCCTTGGACGCCTTCACGATCAATTCTTTAATTTCTTCAGATGAAATCTTGGAATCCTTCTTAATTTTTCCTGCAATTTTTTCATTAAAAATCTCTAGGGCTTTTTTCTCTGCACGGGCTTTGAGAATGGTATCAACNTCTTCTTTCAATGCAGATTTACTCTCAATTATTTTCTTTTTTTGCTCAATAACAACTATTTTTTGTTTTGAATCTTCAAGCCCCAGATCCTGGAGTTGCTTCTTTCGTAGATCATAATCCGCAATCCAGTCCCGATCCTCCTCTTGTTCCTCTTCACTCAACTCTGGGATTTCCTCAAGATCCCCAACTTCAATCAGATNTTCTGGTGGAGTCGGTGGAGTCGGTGGAGTCGGTGGAGTCGGTGGAGTCGGTGGAGTACAACCAAAAAAAGCAACCACTAAAAGAATAAAGAAGATGTTACGCATCATTTTGAAAGCATTAGTTAATTCAAGATATCGAAACAATTTATTGAGCGTAATCATAGGTGTAATCTGGAGTTAAGTGGATAATATGCCTTTAAAGTATATTCTGCAATATTCAAACCTCATAAAAACATAAAATTGAAACAACTTTGCCTGAACCAACTCATGAAGGCCTAATCAAAGGTTTTTTCATTCATGAAGAGGAACCAGGATCCAACTGTAATAAGATCCAATTCAAAGCTTCTACAGAAAATTGGAGTTGGTGTTCCTTTTTACTGAAAAAAGGATTGGCTTCGATTTTAGTCGTTTGAACGGTGGTTCCTTCATGGCCTGGATTTTTTTTAGCCAGGGCGACATAGGACAATCCATTCTTACGACTTTTTCGATCCGGAGAAAGGGGCCCTGCCATGCCTGTTTCAGCCAAAACCCAATCAGAACCGGTATGCACTTGGAATTTTTTTGCAAGCGCTTGTGCGCGTTCATGACTTACACTGGAATGATGTTTTCCAGCTTCCCCTAGAAAATCAAGTTGGGATTCCCGGCTGTAGGGTACAAGCACCTGTTTTAAATGTCTGGAGACACCAGGCACAGCAGTGAATGCCGCAGCAATCCTGCCTCCTGTTCCAGATTCAATGAAACTGATGGTATGTCTTTCCCCCTGATTGTGGAGGTTGTCCAACACTGTCAGTAATTTCTTGGCGCAGGTTTCAAGTTCCATTTCCAGTTTTTGACAATGCCCAAGCCAACCTTTTTCAGTCACTTCTTGGAAATCATCCTGATATAGTTTTCGTTTGTGGATCATGTCTGATGCGGATTCCGGCATGAATCCGAGCAGGGACTGACCGGCCTGCACAGAACGACGGATGACGGTAGACGAAAGATTGAGAAGAACCCTCAGGGGTTGTGGAAGCCAACCCGGATCAAGGACTCCTACCTGAAGGATGATTCCTCGACGTTCTTGCAATTCTTTGAGGAGTTCAGGAAGATTTTTATTTCCCCGTGGCACCACCAGCAACTGGGAACCTTCTGAGATGGTCTTCAGATCATCATTGGAGAAGATATTTTCATCCAACATACGGATCAGCAAATCAGTCCCGACCAGCATCGAAATCCGATGACCAGCATCAATGTTTTTTGGGGGGTCGNCTCCTGGATTGGGATGGGGTTCTAAATCTCTGGCATTCCTCAGCCTCATAACGTGTTCCGCTAGGCGGAACGGTCTTTCCCAGCGAAATTCTGCGGTTGAGATTTCCCAGGTCTCTTCCTTCAACAACAAAGGGCTTTTATCATCCAGTGCAAGGCGAGCGGGATAACTGAGCCTTGGATCTGCAAAACTGACAAGAGCCTGTCTTAAAAGGGAAAGTCGTATTTCACCATCAGGGATTCGTTTCCTTTTGGTGGGATCNGGATGAAGTCCGTTGGAAAGNATAAACTCCACCTGCTTCAACTGTGGGATCTGCCTCAATACACATTCAGCAAGCAACAGATGATGAAATCCTGCAGGATCCGCCGTCAAGGGAAAGTGAACCACTTCCCCTATGCCTTCAAGGGATGACCCGTCAATGGCCGAAAAAATGGCAGGGAGTGGATTTTTGGGCATGGAACGGGTATGCACGAGTAGATCTCGGAAGAATAAATCTTCAGGCAGCAGTTACCACTGCAGCCGAGTCACTGATATGATCAAGCTGCATTAGATGGAGGTTCAACATTTTTAATGTTGCATTCACCGCAGCCATGACTTGATCCGGATCAATGCCCACGGTTTGAACCCTTTTGTTGTTCATGTTCCAGGTAATGATCGATTCTGTCAGAGCATCCGTCTGCCCACCTCGNGGAATGCGAATCTGGTAGTCCAGAAGTTCAGGGCATTGAAGATGATGTTTTTTGAGAATTTTTTTNATCGCACTCATGAAAGCATCATAACCCCCGTTTCCACTTCCACTTTCGTTATGCTCCCGTTTATCGAACAANATCCGGATGCTGGCCACAGAGTTGAGGTTTAAACCGCTTGAAATAGAACAATTCAAAAGCTGAATTCTCTGCTCTTCATGTGTTTCCAAAACGTCGGTAATGATGAAGGGCAGGTCTGCCAAGGTGATGGTTTTCTTTGAATCACCTAATTCTACGACCCTTCGAAGCACCTTCTGTAGATTTTCATCTATCAGTTGAATCCCGAGCAGTTCCAGGTTTTTGTTGAGTGAGGCTTTCCCGCTCATTTTACCAAGTGCATAACTACGGTTACGTCCAAACCGTTCCGGAAAAATAGGATTGTGATACAGACCCCCTTTTTTATCCCCGTCCGCATGGATTCCACTCGTCTGCGTGAAAACATCCTCCCCCACAATCGGAGAATTCCTGGCAAGTCGCTTACCTGAAAAGTTCTCCACCATCTCAGCAACAGGAGTCAGGTTGGCCTCTTCAATCGAAAGTTCTGCATCAAGCTGGTCTTTGAGCACCACCGCCACTTCAGCCAGGGAAGCATTTCCGGCCCTCTCGCCAAGACAGTTCATGGTGCAGTGAATGCTGCGGATTCCTGCTTTAACAGCGTACATTGCATTTGCAACACCAAGTCCATAGTCATTGTGTGGATGAAAATCGAAGGAGGCCCAGGGATAGCGATTCTGCATGTCAGTCATGCTATCGAAGACCTGATCCGGAGACATGACTCCCAGGGTGTCTGGAAGCATGATCCTTTCGATTCCTTCATCCTTCAGTCCTTGAAGCATCTCATAGACATATTCAGGCTTGTCACGATATCCGTTAGACCAGTCCTCAAGATAGACATTGACCCGAACGTTCCTTTGGCGGGCATAAGCCANGGTTTTTCGGATTTCCCTGAGGTGTTCATCCAGGGTTTTCCGGAGTTGGTTGGTNCAGTGATTTTCACTGCCTTTGGTCAGCAAGTTCATGACCCGACCTCCTGCCTCGAGGATCCAATCAACACTGAGGGTATGATCAACAAAACCCAAAACCTCGATCTGCTCCAGATACCCTTTTTCCTCTGCCCATGATGTGATCCTCTGAACACCCTCCATTTCTCCAGAAGANACTCGAGCAGATGCTATTTCGATTCGGTCGACCTTTAGTTTATTCAGGAGCGCCTTGGCCAAATTGGTCTTTTCGGCAGGAGTGAAGGACATCCCCTGGGTCTGTTCCCCATCCCTGAGGGTGGTATCCATCAGAATGATTTTTGGTCGCGTTTCCATATGATGCTTCAGTGAAAATGCCGGAGCTTAGCTCCTGGAACTTCTGGAGTGGAAAATCAGGGTAAGGATTAAAGCGTAGGTCAAGAGCTCATGGCTATTTGAAGCCAGTATTAGGCCTTCAGAACCGTAAAGCATTAGAATCAGGCCTGAGAAAATCAACCCGATCCCTGTCAAAAATTGTACTCCTCCAGTCAATGAAATCAGGCTCAGGGTTTTCAGTCGTTGCCGATGGGTACGGATATGATCCCAAGCATACATCGGGAAGACGACCATAAAAAAAAATCCAAGCCAGATATGAAAGAGTACCAGGAGTTCCTGATACTCCAACCATAAATTCCATTCTGGAAACGAAAGTAATAGTCCTGAAATGATCAGAAAAACACAAATTAAAACAATCAGTTTGCGCATTTAATCGATAGAAAAATAAATAATCTCAGGGATTTTGGAAAACTCATTCATGATTTTAGAAAAACCTCCTACATGACAAGGCCTCCCTGCTTCGTCCCATGAAGAAAGTAGCGTTGCTTATTATTTTTTTGGAGGTTTATGATTTTTGAGTCTTTAGACTCTCATCAAATGTTCTTTTCAAGAAGAAAAAGAGGTCCTTAAAGTAGCCCTAAATTTTGTATTTTTTCCTGAAGTTTCATCGGATTGGTGAAGCGAATTCCATGAAAACCAAGTTTTTGGGCTTGCTNGATGTTGTCCTGACGATCATCGATGAATAANGTTTCTTCAGGTTCAATTCCGAAACTTTNTNAAAGATGATGGTAGATCTCGGCATTGGGTTTCACCATTTTCACCCTTCCGGATATCACTTCACCATCGAACCAGTCCAGGAATGGATATCGCTCTTTTGCAATAGGGTACGTTTCTGCGGACCAATTGCTCAACGCATAGACCGGATAAGNNTTTTTTTTCAGTCGAGAAAATATCTCCACGGTTCCATCGATCGGTCCTCCAAGACTTTCTTCCCANCGTCCATAATAAGCCCGGATCAANGANTCNTGNTCNGGAAANCGGCNGATCAATTCTTCCTCCGCCTCAACGATAGTGCGCCCTGCATCCTGCTGAACATTCCATTCAGCAGTACAGACATCTGCTAAAAATTTTTCAACTGTCTCTTCATCCGGAAGCATCTTTCGAAAAAGATACCTCGGATCCCAATCGATCAGGACCCCTCCCAGGTCAAAGACGATATTTTTTATCATGAATTAAAACTGATGAATTCAGCGCCTTGCAATGAGGGCTTCGTTTACCTGGTAATGCTGTCCGATGGAATGAACAAGAGCTTCCGCCATTTTCTGTCGTGTCCTGGATTTGAGCAGNCTCCCCCGGTCCTTGTGNTTTTTCAGGTTCGCCACTTCAACNAAAATCGAAGTTGGTACCTTGCTGTAACGGAGAACTGCAGGAAGGCTTTTCTTTCCCCTTCGGTAGAAATAACCCCGTACTGTTCTTCCTCGATGGGTCGGCAACCCAAATTTACGGAAAGAGGCTATCACTGAATTCCCGAGGGAGCGACTCAAATTCCCTGAACGCTTGTTTTCGGAGTTGGCAAACTGAAGCCTGCTGTCATATTCCTTGCGCTTACGATAGACGCTGCCTCTTATCCTGAAACGGGTTTTGCGAAAACGTGGATCCGGAAAATAAACCATCGCACCACGAAGGGAGGGGTGCAAAGCATCTCCATGAATGCTCATGAAAATGATATTTTCCTTGGGAATTTTTTGTTTCAGCAATTTGTGATAGAGGTGATTGATCAGAAAAACACGCATGTTGACACCCGTTTGTGCATTTCTCAGCGTGTAACGTGGCGTGACGTTGAGATATTCATCCTGATCAAATCGCATCTTCAGCTTTTTGACCGGTTTTCTCTGGTTGGGGTCGAGAATGGTCCTGTGGACAACCAAACCCTTTTTTTTCAGCAGACTTTCCATCCTCTGGCTGATGTCGTAGACCACTTCATCTTCATAAATCCTGTCGCCTCTCTTTTTAGAACCTGCAATCGCACCGGTGTCTCTTCCACCATGCCCGGCATCAAGGATCACATGAACCCGATGATTCGGGTCTGGTTTTTTGGGTTTGGCCGTGATTTTTTTTGCTTTTGAAGACGAGGAAATCTCCAATTCGGAACCTGCATAATATTCCTCAGCAAGCCATTTCAAGGGAATGCGGATCCTCTGGTTTTTAGATATCCTGCGTGCGTTGGAAATCCGGTTGATTTTCATCAACTGCCCTGCCATCTGATCCACTTCATCATGCAGCATCCTGCCTGTAAAACGGATCACAACAGAAGAATACAGGGTTTCGTTCTTCTTNAACCGATATTCGGCATAGGCTTTTCCTGAGGCATCGTATTTGAGAACCAGTGGTTTTTTGAGAATGGGTTGGCTGATACGAAGTTCACGGCTCATCCATTCCCAGGGAATCAGAATGGGATCGTTGATTTTCAAAAGGTTGCCATTACGACGCAACTGATTCCTTTTGGTCAAATGAACCGCCGTAATGCCTTCTTTGGCAAAAACACCTGCCAACAGGGTCGTCGTCTCCCAACCAAAACTCACTCGATGACGCCAACCTTCCTCCTTGGCGAGATCTTTAGGAAACAATGCCTGAAGCGCCGATCCTCGGATGGAACCATGAACCACTTTGACAGGAAAGGTTATAGGCCGGTCCAGCAGTATTTTTTTTCGNCCACTGTAGCGTTCAATGGTTTTCAGGCTTCGGTATTTTTTGTTCAGTACACGTTTGGCGAGGCTGTATCCGCCTTCGCCCTTTCGAGGTTTCAGTTGGATGTCGAGGTTTTTCCCATTCCAGCGAACCTGCATCCGGTCCTGTTTTTGATGCGTGAACCGATACCATTTACCTGGTTTCTTGGCGTGAAGAAACTCAGGTTCCGGCAAAAGGAACAAAACAACCCCCAACAGGACAAAGAAAACTTTTTTAAGCATCGGCTTCTGCATACTCATCTCCAGGAAGGATCGGACACTTGCAGACCCGAAATAAGATTTGGAAATAAGATCCGATCTTCTGGTAAAGGATGACGGTCTGATTGCTGAAGCGGGCCAGGAATTTCACTTTCTACCGGGATGCATGAGCTCATTTCTTTGCATGACCTGATCTTAGGGGAATTCCTGAGGTTTTCTATGACCGGTTCCTGATACACTCCAGGGGTGAGGAATTGAAAATCGTTNCGTATCCAATGCAGGGGAATTCGAATAATCGTACCTGATGGAATGTCATGGACATTGACAAGTTCATTCAACACCAATAAATCTCCAACAGCCTGTTCTATCCTTTTTTGTCCTGAAAAATTAGTAAATCTGAGAACAACGTTGGAATAGATGGTTTCACCTGCATCGAGGCGATAGACTGCAAAACGTCCCCCTCTTTGATCTTGATGAACTTCCAAGGGAGGTTTGAGAGCGAGGGGTTTCAAATTCAAATCCTGACGAATCCACTTCCAGGGGATGATGACCTGAAATCCTCTTTCCAAAATCCTATTTCTTACAGATGTATTCAAAACCACATCCTCTTGTCTAGGAGACTGTTGGACAAATCCCTGGCCTTCGAATTCATTCAATGATTGCTGCCAGAATTCTTCTTCCACAAAAGCATTTACCAGGGATTCCAGGCTTTCCCAATCGTAGGTCACCTGGTGCTTCCAACCTCGGGCATCAGGTGAGTCCCTGGGAAAAAGGGCACGAAGTGCCGTAGCCTGGATTGGACCATTGAGATTTGAAAAAGGAAGTGTCAGATATTGATTATTATCCAGACGTGAATCNGCCAAAAAACCCTGGATCACCCTAAAATGGGAATGGCCTTCACGTAAGACCCGAAATGCAAGACGGTATTCTCCTTCTCCGGGATGGGCCTTCAATTGGACAAAAAGTTGTTCCCCGTTCCAACCGACACGCATCGGATCCTGATGATTCCAGAGGAATGACGCCAGTGGAAGCGATTCCGCCTTGACGGATCCAAAATTGCCTGAGAAAAAAACCGTCGGAAATATGAGAGGCATGAGCAGAAAAAAACGAATCCAACACAGTCTCATAGAAATATACTTTCAAGCATGAACGATTAANAATTTGTATCACTACTTATCCTTAGCAACAAAAATCATGCCATGAAAAAATGAAGACATTTCAATATTTTCCTGACGCTGGACGAAGCCCCATTCTCCATGACCAAGAGGGGAGCCTCCTAGAAAAGGATTCCGGAAATCAGAAAAATCGGGTTACAGGAGGGGAAAGGATTCGGACGGTCAGTTTTTTCTGAACCCTAGGAGAGCAATGCTATCGCTGGAAGAGTTTGAGAAATCAGAGCAGGGGCTCTGGTTCTAGACTGTTCGAATCAGGAAATCGCCTGGTCCAGGCTAGGGCNTGTTCCACGAAAAATTGTGCCTGTTCCGGAGCATTACCAAGCCAGTTTTGAGGTCGGTCCAGCATTTCAGAAATTTGTGTTTCATCGAGCGGAATTCTAAGATCCTGTCCCAGCCTGCGGGCCAGTTCCTGCCGTGGCAGAAGCCCGGATTGTGAATCAGGGTTGATACTGAGGGAGTGTTCTCGGATTGCGTGATGGGCATCTTCACGTCCNCCACCTCGTTTGACCGACTCCATCAACAACACCGTAGAGCAAACGAATGGCAAATTCTTTTCGAGTTCTGCTTGAAGAGCATTTTCGTTGAAACCCATTTCATTCAACACCGTCAGAAATGCTTCAAGCTGTCCGTCGATTGAAAAGAAGGCCCCTGGAAGAGCCACCCTGCGGACCACCGAACAGGAAACATCACCNTCATTCCACTGATCCCCGGACAAACCGGAGAGCATGCTGCCGTATCCGCGNAGCACATGATGCAGGCCTGAAATCCGTTCCGAGGTGCGCGCGTTCTGTTTGTGAGGCATGGCAGAAGAACCAACCTGGTCTTTCTGAAAACCTTCACTTGCCAATCCTGCTCCTGCCATCAGCCTCAAGGTTTTTGCAAAACTCGAAATCCCGGAACTGATCGTCTGCAGATGCTGCACCGACTGNTGATCCAGGCTTCGTGGATAAACCTGCCCTGAGGCAAACAGCGTCCTTGAGGCACCCAAATGCAGGGCAATCTTTTGGTCCAGTTTTTCCANNNCATCGGNTTTNCCGTCGAGCAGTTGGAGCAGGTCCAAACGNGTCCCGACGGCTCCTTTCAATCCNCGGAGGGGATAAGCTTCAATGAATTGATCGAGTTTTTCCAATCCNAGCAGGATCTCTTCACCAAACATCGCAAGACGCCTGCCGACGNTGGACAACTGTGCCGGCACATTGTGGGTCCGTGCCACAAGCACCAGGGATTTCGTTTCATCAACACGTTGTGCAAGTTTTTTAAGAGCAGCCACCGTTTTCAGGCGCACCAGTTTCAGCGATTGAAGGATCTGAAGCTGTTCTACGTTATCCGTCAGATCCCGGCTGGTGAGTCCTTTATGAATTTGCTGGTGTCCTGCGAGTTCACAGTATTCTTCGATACGGGCTTTGACATCATGCNTCAGTTTTTGCTCCCGAAGTGCAATGCTNNCCAGGTCCACACTNTCNCGNACCTGCTTATATGCCTGAATCGCCTCATCCGGGATTTCGATTCCCAGATCTTTTTGTGCCTGCATCACCGCCAGCCAGAAGTCCCTTTCCAAAAGTACTTTGTTTTTCAAAGACCAGCATTCCTGCATCTCCCTGGAAACATAACGGGAAGCTAAAACATCAGGAANTATCTCTGTATCTTTCATGGTTTTTTNGAAGTTGAGAAACTCTCCAGAGTCTGAGAGATTTTTGGGAAAGGCGTTCCTTCCCTTTCCAGGACAGTATGCCTTCAGGCTTATGAATTCAGAGACCGACGCGATTGCGGACCCGGTCGACTACTTCCCGTGCCACCTTGCGGGCCTTGTCCCTTCCGGCTTCGAGGATCCCTTCAAGGTGGGCATGATCCTCCCGGATTTTTTGATAATGCTCCGAAGCCTCTTTCAGTTCATCCCAAATCGCCTCGAAACACATCTGTTTCGCTGTACCATATCCCATTCCTCCTGCCTGATATTGTTCCGCCAGAGCCTGCTGTTCGGTTTCATTGGCAAAGCACTGATAAAGCTGGAAGACATTGCAGGTTTCCGGATCCTTGACATCCTCCACGGAGAGTGAATCGGTCTCGATCTTCATGATCGCCTTGCGCAGTTTTTTTTCAGATTCAAAGAGAGGAATGATGTTGTTGTAGGATTTACTCATCTTCTGTCCATCTAGCCCAGGAATGACCGCTACCTGGTCTTCGATGATGGCCTCAGGGACCACCAGGGTATCGCCGTAGATATGATTGAATCGGATGGCCAGGTCCCTTGTGATTTCCAGATGCTGTTTCTGGTCTTTTCCTACGGGAACCACATGGGAGTCATAGATAAGGATATCCGATGCCATCAGAATTGGATATGAGAACAATCCCATGTTCACATCCTGNCCTTTNGCCGAAGCATCCTTGAACGCGTGNGCCCGTTCCATNAANCCCTTGCTTGTCAAACAGGCCAGGAACCAGGTNAATTCTGTCACTTCTGGAATGTCCGACTGACGGAAAAAAGCATGATTCTCAAATTCCATGCCCAGTGAGGCAAAGGTCGCGGTCAGGTCGTAGGTGTACTCCTTCAGACTTTGCGGTTCACGGATATTGGTCAGGGCATGATAATCCGCAATGAAATAAAACGTCTGGTGAGTCGCCTGCATTTTGATCGCAGGCTTGATCATCCCAAGATAATTCCCAAGATGCGGAGTCCCGGTGGGTTTGATCCCTGATAAAGAACGTTTTTTTTCAGTCATTGTGAAAGGACTTCTGTGAAGAATGGTCAAGGAAGGAGGTTCACGAATGAAATCCTTCATCCCTCCTGCAAAATTCCCCGGACTAGATTAACTGATCTGGGGAATGGAGGTATTCGCTGTCTTGAGAAGAGGAATAGAGGTGACGATGCAAAAGCCTAAAATGCCTTCAACTTGCTGCAGCTTGTTCCTGCATTTGTGTTTCCAAGGGCACGATGCTTATGAAACAACGTTTATTCGCACCTTTTCTGAGAAACTTGACGTGGCCTTCCTTGAGAGCAAAGAGGGTATAATCTTTTCCGGTTCCAACGTTGTCTCCGGCATGAAAATTCGACCCTACCTGACGGACCAGGATGTTACCGGGTTGAACCAGTTCTCCACCGTATTTCTTGACCCCTCTTCTTTGACCTTTGGAGTCACGTCCGTTGCGGCTACTTCCGCCTGCTTTTTTATGAGCCATGAAGAATTCTCCGTCTTTACTTTCTCAGAAAATCAGGCGCTGATTTTATCGATTTTCACCAGCGTGTGATGTTGTCGATGCCCCACCTTGCGTCTGTGGGTTTTTCGACGTTTTCTTCTGAAGATGATTAACTTTTCCCCTTTTACTCGATCTATCACCGTACCTTGAACTTTGGCNCCATCCACCAGAGGATGGCCAACTTTCATTTCTCCGTCCCCTCCTAGGGCCAGGACTTGGTCGGTTTCGAAGGACGCTCCGCTTTCTAAATTCATGAGGTCCAATTGCAGGGTGTCCCCTTCAGTGACCCGATATTGCTTGTTGCCTTGTCGAATGATTGCAAACATCTGTTCCTTGTCACTCTTGAAAAATTTAAAACCATTCATTTAGACTGGAATTTCTCAGATTTACAAGTTTTTTGTTGNTGGAAACCCCTGCCTNTGAAATNCCTGTTTGTTTCAGAACCTAATTTANCGTCTCTCCTTCTGTTGAGATCATNGTNTCGATCACGGTGGTTTTCATGAAGAAGCATCCTTGCAAAGTGAAACGGTTCTGCATAATCTGCAAGGTAGGTTTTTCATTTTAGAATTCGTGATCATGCAGTGGCCGGCAAAAAACACAAGATGGGTGATGTTCAGTTCGATGGGAATGGAACTGGGCCTTTCGGTCGTTGTTGGTTTTTTGATCGGCAGTTGGTTGGACGGCTGGCTGGGGACAGAACCCTGGCTTCTGTTGATCTTCGGTGCTGCAGGAATCATCGCCGGATACCGTAGCATCTTCCGTCTATTGAAAAAGGTTCAATCCGAACAGGAAGAGGAACAATCCGGCGGCACATGAANGAACAAAACCCAACACCCCAACCACCAGAATCCACCCCGGAAGATGCGAATCGGGAGCAAGACTTTGATCTGGAAATGCCGGAGGAATCTCCGTCGGATCAGGTCCGTACCATATTCATCACCCTGCTTTCCATCAGTGGGATTCTGATCCTGTTAACAGCCATCTTGAAGCTTGACTATCTACCCGGTGTCTTTTTAGGATGTACGGTTATTGGATTGAATTTTCATTGGACGGTCATGTTCGTTCGAAACATGATTCATGACAAAAAAGTTCAACCGCTGAATCTAATTTTTTATTTAAGCAAATTTGCAATATCTGCCCTGGTCTTGTTCGGGGCAATCAATTATTTCGAAATTCCTCCTCTGGCCCTTATCATTGGACTTTCCAACATCATCCTTGCCGTGATGGTTTATTCGGTCATCAATTCTATGAAAAGAGCCTCAGCACCTAATTTGGAAGAAAATTCAGAATGAAACGTTTGAGCAGCCTCCTGTTGGTCCTCCTTCTGCCAGCACCTATGGTTTTTGCCGCTGGTGGTGGATTCACCTGGTCTCATTCGCTTCTCGGATGGCTGGAGCAACCTCTGGTGGACATGGGCATCGACCCGCTACCAATTCTGGACATGCTCATCATTTCCATAATCCTGATCCTTTTCGCCTACATCGCTGGAAAACCTTTCCGNGGGACGAGCATGCNTGAACCCAGCGGCAAANCCGATCTNGCACATTTTGCAGAAATCATGGTCGGTGGNATCCTGAACTTTCTCGAAGGCATCATCCGTCATGGGACCGGTGCCAGGCCGATACTACCGCTGCTCGGCACCTATGGACTTTTCATCCTCTGCCTCAATCTTTCCGGACTGGTTCCCGGGTTCAATCCTCCTACGGATCAGTTCAATGTGACCATTTCTTTTGCCGTGATCATTTTTCTGGGAACCCATTTTCTGGGCATCCGTCAGCACGGAGGGAGCTACATCAAACAATTTCTGGGGCCGATGCCTCTGCTCGCTCCACTGATGCTTCCGATCGAACTGATCAGCCATCTGGTGAGGCCACTTTCTCTTTCCATCAGGCTTTTCGGCAACATGACTGGTGACCACAAGGTGGTATTGATTTTTTCCGCGATCCTCGCGGTAGGCCTGCCCATCCCTTTCATGGGATTGGGAATTCTGGTGTCAGTGCTGCAGGCGTTTGTGTTTGTACTGCTGTCATCTATTTATTTTGAAATGGCGATGAGTGAGGCTCACTGATCGTTTGTAATCCGTCCAATAAAAAAGGAAGACTATGAAGAAATTAATGCTGATCCTGGTAATGATGGCAGCNGCCGCTCCGCTTTATGCGGCCCAGGGAGAATTGGCCACTTTCGGTATTGCCCTAGGTGCCGGTCTTGCCATTTCCCTGGCAGCACTGGGCGGGGGCATCGGTCAGGGCATTGCCATGCGCGGAGCCCTGGAAGGAATCGCACGCAACCCGAATGCTTCGGACAAGATCTTCACGCCGATGATCATCGGCCTGGCACTGATCGAGTCCCTGGTCATCTATGGGTTGGTCATCGCCTTCATTCTTCAGGGAAAAATTTAAATCCCCACGCGGCCTCTGTGGAGGCCGCGTCCGTTTCTTTTCTGGTTCCNAAGCCTCTTCCAACCAGCCCAATTAACAATTAAATCCTGCATGGATCTGCTTCAAGATCAGGAACTCTGGTCCCAGATGAAGCAGGTGATGCTCTCCCTGAAACCGCTGCGCGCGTCGCTTCGGGCAGGGATCCATGAATTCCAACACCGCGGGCGGAGTCTCGAATTTGCCGAATACCGGGAATACCGACCNGGCGAGGATCTGCGCGATCTGGACTGGAAAGTTTTTGCAAGAACGGACCGCTATTATTTGAGACAACGTGATAGCCACACGCCAGCTCGGGTGATGATCCTGCTCGATGATTCCCCGTCAATGCGGATGCAATCAGAGGCAGCACGGATGTCGAAACTTCGTGAATCGCTGTTGCTGGTTTTTGCGATCTGTTTCATCCTCCAGCGTCAAGGAGATCCCTTCAGTTTTCATGCACTTTCGATGAATTCCCCGCCAGCTGAAGCACGCAGTTCCAAAAGGGCCCTCCGGAACCTGATGCAGGTGCTTGAAGGACTGGAAAAATCGGAACACCCTTTTGATCTCAACCTGCAAAACTGGCCTGCAACCAAAAACCTGAGCCTGGATCACCTCTTCTGCATCTCAGATTTCATGCTTCCTTTGCAGAAGATTGAAAGCTGGTTGGATGGATTTCTAGGCATGGCGCCTGTAATCCACTGCCTGCAAGTCCTGGATCCTCTTGAATCGGGAGAAGGATCCAAACCTTCCATGGTTCATGATCTTGAAGAACCCAAACTCAAACGTAAACTTTCAACAGGGGAATGGGAACAGTATCTGAAGAATATGGCAAACCATCAGCAGCAGCTTGCTGAATCCTGTGGCATCAGGAACATCCGTTTGAGGAGCATCAACACCGACCAGCCTGTTGCAACCGCAATCAGCAGCCTGCTCAAAGAGTCAAAAATGAGCAAGGGACTTGATAATAAAACGGCTGCCTGATCAGGTCTGAAAGTCAGGTTTCTTGAAGTCAGGAGAAGCTGAGGTCTTAGGAGGAGACTTAGGCTGTTTTGCTGGAATTGGTTGGTTCAGAAACAACGTTTTCTACAGGATCTTTTTCTTCAGCAGCCTTTTCGGCACCGGATTTTTTCTTCTCTTTCTGATCCATGACCTCCGCCACTGCCTCGAGCTGTTCTCCACTGGAGATACGGTTCATCGCCAGTGGATCCATCCCGCTTTTGACTCCATCAAAATCTTTTTTCAGATCATCAGCAGCTTCGCGAACATCCTTGAGGTCGATGTCACGTTCGATCTGGTCCATTTCATCCTGGACCGTGGTCCGTACATCGTTGGTCGCGCGTTTGAGTTGGACAAGCCCGCGCCCTACTGAACGCAATACCCCAGGCAGGTTTTTGGGACCAATGAATAGCAGCGCCACGACGGCGATGACAATCATTTCAGGCAGGCCGATTCCGAACATCTGGATTTGCTTTTGAATTAGGTTTGTTTAAGCGCCTCGAACTTGGCAGGATAATTCTTTTATTCAAATCAGGATTAAGAATCAAACATGTCGAATGACTGCCTGGCCGTTTTGGATTTTGGAAGCCAGTATGCCCATCTGATCGCAAAAAGGCTCCGCCGTCAAGGATTCTACACAGAAATCCATCCGCCTGCCAGTCCCGCGTCAAAACTTGCTCACATCCGAGGGCTGATTCTCTCAGGAGGACCTGCTTCGGTTTACGGTGAAATGACCCCGGATTTCAATCAAAAGCTGCTGGAATTGGAGTTGCCGATCCTGGGATTGTGTTACGGCCACCAACTGACGGCTCTTTATTTTGGAGGAACCATCCAAAACACAGGCAGTGGTGAATTCGGCAAGGCTTTGCTGGAACAGGCCAGCCCCTCAGCTCTTTGGAAAGGAGTTTCATTTCCAAGCCAGGTCTGGATGAGCCACCAGGACAGNGTCACTAAATTACCNAANGATTTCGAGGTCATCGCCCAAACNGAAGGCTGCCCGTCCGCAGCNCTGCAACATCAGCNACGCCCGGTCTACACCCTCCAGTTTCATCCTGAAGTCAAAGATACGGTCCAGGGATCTGAGATCCTCACAAATTTTGCGGAAATCTGTGGGGTGTCCAGAAACTGGAGCATGAAGAATTTCATCAACCAGGCCAGGGAACAAATTCAAACAGAAGTAGGATCCAGAAAAGTGCTCATGTTTCTCAGTGGCGGGGTGGATTCATCGGTCGCATTCGCCTTGCTCAACCAGGCCCTAGGAACTGAACGCGTGCTCGGACTCTACATGGACAACGGATTCATGCGCAAAGAGGAATCCGAACAGATCATGCAGCGATACCNGGAATTCGGCTATACGAACATCGAAGCCAGAAATTTCAGTTCGGAATTTCTCAAGGCTCTCGAAGGACTCACCGATCCCCAGAAAAAAAGGCATCAGGTGGGCGCGGTGTTCATCCAAATGCGGGAACGTTTCCTCCAGCAATTGGATCTGAATCCGGAGGACTGGATGCTCGGACAAGGGACTCTTTATCCAGACATCATTGAATCCGGAGGAAGTGAACATGCAAATGTCATCAAATCCCACCATAATCGCGTCGAAGAGGTGGTGGATCTCATGGAAGCCGGACAACTTGTGGAACCCCTCAAAGATCTTTANAAGGACGAAGTCCGTGAACTGGGAAGCCTGCTGGGGCTTCCGGATTCCATCGTCTGGCGTCATCCTTTTCCCGGTCCGGGGCTCTCAGTGAATGTCCTCTGTTCGGATGGAACAGAGTCGGTGGAAATGGACCGCAGACTGGAACAGGAAATCCTCGATGTCCTTCCGGAAGGAGGATGTAAGGCTTCGATCCTTCCGGTCCGTTCCGTGGGAGTCCAGGGGGACCAGCGCACCTACACCCCTCCCGCTGTGCTTTGGGAGGCCCCCGAAGATTGGAACTGGCTTGAAGAGCAGTCGATTCAGATCACCAACGCCATTCGCGAAGTAAACCGGGTGGTAATGCTGTTGAGCCCTTCCANCCTGCCGCCTNTGAAGATCCGGGAAGCCTACTGCACAAAAGAACGCCTCGACCTGCTTCGTGAAGCCGATGCCCTCGTCACCAAGACCCTGATCGAACATGATCTGATGCGAAGCATCTTCCAACTGCTCGTGATCCTTCTGCCTTTGTCTCAAGACGGTCTAGGAGACAGCCTCGTCCTCAGACCGGTCTGTTCCGAAGACGTGATGACTGCACAATTCGCCAGGCTGAACTGGAAACTCTTGCGCACTTTGCAACAGCCTCTGCTCGATCTCTCTGGAATCGATGCCATCTTCTACGATATCACCCACAAACCTCCCGCTACTTTCGGGTGGGAGTGAAGAAACAACATGATTTGTATCAAAACAGAGATCCCAGAGGAAATTTGTGAGATTGATGATGAATTGAAGGCCATTTATCACAGCAAAGACACGGTTTGTATTTGGGTATTTCAGACAAGGGAGGACCGAAACCGATTCATGGATGAAACCATTGGGATGCTGAAACATGATAGGGAGCGACATTTTGAAAAATTCTTCCAAAGCCAATCTGACAGATGAATTCAGGAGGATTGAAGATTGGGATCTGGACTCTTTTCCAAAATATCCCTTATGATTTGCAGGACTATGTAACGAAAAAAAAGATTTATGGTTGAAGAAAAAGGGGTCTTCATCTACGCCAACTTATTGGACGTGAATGATGATGGAAAGATCGACATGATCTCCTTCCTCGATCCTCAGGGGCGCGGAATCGCGGTGGCGGTGGATCGGGCCAGTGACGGGAAGATGGATCAGATTCATGTATTTCAGGATGTCACCGGTGACGGCAAACTGGACATGGACGACACNCCGNNTNATCGANNGNGAAGCNGTGAAACTNTTCCGTCAGGAAGGTCTTGAGGAAGGACAGCTCAAGCTNTTCATCGAGGACGGAGGATACGGCTGAGNATTCAGCGGTGATCCGAACCGGGGAAGATGTAGGGNTTGGATTGGAAATTTTCCGGTGGCTGGTTTTGATACCTTCGGCTTGGAATGATGCTGACGTCACATCCTGCGGGTCTGGGAACCCGATTCTGGATGGCNCACCGGTCGCCCTGGTTGTGAATCCTCTCCAGGCGGTAGGCACTTTCCTTTAGGCTGACCTGGAATTCGGTATTCTGAATCCTNAGCTGTTTTTCTTCACAAGCCGCCACNTCCAAATAATCACTGTAACTCATGCATTGAGGGGATTGGGGGATTTTTTCATAAACCACCACTTTTTGGGAATAACGGCAGCCTNCCAGCAACAGCATCGGCAGGCCGATNAGCCATAGCATCCGTNCTCTGATCATGAAAATTCACCCCTAGGACATGTTTCAGACCATCCAAACTGGGAATTCCTGCAGTGGCTCATCCTTCTTTTATTAAAACGTGAAATCAGACTTCATCAATCCTGACAGCATCGACGTCATCCTCAACAACATGCGGCGCAAGCCTGAGGATTGGTGGATGGACCAGTATCATGTCAAACACCGAAGCGGCGTCAGCATCTGGATCGGCAACGGCATCACCAATTACCACGTCCAGGAACCGCATTACCAGGCCATCAGCTGGAGCAACCGCCTCAAACTGAGAAAAGCCCTGAAGAAGCTGAAGGAAGACATGCCGAGCCTCTAGGCGTTTNTTACCCTTTGTTTTTCTGAAATACCTACCACGCCTGAATGTTTCTACTCGGGCAAGTCCNCCGCACAACGGAAGCCCACGTTGAAGCGTGTGCTCTGGGGCAGGGTATCCCGCCGCAGGGCCGGACGCAGGTATTCTGTAGGATCGTTCCAGGCACCCCCACGAAGAACCCGGTAGGCTCCGGTTTTCGGTCCCTGAGGATTGTCCTTGTTCTGAAGTCTATAAAACCCGTAATGGTCGAAAACCCACTCCCAAGCATTTCCCAGGGTGTCGTAAACTCCATAGGAATTCGGAGTTTTTTCTGCAGCAATATGAATCAACCCTCCTGAATTATCACGGAACCAGCCATAATCNGGAAGGAACTCCGCTCCTCCNTCAAAGGGATACTCTCCTTCGGTCTGATCCCGGGCGACTTTTTCCCATTCTGCTTCCGAAGGCAGGCGTTTGCCCAGTGCATTGCAGTAATACCGTGCGGCGTACCAGGAGACGTTGACTACCGGCTTCAGTTCCTCGCCCATCGGAGGCATCAGGTCGTCCATCCAATTCTTGAGGTAATTCCCATCATGGAATTTTCTGGGAAAGGTGCTCTTACGCAGAAAAGGATCCTTGCCTAGGTAGAGCAGGTATTGGTAGTTGGTCACTTCGCAACGGTCGATCCAGAAGCCATCGACATGCACTTCACGTCTAGGAATTTCATTTTCAGGACCTTCTTCGGTGCCCATGTTGAAAGGACCGCCCCCGATGTAGACCATGCCCTGCTTGACATCGTATGTCTTGCCCTTCTGCACAAAATCACACTGCGTTTCCAGATCCATCGCCTGTACCGGAGGAAGGATCTGTTCTTCCGGAAAGAGTTTTTTATCCAGGTTGATCAGCAGTCTGCGGTAACTCGCGAGGGTTTCTTCATCGAACCCGGTAACGCGTTTGAGCATCGCACGTTCATCCCGGCCACAACGGAAATGATCATCCAGGCAGTTGAGCTTCTGCCGGATCCAGATCCGTAATGCGTCACGAGCCTTCTGTTTTTCGATCTCACGCAGCAGTTCTGGTTCATAATTCAGGTAAAGGGGTTCAAAGACCTTGCTGATGGAAATCTGGCTGCGGGCCAGATCAATCAGCTCATCATACCTCGAGCAAAAAACCTTCTGTTCTTCTGAAACTTCCTTGCCGAAATTCCGACGGTCCGAACAGGCTTTGGTTTCCTCCGCTTTGTTGATTCCCAGTTTCTTTTTAAAAACCCTTAACCTCAGCTCAGAAATCGTGTGGATCAGGGGGTAGCGTTCCCCTTTGTTGACGAAGCTGATGAAATCCTGGATGACCGGAACATAGAATTCCTCCACGAGCCGTGAGAAAAGTTTTTCGCTTGCCCAAACCAGCGCAACGGTCAGCAACAGAAGGATGAGGCTGAGGGCCAGCATTTTTTTGATCTTCAACAGAGGAGGTCGGTTCACCGGAATGCCTGAAGGACGATGGATGATTAATGCGGATTGTTCCCAGGATTCCTGAGATTCAAGCCGCTATGGAACTGTCTTGAATATTTTTACCCAACAATAGGATCATTCATTGGATCTTAATTGGAAAGCAATCGATATTCCAACGGCTTTCTTAGACCTGCTGATTCTCAAGCTTCACTTCCAAACCTAGGTTGATGTTTTCCTTTGCACAAAGCAAATCCGGCTGGCTGCGGAGATATCTTTTGGACCGATTGCAACGGTTTCCCGAGCAACCTCCAAGGAAAAGATCCCCGGACACTCCGAAACCTTCCGAGCTGGAAAAAGTGAACGGAATGCTGCACCAGACTGCCAAACAGAACGGACTGCTGCTGGGATGCCCGGTGCTGGAGAATTCACGTTATGCCCAGTTGGAGGAATTCCGGTTTCCTGAAAAAAGCGGGGATGCGCTGATGGTCTACCTCGACACCCTGATTGACGTCGGTCTTGCTTTTCTGGAAAGGCCTGCAGCTTCCAGGGGACTGCCCTCATCTCGAATCGATCCGGCAGAAATTGAAAAGAAAGGAAACGATCTTTTCCAACTGATTCAGCTCTATTTGCGTTACCACCTGCCCCGAAGTCATTACCGGTTTTCAGAAGGAATCCCTTTAGCCCGGCTTTTAGAGGAGGATGAGACCCTGGGACGGGCATTGGCCCAGTTGGAGGAGGCACTGGTGGAAAAGATCACCCTCAAGAGCTATTCCTCGGAAGGCAGCCGCCTGAACCTTTTTGCCTTCCTCCAGCTTTATTGCTGCCTGAGATGGTCCCGGGACATGCTCCTCGAGCAAGTCCCCAGCCTGGAAATGGTGATCCAGAGCGAATACCGCTTGCGGGAAGAACTGATCCTCGCCTTTGCCGCGTTGATCTGGGCCGACGGGCAGGTGACCGAGGTGGAAGACAAGGTTTTCAGCCAGTACATCGAACTGACCGGGCTTCCGGAGGCTTTCCAGGAAGGACTTCGGAAACGGGTCAAGACTCCGGTTGGAATCGAGGAACTGACTCTTTCTGCCCCTTCTCCTTTGCTCAAGCATTTTCTCATTGAACAGATGATTCTGCTTTCGCTGATCAACAACCAGGAAGCCTGGCAGGAAATCGAACTGATCGAAAAAATTGCCTCACAATTCGGTATCGGGAATCAGGAAATGGATGCTCTCTTCCTTGGAACTGCCGATTTTTTCGACCGTCATGCCCACCGTTTTTCCTTCCTCCGGGACAACCCTTCGACGCGGGAGTTTCAGGATTACATGAACGACAAGGTCATGTCGCAGGTCAAATTGAATGCCGACCGTATTCTCCGGGAAATCGAGGAAACCAAGGAACTCTACGACCTGATGCTGCAGGCGACTGAACGTTCACTGAGCGAAGAGGAGCGAATCAAGGTTCGGGAACAATTGACCGACATTGTCAAAAGCATCCCAGCCCTGGCCATCTTTGCCCTTCCGGGAGGAGGAATCCTTTTGCCGATCCTGATCCGGGTCCTGCCTTTCAACATCCTCCCCAGTGCCTTTTCCGATGATGCGCCGGCAGCCCGATGACTGAAACACAGGAGCCTTTAAAACCAAATCCTCCCCGATTCTGGTTCCTCTGCTACAACCTGCTGCTGAAGCTGGTTTCAGGAATAATCCTTCTGCGTTCCCGAAACAACACAGACCTTAAGGAAGCCCTGGATAGACGTCAGGATCTCTGGGAAAGGCTGGAGCAGTCTTTGAAAGCAAGAGACCCGCAAAAACCCCTGGTCTGGTTTCACGTCGCCAGTGCCGGCGAATGGCTCCAGGCCCAACCTGTGATCCGCAGATGTTCCGAACAGGGGGTGCAATGTGTGCTGACCTATACCTCGATCAACGCGCGCCGCTGGTTTGACAAGCAGAAGGAAGCACCTCCAGGCGTTTTGATTCAAGAGTTCATTCCCCTCGACCGTCCGGGAAATGCGAAACGGCTTTTGGACCTTTTGCGACCTTCCAAAATCGTCTGGGTCAGTTACGACCTTTGGCCGAATCATGTCTGGGAAGCCGCACGCCGAGGAATCACGCAGATGCTCATTTCCGGGATCGTCCACCAGGCCTCGGCACGCAACACGAATATGATTGCCAAGAAATTCTACCACACGATCTATAGTTGCCTGGAGCATATCATGCTCGTCTCGGATGCCGATTTGGAACGTGTGCGTCAGGCCATTCCAGAACATCCCGGACTTTCGGTGATGGGCGACACACGTTTCGACAGCGTGATCGAACGCCGGGACGGGCTCACGGCTCCTGAATGGCCCAAAGGGTTTGGTGAGGGAACGTTGTTTGTGGCAGGCAGTACCTGGCCCCAGGATGAGGAATGCATCTTCCCGGTTTTACGACAAGCCCTCGATGAATTTCCAGAATTGCAGTTGGTGCTCGTCCCCCATGAACCGACCGAGGAACACCTCGTCCATGCCGAAACCTTTTTCCAGGGCATCCCCATGGTCCGCTGGAAAAACCGGGATCAGCCTCCGTCTGGAC
>NYUB01000007.1 GCA_002683785.1 Deltaproteobacteria bacterium
ACGTGGTGGAGTACGTGCCGAGTTATCTTGAATTGACCATCACCCTGGGAATCTGGGCTTTCGGTTTTCTCATCCTCAGCATCTTGTACAAAACCGCTGTGGGCGTCAAACATCGTGCAGCGTCCTGAGCCGGTCGATTCAATCCGGGTGGATGCTCCACCCGGAACCGTCGGTTGGAATTTTGTTTTAAAACACCTTTTCAAAATGTGATTCCATTGCCTGCCATGACTGAAGGTCTGCCTTTTCATCATAAGCCAGGGGCAGGTTGAACGCTTTGCCACGCTCATCTGCGGCAGGATTGGTGAAACCATGCAATGCCCCCTGGTAGTCAACGAATTCAAAATCTGCTGACGCTTCCTCCATTTCCTTCTTAAAATTGACGATGGCCTCGTCAGGGATGAACTGATCGGCAGCGCCGTGACAAACGAGGATTTTCGCCTTCACCTCTCCCGGTCCGGGCTTTTGCATCGAATCCAGCGCACCATGAAAACTGACGACTCCCTGAAGATCCATCCCAAAGCGGGCCATGTTCAATACCAGTGCTCCCCCGAAACAGTAACCGATCGCTCCCATCCGATTTGAATCCGCAAGTTCCTCATTCCTGAGGGCTTGATAAGCCGCTTCCACCCGGGATTTCAAAAGGTCCAGGTCCCCGAGGACTCCGTTCATGAGGCTTCCCGCTTCTTCGGGATGGTCAGCCGTTTTCCCGTTACCATACATGTCCACCCCCATCGCGAAGTATCCCAGTGAAGCTACCTGCTCAGTACGTTTTTTGATGTAGTCGTTCAGTCCCCACCATTCTGGAAAGACCAGTACTCCAGGTCTTTCCCCTTCAATTTCTGTATCCCAGGCGAGGTGTCCCAACAGTTCCTTCCCATCCGCCATGAAAGAGACACTTTTAGTTTCAAGAGTCATCTTTTTTTCCTTTCATCATTATTGTTTGTAATCCAGAATCGGAGAACCTTCCCCTACATGATTTCCTGAAATACTACAGCAAACGCATGAAAAATAAACTCATGATGAAATGTCTTCGAGAAAGTTCATCATGTGCTTTATAGATCCACTGACATCATTAATCTGTAAAAAGATATGACCTTTAAGAAAATTCCCTTTCAACAAATCAAAACAATAACTCTCCTTCAATTTTGAATGGTCATTTAAACAAGATAGATTATTATTTAAGGATAAAAGGAGATGCATTGATGAAGAATAGAATTGCGGTCATTGGCAGCGGCATGGCTGGTCTTGCAGCGGGGTGGATGTGCAGAGAGGGAGGTGCGGAAGTCACCATCCTTGAAGCTCTCGCAAATCGGGGCATGGACTCGCATACCCAGTTCTTGAATGACGAGGGAGGTGAGTCAGGCTATGTCGACTTGCCCTTGAGAGTCATGAGCCCTCATGCATGGCCCACAGTGCTTGAACTGTGTGAAAAGGTAGGGGTGCAAACCTTCGAAGTGGACACAACGGTTGCCTGTAGTTGGCTGAATGCCGAGACATGGTTCCGAAGTAGCAAACTCCAGTTTGGCTCGAGGATGATTCCCTGGGCTCCGTTGAATTATCTGCTTCGCCCGGAAACCTACCGCATGCTTTTGGGCTTCATTCGACTTTCCAGGTCAGTTCCGGAGGTCCAGGATTCGGGTCTAACCCTCAAGGAATTTGCAGATCAGCACCGTACGGATCCTCTTTTCTGGAAAGGGCTGCTCTATCCCATTTTAACCACCATCTGTACCTGTGACGAAAAAACCCTCGACCAGTGGCCTGCTCAGCAAATTCTCGACTTGCTTCAAACAATTGTGTTCGGGGCTAGACTTCTGAGACTTCAAGGAGGTACCAAAGCACTTGCAGAGAAACTTGGTGAAGGACTCAACTGGCAAAATGGGATTCGGGTGGATAAGCTGGTGGAAAAATCCTCAGGAATCTTTCTGCATTCAAAAAATGCGGGTTTCGGCCCTTTTGATTATGTGATCTGTGCTGTTCAGGCCAATCAACTGGATTTCCTTCCGGAACAGTATGCCCGTGAGAGCCAACTCCTGAATTCGTTCCCCTATGATTCCGGAACCTTGTGGGCGCATCGTGATGTCCGTTTCATGCCCGAAAGAAAACAGGATTGGTCTCCTCTTCATTATCAGATGGATAAAGAGTTCAGACAGTCCATGTTCAGTGTTTGGGTCAATCCGATAGAGCCGACCATTTCTCATCATCAACCGGTTTTCCAGACCTGGGATCCTCTATTTGAACCAGAATCGGAAAAGGTCATCGCTGCGGTTACAATGGAACGAGCGGTTATCAATCAGGACAGTCAGAATCTGCTCAGGGAATTGGATCTCTTGCATAAACTTCCTTCCCGGAATGTTTTTTTCTGTGGTTCTTATGCTGCCCCGGGTGTCCCCCTCCTGGAATCTGCTGTTCGTTCCGCAATCAAAGTCGTTCGTCACCTGGGCTTTGATCCATCCATGAAACAAATGGTTGAAATTCATGGTTCTCACGGATCAATTGAAGGAACCTCCTCCCACCTTGCTGCCTAACCGAAGTATCCTGCAGAAGAATGCGTTCTGATTGAGGACGGCGGTTAAAAAATATCGGACTCACTACAGAAGAACAGACTATTAGTTTTAATTTTAAATTGGATCAAAAAGAATACTATTAACCATGGCAGCAATCTTTTTAGATTTGGATGGTACTCTCACCGATCCTCAACCTGGCATCACCCGTTCCATCCGTTATGCCATGGAAAAAATGGAACAACCCCTCTCAGAAGATGAGGATCTTGATTGGACGATAGGACCATCACTTTGGGAAAGTTTCCGCCAGTTGGGACTTGCTGAAGAGGACCTGGACCATGCAATAGGCTATTACCGAGAACGGTACACAGATGTAGGCCTCTTTGAAAACAGGGTTTATGATGGAATTCCCGAAGCACTCGAATCTCTTGTCGCAGCAAAGCATTCCTTGTATTTGGCAACGGCAAAACCCCATGCATATGCAGTCAAAATCACAGCACATTTTGGTTTGACCCCATTTCTGAAAACGGAATATGGAGCTGAACTGAATGGCACTCGTTCGGATAAATCGGAACTCCTCAGATATGCCCTCAAGTCCTCAGACATCGATGCCTCCGATGCAATTATGGTAGGAGACCGAAAACATGATATGCTGGCTGCATCAGCAAATGGCATAACAACGCTGGGCGTGTTATGGGGTTATGGATCAAAGGATGAACTTCAGTCAGCCCATGCCGAATATCTGATCTCGTCTCCTCAGCAATTGAATCCGATCATATCTGATTGGGCTTCCTGATTTCAGTTGAGTCCAAAATCATCCTATTTCAGTTAAACCATCCCGAATCGGTAAGGAATTAACTTTAGACGTTGGGATTCAAAGCGGTTTGAATCTTTCAAAAACAAAGATGCCGGTGAATACCAAAAGAAGGGCCAGGCCATGATAGGATTCAAAAGATTCTCCGAGGTAGGAAACAGCAAATATTGATGAAAAAATCGGAACCAGGTTCACGAAGACTCCAGCCCTTCCGGGCCCAATCAACTCCACGCTTTTGATGAAACAAATCTGAGACAAAAAAGAAGGTAACAATACAATCAGCACTATGATGATCCACCCACGAGTCGTGGGCCAGCTCAACTGATTCCAGGAGGCTTCGAGGAACGCCATTGGAAGAGAAGAGACAAAGGCCGCGATCGACAGTGATATAAAAAGCCCTATCGAGGACAAATTTGGTCTCTTGCGCAACCCCAAAGTGTAGGCAGCGTATAAAACCACTGCAACCAGCAACAGCAGGTCCCCACGGTTGAAGATGAGTTCTGTTAACCTTGATAAATCCCCGCCACTGCTGACGATGATGACTCCAAGGATGGTAACACTGACACCGGTAATTTGGGTGAAAGTAACCGGGGTCTTGAAAAACAGATAACTTCCCAAAAGCACCAGTGCCGGCATTGCTCCCTGAATGATCCCGATGTTGACGGCGGTGGTGGAATAAGCGCCCAGGTAAAACAAAGTGGTAAATCCTGAAAAACCTACGGTTCCCATTAAAAAGAGATAACGCCAGTGGGCGTAGATCGTCTTGAATTCCTTGAAGAGGTTTTTTCCAAAAAACAGAATCAGCAACAACATCGTGGCCATCCAGCGAATGCTCACCAGTAGCATCGGAGAGACCTCACCCACAGCAAGTCTTGCAAATACGGCATTACAGCCCCAGCAGAGGGTGGTCGTTAGCAAGAGTAAATAAGCCAGGCTATTTTCTGACTTCCATTTATCCGGTGTATTAAACATTCGTTTTTGTGAAGGATGGAACCACTAACTTCTTTTTTTGATCCAACAGGCTTGTCTGAATTGAATAGGGAGTCACTATTCTTCCTGACAGAAAACATCATGCAGAGGATGTCAGCAACACAATTGCAATTGCTGCGGAAACGATTGCAACTATTTTCCGAAAATTGAGAGATTCTAGACGAAGCAGGATGGAAAACAAAAATGCTGCAACAAAACCCATATTGGTCAAAGGCAGGATAAAGCTCGCATCACCAAGCATTAAGGCGTTGGTCAGCAACCAGACCACAGCATAGACGAGTAGTCCTCCGATGCCTATAAATCTCAATTTCTCAAGAGTCATCAGAATCCGTTTCTCCCGGAAAAAAGCCAATAACAAGCCTCCACCACACCATCCTAAAGCGCCCATAAAAATCATTGTATTCACATCAGCACCATAACTCATGCCTGTTTTCGTAAACAGGCCATAAAATGCCCTTAAGATACAGGCCAAGACTATCAAACCAACATATTTTGAATTTGTTGGGGATAATTCATTCCCATCTTCTTTAGGCCGATAAAGTATGAACACCGTCAATAGGCCGAATCCAATTCCAAGCAAACGAATCCAAGTAATTTGTTCATCTAAAAAGAAAAATGCCAATACCACTAGGGGGATGGTATTCAACCGATAGATGGTTGAGGCCAAACTGATGGGCAGGTGAGCCATACACTCCAGTAAAAGGATGTTGGAGAGGGTGACAAAAACCGCTGCACTAATACCGTAAAGAAGGGTCGGGGGAGCGAAACTGAATGAATCGCCGGTAATTTCCATATTGAACCACTGCAGCATAGCCCATATCAGGCCTATCCCTAAAAACAGCATACCCTGCGAACGTGGTTTGGAAGTATAGAGTTTCAAAACCAAATCCAAAGATCCCGCAGCCAGCAAACAGAGCATGGCCAATATCGAAGCGGAAAGAGGCATTCTTGAACGAAAGAGGTAGCGGGTAAAGAGGGGTTACTCTTTTCCCGTCAATGGGTAGGAATGAGAGTGGACGACAAGGCGATCCTCCGAAATAAAAACCACAGAGTATTCAGGAGGTTCATCCACAAACCCGATCTGTTCACTCTTGAAATCAAGACGGACTTGGTGGTTGGTGCCGCGCAAGGATGAAAATGAAATGCCCATCCAATGGCCACTCAAGGGTCGATGAGCATGGCCAAAAAAAATGTGACGGATGGATGAGTTGGAATTCTTGATCATGTCAGTGAAGGGTTCCTTGTCTGCAAAGCCGATTCGGTCAATGCTGGGGAGATGAAGATCAAATGGTGGATGATGCATGAATAGAAAAATGGGACTGTCCGAATGTTCCTGAAACTTCTTCTTCAACCATTTTTGACGTAATTCGCAGTAAACCCCACCGTCCATTCCTGATTGAACGGTATCAAGGATTAAAAAAATACCCGCGGATGTTTTTATTTCATATTGAACAAAACCATTTTCATCTACACCAGTTTTGGAAAAGAAAGATAAAACACTTTGTCGATGATCATGGTTGCCCATCAAAACATGACAGGGGAGGTCGAAGCGTTCCAATTCCTGGGCAAGAAACTCATACGCAGAAGGCTCGCCTTGGTCGGCAAGGTCGCCGGTGATCACACAGCATTCTGCATCACTATGGTGAAGGATGATATCATTGACACATGCGTTGAATCGGTTTTGAGGATCAAGCCCCTTAAGCATCTTCCCNGGCTCAACCAGATGGGTGTCAGTGATGTGAAGAAATTTCATCATCGAAAAATTTGAATGAAGTGTGAGTCCATCATGGATTTCAAGTTACAGGAATAAACGAACCATGGAATAATAACAGCATCTCAACAATCAGAATGGATCTTGAGCAGCCATTACAATGTTTGAAAGATCTTTAATCTCAATGGTTGGAGAATCATTACAACATCCCGGGAATAGGCAAATCGAAAGGATTGATACCATTGAAATACAAAACACCCCCTTTCAGTGTGAAAGATGAGCCTGCATTATTGAACCATGAAGGAAGAAATACCTCTCTTTGAACATCTGGATCTGATCGTATTTGATCTGGCAGGAACCACACTTCAAATTGGAGATCTGATCCCCAAGGCTTTTCAGGGCATTTTCCAGGAACACGGGATCAGGCTCACCGATAGTGAGGTTCTTGGTATCCGTGGGCTTTCCAAAACANAGGCCATTGAAATGTTGCTTGTCAAACACCTTGGACCTTCCTCGTCCAAAATGACGGACACGCTCCATCAGGGTTTTTTGAAATTGCTCGAGGNAATGTTCGNCAAAGAAGAAGTACNTGTTATTCCAGGNTCTGAAGANACCTTCCAATGGTTGAAAGAAAAAAAGATTCTTTTTGCTCTGAACACAGGTTTTGAACGGAACTTNACNCTGATGCTTCTGGAAAGGATCGGTTGGAGTCAAATTGCCGATACNGTGGTCTGTGGAGATGAAGTTCCTGAGGGGAGGCCGGCTCCGGATTTGATCTTTGAATCGATGAAGCGCTTAAANTGCCAGGACTCCTCNAGGGTTGCCGCAGTCGGAGACACTCAGGCNGACATGAAAGCGGCTGAAAAAGCGCAGGTAGGATTNGCGATTGGAGTGCTCAGTGGTGCTCACAGTTTGAAACAACTGGAAGCCTGTCCAAATNACAGGGTCATACCAAGTGTGAAGGATTTGCCTAAAATCCTCTCACTGCCAAAGGAGAAGATTTAATTCCATTCAAGAGTTCGGATTCCAAAACCGACAGGAAGNGTCAGGGTTGAGGAACGATTAAAAGACCCTGGATCGGGAAANGCTTCTGCTGGAGATAGAACAACTCAACTTCCGAATCTTTCGACGAGTTCTTGAACCTTAATGGCAACCTCCTGCTGGTGATAACGTTCGAAGTTGTCCCAGGTCACAAAACTTTTCGGATCCTCGACCCGATCGACAAACAATTTGCCTTCCAGATGATCAACTTCATGCTGGTAGGTNGCCGNGGTCATTCCCTTCACGATGGTTGAAATCGAATTCCCAAACCGATCCATTGCATTTACCTGGATTTCACAGTACCGATTCACTTTGCCCCTAAGGTTAGGAACGCTGAGACAACCTTCATAGTTCTCAAACATAAGCTCACTTGCAGGACTCAGATCAGGGTTGACCAAGACCGTCAAGGGGATGTTGGGCCGGTAGGGATAACGTGGATTATGGTTGACTTCAATGGCACAGATTCGAAGGGACTGGTGAACTTGATTGGCAGCGAGTCCTGCTCCCTTNGCGGCCCTCATCGTTTGGATGAGATCATCAATAAAATCCTGGATGGGTTCACTGAGCAAATCTTCCTTGCTGACTCTTTCNGTTGNTAGGCGNAGAACAGGGGCTCCGATTTGTGCAATGTCNAGTATGCGTTCCATGAATTGCTAACTTGAGAAAAAGAATANGGTGCAAGGAATGAAAAAAATATTGGATTTTCGCCCGAATCCGCCAGAAGGGATTGACGGATCAGGTCACTTATTCAGTATTCTCCTGCAGCTTTTTGTCCCTGCAGGCCAAAAAAAGAATCATCCTTGTAGGGTTCGAGGATTTCCATGGTTCCTTCGCACAGGCGTGCAATATGAGTTGGTTTTCCTGCGACGATCTTGCAGTAGAATTTTGANGGGACTGCCGGAGACATCAGGGCAAAAGCGTCTGCAGCCCGATAATCTGCAATCAACAGCCTGCGGGGCCTGTCCTGGGAAGTATTCGGGCCTCCTCCATGCAGAGCCCAGATATCCATCAGGCAGACATCCCCTGCCTTGCCGATGATGCTGTTGGAATGTTGATCAAATGTTTCAAACAGTTCCGGTTCTGTAGACCCAATAAAATTTCCATCTCTGAAGTGAGTATACCTTTCTTTCTGTGAACCGGGAACAATACGCAAGCAGCCATTGCCTTCATCCATATCATCGAGCATGAGCAGCAAAGTGATGCCATCATCATTGGTATGAGGATCATAAGGGTGGTCGGCATGATACTCCACCCGTGTTCCCATTCCAGGGAACTTGTTATTCAATTTGCAGTGATGAAACTTGACATCGGGACCAATCAGGTCTGCAACGGCTTCAGGTAGGATGCCCTTAAACAAAACCTCCTGGTAAACCTCTGAAATATCACATGGATTCGCCACCCTGCGTAACCGGGGTGTTGAAGCATTATGCCCTTGTTCCAGGTCAAAACGGGCTTTGCCATCCAATGTGTCAAAACAGTAATTTTTATCATAGGAACGGCTTTCTTCAACCCACTTGTTGAGTTCAACGAGCAAACGTTCCCGGATTTCATGAGGAACCATGTTTCGGAGAATCACATAGCCCTTCTCACGAAAATGGTCCTGTTGTATTTGAGTCAGCATGTTCAATACTCATCTGATAAAAAAAACTTACCTTACTATTTTGTTTTGATCTTCCAAGGCAAAAAATCACCCATCTTTTGTTTGGAAGAGGATGCCTGGGAAAGGGTTGGATCCGGGGTGCCATGGCAGAGATGCTTCGATGAGAATCACCATCCCTTGGAAGGCGAACGATCCGGATAGAATCCGATTGAAGTCATCCAGGCTGCTTCAAAAAAAACCGGTTGGCAACTGTGCCCAACAGATAGGCAAATAACGCTGTGACACAATACCAAAAAGCTATTGAGTTGATCAGATCATGGGCATAGTCAGAAATCATTTTTTAACTTTTTGCCCATGCANTAACAGGTGTCATTTCCATTTCACCCAATGTTTTACAACGCCCAAAGGTCTCTTCCAGAGATTCATAATCCGGTGCCTCAACCACGAAGAAAAATCTGTGGGCCGAAGGGTTTAGGAGAAAATGGTGAACCGTTACGCCGTTTTCCTTTGCAGCATCCATCGCTTCATCCCAAAGTGCTTTCTTCTCTTCATCTTTAGAAAAACAGGTTGCGCCTGTGTGCCTATGTTCAAGGTGCCAAAGCATAATGTCCTTTATTTTGATAAAAATTGTCGTTTTGAAATATTTTATAGGAAGTTTTTACAGATCCCCACGTCCCAGTAATNAAATCTACGGTATCATCAGTCAAATTCCCATGAATTTCTGTTCCAACGCNCTCAGTCTACTCCTTTGGATCCTGCAATTGCCTCTACGTGGATCACATTTGAGATCTCAGTAATTTCTTTGGCATGTCCTCTGTTGTTACCTCCCGTAAATTCAGGATTTTGCTGATTGGTTTCATCATAACATGTTTCTGAAAAGCCCATTGCTTGNCAGATCTGCTGTTATGAAATTCCGCATGATGCTAGATAGCATACCGGCATTAGGAGAACATTTGATGTTTTTTAGAGGGGAAAGTTACGGCCTTTTTGATGATTTAATATCCAACCCAAGTTTTGGGTTAAGGAATCCACATTTCCTTCATGCATCGACGCCCTGCCATGAGTGATTTTTAATTGGCCTACTGGACAAAATAAAATGAAAGTCCTATAAATACACTGGTACGTCTCAAAATTGNATTTTGAAAGGAAAATATGCNTTCACTTCANAAGAAAGACTTTGCTTCCCCGGATGATACACGTAAACCCGATAAAGCGGTTGTAGAAGTGGTAAAATTGGGAGAAGTAACTGCAGCAAGAATGACAATACAGCNTGGATGGAAATGGTCTGAATGCATTAAACCGNTTGTTGGAACAGAAAGTTGTCAAGCACGTCATGTTGGTGTTCTTCATTCNGGTCGAATGAAGGTGGTTCATGATGATGGNAGTGAAATTGAAGTAGGTCCTGGAGAAGCTTATATCTTCGAACCTGGACATGATGGCTGGGTGCTTGGAGATGAACCCTGTGTTGCCTATGAGTTTGAGAGTTCAACCGCTGCAACTTATGCAAAGCCTTCCAACTAATTGATAAAACCGGGGTGCCAGCCCCGGTTCTTCTTTCCTGTTATCTTCATTGAAAATTCATCTGCCTGCTGCAGAAATAGTCCTTAGGAAAAGTTCCAGGATTTTTCATAATATAATCTTCTTTTTATTGCTAGAGCTTGAAATGACCTTCTAGTCAGGTTCGAACTCACCGGATGATGGTCCATCCCCAAGTTCTGTAATTTCCAAAAAAAGACTGAAAATCCTCCTTCAGTTTATGGAATCCATTCCATTTAATTCTATTTTTTTGGTTCAGGTGAATTCAGTCATTCTGCCTTCTTCAAAACCCTCAGACTTATTCACGACTGGCTTATCAGGGTATTCCGTTTATTCCTGCCAACATAAAAAAAGAGCCTCTTCTGCCTGAATGCTTTTCTTAAAAAAACATCACTCCGAAAAGCAGAAAAATCGCAGGGTCGTGGACCGGCAGCGCATACGGCAAAAGTACCCCCAACGAAAAAGGAAAACTGCTGATTTCTTCATGGATTAACGCTCATCATACCCATGAAAAAAACTGCAGATATAAATCAAATTGAAACAGCACGATCTGTAATTTTAACGGTAACATAAAATTCATTTCAAAGAATAATATTTAATATTCATGAAATA
>NYUB01000008.1 GCA_002683785.1 Deltaproteobacteria bacterium
CGCAACCACAAAAGCTCAAGATATCAATAATTTAATGATGGGATCCGGCGGATCCATTGAGATCCAAAAACTAGTCAAGAAATTGGAGGCTCTAAAAAAAATAAATCAGGGTTTTGGTTTTCATCTTCGAAATACAGGTCTCGATTTTACTGATACTCAAATCTTTGCCAACGCAATTCAAAAGGTTTCTCGTCAGGGTTTTGTACTAGAAATCATTTAGCTTGAGTTACATTCCAGGGATCACTGATGAAGGAGTGTAATTATTGGCAAGGGCATTTCCTCTAAAACTTGCCGAACCGGGTTTAGTTGGTTGATACATAGGGGATGAGGGGAGAGCAATTCATGATTGGATCTAAAATACAAAAAAAAATTAAGGATTGTTTAGAAGGCAATCATTTCTCNCCNTAAAATAAGCATTNACTGGAATTGATTCTTCGAGGGGAAAATAATCTTTTGTTGATTCTTTGAATTCAAGCGTTTGATGCGTAATTGAAAAATTAAACATGGATAATGACCATCGTCTAGAGGAATTCTAAATAATAATCCGACAAGATTTAAACAGGAGATTTGCTGAAAGCATTCACCAGAACAACTCCGATCACGATTAGGACCAAGCCCAATACCCCCTGCCATTGAAGTTGTTGGCGATAGACAAAATATCCAAACAGTGAAACAAAGAAGACTCCAAGCCCACTCCAGGTAGAATATACAATGGAAATTGGGATACTCCTGAGAGCATAGGTCAATAAGTAGAAACTAATCAGATAACAAAACGTTAATCCTACAGTGGGAAGGAGTTTGGTGTAATTTTCTGAAATCGGTAGCAGCAGAGTCCCTGTCACCTCCAAGATGATGGCAGACAGTAAAAATAAATAATTCACCATGAGATAGAATTCTATTGATACGAGTGAATCTGACTGAATTTCAATTCTTTATTCTGAAAAAAAGGTTCAATTTATTTTTCGCCAAGGGTTCTTTCATCAATAATTTTAGAAAAACACTTAGCTTTATAGTATCAACAAGGGGCTGAAATATTGTATGGACCTTGAGTGTATGAACCTAACTGAAGGGTGATCTGTTCTATTTGCTGTATAATCGGATCATTTCTTGTGAACTGAAATTGTTTTCATGAACTTTGTTTTGAGGCAATGATCAGAACTGCATCGGCAACATCTTCTGCAAGATTGGATATTCCACCAAGTTCTTTTACGATATATTTCAACTGATATTGTCTTCCGAGATCAAGTTCCTGGTTGTTAAAAATCAATTGGAGCAATTCACGTTCATATCGGTCAACTTCACTTTCCTGTCTTGCCGTCTCTTCGACAAACTGCCGGATTGATCTCAGATCTGAAAATAAACTATCCACGGCATGAGCCAATGCATCAACAGCCTCTCGAGTGTGGAAAAGAAGTTTTCTGATGGGGTTATCGTGCTCTTCAGGAATGACAGGTTTTTCAAGCCCTATATCTGCAAGCAGGTGTTTTAGACGACTTGGAATTTGATCCAGTTTCGTTAACAANTTCAAAAGATCATCTCTTGAATCGGGCATCAGAGATTCCCTGAGCAAAGACATCTGAATCTGATGCCCTAGAAGATCCAATTCTTTTTCAAGTCGTCCCAATTCTTGTTGAGTATTTTCAAAAACGTCCCATCGCTTTTCCAGGTAGGCTTCAAATGCTTTTTGATGCAAAAGNACCATATCCTGGAGGTGCTTCAGGAGGCGGTGAATTTTTTCTTCAATTTCATACTGTTTTTTTAGAAAAAAGCTGATGGGATTCATGGGTATTGAGTAAGCTATAGTAAGGTTTTTGTAATTACATCATTTTTTTACAGAAAAATGGCGATAAATGTAGGCAAGTTTTTGTTTGATTGCTCGGTCATGGAGCTTGTGTTCTATATTTTCTCCGAGGATTTCCCATTCTTGGTTAATGGTTTCTAGAGCAGATCCAAGTTGCCAGGAATGCTCATATTTTTTCCCATTCAGTTGTTTTAATGCCTTCATTTGTTTTGTGCTGAAAACTTTTGTGTCAATTAGCTCCAGCTTTTCAGATGAGATAGTGACGGGATTCAAAAGAGAGTATTTTATGGCTTTGAGTGCAAGTTTGGAAGGCAATGGTTTTTGCGATTCGATGGCACGGATTAANGAGGCAGAACTTGGATAGGTAGTGTTTTGCAGTCCATGAAGNTGTTTCATGTCAATGCCTTCATCTTTTAATTTTTGCATCACTTTCGAAGAAAGGATATAAAGGGATTCTCGCTGAACGGTTTGCATGAAGACGTTTTGAAGGCAATAAAGACCTAATAAACATATCATTCCTGAAACCAAGGGGGTGATGATCCACCCTTTGACGATGTTGGTGACCTTCCCCCACCGGATTTCTCGGCCTCCTTGAAGCATTCCAATTCCGATCACAGCACCTACAACGGCCTGAGAACTTGAAACAGGAACCAGAGGGATGGTTGGTAGCGAGAGGCTAGCAAGGAACTGTTCCAATTTTTCGGATGCAAAAAGAAACAGAACAATGGAGTGAGCCATGACTGCAACCCATGCTGCCAATGGAGTGAGTCTCATGAGTTCTGATCCGACTGTGAGCATGACTCGCTTGGAATATGTAAATACTCCTATAGCAATGGCAAGTCCACCGATTAAAAAAAGCTGTTGTGTTGAGGANAAGCTGAAATTATCACTCAGNCTCATTTCCTGAAATGGGGCAACGGGAACAAAAACACCCATCACATTGGCAATATTATTTGCTCCCAGACTGTAGGCCCCAAAGGCTCCTGCGAGGATGAGCGCGAGGCGGGTGTAACCATCCAGACGGATCAACCCGATCCCTATTCGACGAACAAAAATCTTTGTAAGGATATAAATTATGGCTGCTATGATTGCAGCAAGTAGAGGACAGATGACCCAGGTAGATAGGATTTTGAGGAGTGAAGCAAGATCAGTATAGGAATCACTGAAAAGGTTCCAACCGACGATTGAGCCGATAATGGCCTGGCTGGTGGAAACGGGTAGGCCCAGTCTCGTCATCCAATAGACTGTGAGTCCAGCAGATAGGGCGGCCATGAAAGAACCTCCTAAGGCATTGACTGCACCTAATTTGCCGAGAGTAAGAGCTGCTCCGGTTCCACTAATGGTAGCACCAAGAATAACAAAGATGCCACAAATCAANGCCGCAGTGGTGAAACGGACCATGCGGCTGCCNACAGCNGTNCCNAAAACNTTGGCNGCATCATTGGCTCCCAATGACCAACCCAGAAACAGGCCACTTGTAAGGAAAATGAGTATGCCGGGATCAGCCAATTTTAGAGTGTTCTATAAGATCAGGAATGGGGAATGATGCTTACACCGCGATTTTTAAAATCAAGGGAAACAGATNAATTTTCTTCATGAATTTCCTCCATNTGAGTGTCAATGACAAACCATTCTCCAAGTTCTGTTTGAAACGTGTATTCCTGATGGCTGCCTAGATAGACACTTTTTAGGATCGTTCCCTGAATTCCCTGATTTAGATCAGAATGAATCCTGATCGATTGTGGTCTGGCTGCGATCTTGATTTCGCCGGGTTCTTGTCCACGATGGGGTAGGCTTAAAGAAATCCCACAAATTTCAGCCTTTGCGTCCTGGCCGTTGTGATCGGTCAATTGCCCGCTGATGATGTTTGCCTCACCGATAAAATCAGAGATANATAAAATAAATTAACANTATTCTAACAACAAATTATTATTCCTTCTGATCTAGTTGAGAAAGAAGAAAATCCACCATTTCTGCAAATCCATAACCTCCTTTATTTTGGGTGACCCAAGCNGGAGCGGNGTTTAANCGNGCACTAAAATCTTTGACATTTGCGACCCCTACACTGACAGGGAAAGTTTCAAACATGGGACAGTCATTAGGAGAGTCTCCAATAAAAAGAATTTTCTCTTCAGCCTCTTTTTTGTTGATACCAAAGATGCTATCAAGCAAAAGAAGGCTCATCGAACGTTTATCGTATTCCCCAAACCAGCCGTTGACATGAATGGAACTGACTTTTGCCTTGGCCCCATGGGATTCAAAAATTTCAACGATATTTTCAACTGCTTCAACNNTCANNGGNGGNACATCTTCACAGAAATCAATCGCTAAATCAGNTTCTCGGTAGGCTTGGTCTGCAGAAAGTGCGGCACCCGGNACTTTTAATAAAACTTGATCCNCGATGACTTTCAGACGTTCACGATCATGCAGGCGTTGGTCCTCATCATTGAAGAAATGCCTGATCATTTTCCGGGAGGAGTGCTGGTACTGGAAATAGAAGGCACCGTTTTCACCAACAACTCCTTCAACAGGCCAAAAACGTGCGATGTGATCGCACCAGCCTGCAGGTCTTCCCGTTACAGGGATTACGAAGAAACCAGATTCTTTAAGTTGATGAAGCGCTGAAAAGGATTCGGAAGGGAGACTCCCCTCAAAGGTCAGTGTGTCATCGATATCGCAAAGAATGAAACGGATCGATTTCAGAAGGGATTGTGGGATTTCCTTCAGGGGACGCATGTCACGGTATGAAGGAAAATCAAGAGGTGTTCAGATGATCGCGTGGCGGACTTTTGCAGAGACCCACTCACTGATCAGAACTGAAATAAAAATGGAGATCAGAATCAGGGTTACCTGGGGCCAGGCCAACACATTCAAAGAGGCCTGCAACTGGAGTCCGATACCACCTGCGCCCACCAGACCCAGCACGGTGGATTCCCGGATGTTGATGTCCCAACGGAAGACGGAAATGCCAGCGAAAGCGGGAAGGATCTGGGGGATGATGCCGTAGGCGATCACCTGGCTTCCACGGGCCCCTGTGGCGGTAACAGCTTCAACCTGATTGGGGTCGATCTCTTCAATCGCTTCATAAAGTAGTTTGGCGATGAACCCTATTGATCGCAGGCTGATCGCGATCATTCCTGCTACCACTCCGGGTCCGATGATCGAGACCAGCAGCAGAGACCAGATCAGTGAATTGATGGAACGGGAGGAGACAATGATCAGCAGTGCCAGCGGACGCAGAATGCGGGTGTCAGGAGTTGTGTTGCGGGCGGCAAGAAAGGCCACCGGCACTGCCATGACAATCGCCAGCATGGTGCCAAGTGTGGCAATATTGATGGTGTCCCAAAGCGGTTCCCACAATTCAGTGATATAGGACCAGCGTGGAGGGAGCATGCGGGAACCGATATCCCCTGCAATCCGTGGGGCATCCCAGACAAAAAACCATTGTGTTTGTTCGGAGATCAACTGCCAGCAGAACACAAACAACGCTGTGCCCGTGAGCCATGCAAACCAGATCGCCAGTTGCTTGCCCCTTTCACGGCGCTGCCATATTTTCTGTCCGNGTCTTTCAGAAACCGGCATTACTGAATCCAAGCGCGTATGTGACCGGACAGATATTCCATCAGCATGACGATGGCGATTATGGTGATCAGAATTGCTGCCGCGGTATCAAATTCATAACGGTCGAATGCGGTGTTCAAAGTTGCACCGATACCTCCCGCCCCTACCAGACCAACCACGGCTGATTCACGGAAATTGATGTCCAGACGGTAAAGAGAAAGACCAATCAGCCGTGGCATGACCTGGGGCTGGATGCTGTAATTGAGCCATTGCCACCAGCGCGCGCCGGTTGCTTTAACGGCTTCCGCCTGGCTGGGGTCGATGTCTTCTATGTCTTCGGCGAGCAGTTTGGACAGAAAACCGATGGTCGCAAAGGAAAGTGTCAATATCCCCGCAAGTGGTCCGAAACCGAATATCGCAACGAATAGAATCGCAATGATGATTTCTTGGAAACTTCTTGAAAGGGCGATGATGCCCCGGCAAAGCAGGTAGACAGGCAGGGGGGCTAGGTTCTTCGCGGCACCCAATCCGATCGGTATGGAAATGCCGATGCCGATCACAGTGGAAGTGACCGTCATCATTAAGCTCTCGAGCAGTCCCTCACTGATGTCGGTCCAACGCTTGGAAAAATCTGGATCCATAAAAGCCAGCACAAACTTGGCTCCCCGGTCAAGTCCCTCATAAACCCGCATCCAGTTGACTTCCAGAGAGCCGACGGCCAATACTAGATATACGATGATACCAAAGAATAGCAGCCAGCGTCGAACGGGATTCTTGATAAAGGGAGGAGGGCGCCAGGAAACTGGATAAGTCTCTCCGGTTTGATTCACCACGGCCTTTGTACATTCAATCGCATCAGACGATCCCTTCCATCAGTTCTTTTTCCGAATCAAATGATGCTTCTGTGTCGTCGTTCTGAGTTCCCTTCTTTTTCTGAGTCCAGTCTTCCTCCCCGTATATTTGGGTCAGTACATCAGAGTTCAAACCTTTGTTCGGGCCATCATATACGGTTACTCCCTTTTGAAGTCCGACAATGCGTTGAGCGAACATTTCTGCTAGCCCAACGTCATGGATATTTATNATNGTTGCCAGTTGACGTTCTTCACAGAGTTCAGTGATGAGTCTCATGATCTGTCGAGATGTTTTTGGATCTAGGCTGGCTGTTGGCTCATCGACGAGTAGAATTTCAGGGTTTTGGATCAGAGCCCTGGCAATACCAACCCGTTGACGCTGCCCCCCGGAGAGTTCATCCGCCCGCTTATCAGCCATTTCCTCCAGCCCGACTCTCTCCAAAAGTCGGAAGGCCTCCTTGAAATCGGTCTGGGGGAATTTCCGGAAATAACTTCTCCAGAAACCAACATAACCCAGGCGCCCGGATAAGACATTTTCCATCACTGTCAGGCGCTCGACCAGTGCGTATTCCTGAAAAATCATGCCCATCTTGCGGCGAGTCCTCCTCAGGCGCCGGGAACCCATTTGAGTCACATCTTCTCCACTCAACAGTACTTTCCCGGAAGTCGGTTCTATTAGACGGTTGATGCAGCGGATCAGGGTGCTCTTGCCCGCTCCGGACGGACCGATCAGGGCCAGCACCTGACCCTTGGGAATCAGTAGATTCACTCCCTTCAGGGCCTCGTCACCGGTGCTGTATCGTTTAAACAGATTTTTTAGCTCAAGCATTCTAGAGAACGAACTCGAAACGAGGAGATGGGGTGGACCCGAATGCTGGAAGCACCCGGATCCTGAAATAGATTATTTGCACGCGTAGGACACGCCATTGGCTTTATCAATCGTTCGGATCACAGCCCAATGGGTTTGGTAGGTGATAGGAATGAACTGTCCTTCTTTGGATTTGGAAAATTCTTCTTTAAGAGTTGTCGGCACCATTTCCTTTTTAGACCAGTCAGGCTTGTCCCACTGAAAGCTGAAAAATGCTTCTTTGATTTTGTCTTTTAGTGCTGGAGCAAGGTTGTAAGCATATCCAAAGCCAGTGGTAGGAAAGGTTTGAGACTTGTAAATTGTGACCACATCCCCCTCTTTGATCACGTTTCTTTTAATCATCCTGTGTTTCACGGAATTGGCAATAGAGGCTGCGATATAATCCTTATGGGCTACTCCGAGAATCGAATTGTCGTGCTTGCCCGAGAAGACCGCTTCGAAATCACGACCTGGAATCATATTGAACTTACTTTTTAACAACGCGGAAGGAGCTTTCTTGCCTGAATTAGAGGTCGGGGAGGTGAAAGCAAAAGTTTTTCCTTTGATGTCTTCCACTTTGTTGATGCCGCTTCCTGGATAGGTGATGATTTCCATCTCGTAACCAAAATGACCCGTCAGGCTGGCCATGATAGTGAAGGACTCGAAGCCTGCACAATTGACCGCGAGAGGATTAGAACCTGTGTTGAAGCCGGCGATATGGAGTCGTCCTGAACGCATTGCTTCAATTTGCGCTGCGTTCGATTGTACTGGGAAAAAGAGTACGTCTTTACCGGTCACCTTTTCCATGTGAATCAGAAAATCCGACCAGGCTTCTTTATAAACTGCTGGGTCCTCAACAGGAGTATAGGCAAAAATAAGTGGATTTGGATCAACCCACTGACTTGGGTCGGTCGGTGAGTCAGCAATTAGATCACCATTTCGATCACAGAATCGTTTGTCCAAAGAACCTCTTGGACAATCTGCAAAAGCAGATGTAGTAAAAAGCAACATTAATAAGGAAGTAATGCTTATAAAGCAGTTGAATCCTTGTTTCATTATTATCTCCATAAAGATTGAGGGAAGGCTGATGAATGAGTGTCATCAGCAAATCGGATCACAATTTATCACATATGTAAAAAAAAATCACAGATTTATTATCATACGAATAATTTGTATTTGGATCTTTGAAAATCAAGATGTTTTAAGTTGACCCCTTAAATAGGGCTAACATTTCAATTTCTTTATTCAAGTTATACTGCAGAGAAAATCAGGAGTGGTTTCTTACTTTTGGTTGTTGGCAGGGGATCTGGAAGAGAGGTCAGCCTTTAGAAATCGTTCTGGAAAAACGAGTGGCGAGGTTGAAGTATTCAAGGGCCACCGTACCAAGGCTTTCATCCTGGAGGGCAACTTTTTTCTCACAGGTCAGCACCCCGTATTTCAGTGCACAGTAGGTTTGATAGGC
>NYUB01000009.1 GCA_002683785.1 Deltaproteobacteria bacterium
CTACAAAAGTGTGTTGTATCCATAGAAAACCAGTCTCCCCTCTGGTAACTCGAAGGGATCACGTTTATAATAGCTTCCCCAACACTGGTTGATACAGCGTTCAAAACCACCATTCCAATTGCGAAAAACTGCACGGCAATTCAAACAGATGCCGTTCACTTCGAGATGCCTTGGAAGAAGTCGCACCTGAAAAGATTCTGAGTGCTAAGGAATTGACTCTGATGCGTGATGCAGGCAAGTTGAACAAAGGGCCTGGCGTAATGATCGAAGAAGAGGTACTTGCCGTCAGGTGTGAGGGGGCATCGGATGAAGAAATCCTGGAAGTGAACCAGGCCAGTGCCTGCTTCAACTTTTCAAAGCAAACCCTCTAACGACTCGGTGTCAGTACCACAAAAGTTGCGATGGAGTATTATCAGGAATAAATTCGGTTTCATTCTTAGTCATTCAATTTTTCCAAATCTAGATTATGGGTTATGCAGAATCGAAAAAGATTACAGTAGAAGAAATACCTATCATTGATTTCAGTGGTTTCCAGGCAGGAAACGAGAAGGATTCTCTTGCTGTAGCCCAACAGATCCGCAATGCAGCGAAAGAAGTTGGTTTTTTTTACATCCGTAACCATGGAATTTCGGAATCCGTCATCCAGAAAGCTCATCAGGCAGCTAAATTATTTTTTAGCCAGCCTTCGGCTTCCAAGCGAAACCTGAAAATCAACTCCAACCACCATGGCTTTCTCTCGGTGGGTGAGGCACAGATGGAATCAGCAGAAAAGATTGATCTCAAGGAAAGTTTCGTCTGGGGACTGGACCTGCCTGATGAACATCCTTCAGTGACTTCTGATAATCCTTTCCTTGGAAGAAACCAGTGGCCCAAGGAAAATCCAGAATTCCGTGAATCCGTCTATCCCTTTTTCCTCGGAGGAATCGAATGCGGTAAAATGCTGATGCGTGCATTTGCAATGAGCATAGGGATCGATCCAGAGGAATTTATTCGGAATGTCAACGAACCCATTGCACGCAGTTCCATCATTTATTATCCGCCTCAGTCCAGGGATATGGGGCAGACTCAATTCGGGGTGGCTCCCCACACTGATTATGGATGCCTGACCCTGTTGTGGCAGGATCAGGTGGGTGGACTTGAGGTGCAAACCAACGCAGGCGAATGGGTTACGGCCCATCCCATCGAGGGGACCATAGTGGTCAACGTCGGAGACTTGCTAACACGATGGACTAACAATACATTCAGATCCACACCCCATCGTGTGATCAACCGGAAAGAGTGTGAAAGATACTCCATGGTAATCGCATGGGATCCGAATTTTGAAACGCTGATTGATCCCTCCATTGCCTGCAGTGAGGGAGAAGCTCCTTTGTATCCTCCTGTCGAATGTGGTGAATATGTACTTTCACGATTTGATACATCTTTTTCTTACCGGAACTGAAATCCCCTGACTCTCAAAGGGCTCGTGAAAGAAGAAATCAACCTTCAAAATCTGCCTCATCAACTTGATGAATCGCTCAGATCACGGGCTGCGATTGGACTTGTCGTGCTTGCCACCGACCATGTGATTGAGAATGAATTCCAGAAAATTCTGAATCTTCAAGGGGTTGCTCTCTACCAAAGTCGCATCTTTAATGAACCTAGCGTCAACACGGAAACTCTTTCTGCCATGGAAAGCAGGTTGGAGAATTCCGTCAAGCTGATTCTCCCTGGGATGCCTTTGGATGTGGTTGCTTTTGGCTGTACCTCTGCGTCGATGGTGATCGGTCCCTCCAGAATCCATGAGATCTGCCAAAAGGCCAAACCTGGGGTCCGTGTCACGAATCCCTTCACGGCTGCCATCGAGGCCTTGCGGACCATGGAAGTTTCACGCATCGCCCTGCTCACCCCCTACCGGGATGATCTAAACCAGCAGATGCGGAGTAATTTTGAAAAAGAGGGAATTCAGGTGCCTGCGATGGCTTCCTTCAATGTCGAAGACGACAACCGTGTGGGAAGGATTGCTCCTGCATCCATCGAAGCCGTGGCCCTCGAAATCGGGATGCACTCCTCCGTGGATGGAGTTTTTGTTGCCTGTACCAATCTGCGTATCGCTGAAAGGGTTCATTTCCTGGAACAGAAACTCGGCAAACCACTTACATCAAGTAATCATGCCATGGCCTGGCACACCCTTTCTCTGGCAGGAATCTCCCATTCACAGGCAGGTTGGGGAAGGCTTTTCGAACGGATGCCCTGAATCAGGGGTTCCCGATCCTGCTTCGGATTGGGTTTTGAAGTGAGACTTTAGAATTCCAGCCTCAACTGCTCTGTATCTGAAGCGTCTGTGTTTCATCTGCATCATTCATTTTTTCTTTCAACCAAACGGGTTCTGGATTGGCCAGCACATGTTCGCGGGCTGAGCAAATGGCTTTTACCAGTTCACCCGGACGGGAAGTTCCCAGCCCGGGTTCAATGACGTGGTCCAGCAAAATCTGGAAATTTCCCAGCCCCCTGCGATGGGTTTCGCCATAACCCTTGAGGAGTTTGGAACATTCAATAATTTCCAGGGCAAGTTCATGATTTTGGGCTGCCCCGCGCAGGACCAGATCCAGCCAACGTTCTATCAGGGATTGTTCCAAAGTAAAACGGTAGCTCAGCCTTCTCCATGGGCGCAGCATTGCCAGAAATCGTACAAGCAGAAACCCTGTGATGGAGGTTGTCCGCAGATGCATGCCGAAGTGAAATCGTTCCAGTCTCTTGTTCCTTGAAGCCCAATTCAGCAGGGGCTTTGCAATAAAATGGGGCAACAGGGCGCATAATTCTTCAATTCCAGGTTTGAGATAATCGACGATTTCGACCAAATCATCCTTCCGGGCATGTACTTCATCACGAATTTTCGATATCCGTTCGGAACGTGTTTTCAGGTCAGCGACCCTGACCACATCCTCGTAGGCCATCCACATGGCCAGATTGGAGGCAACTTTTATCGTCAAAGGAAATCCCTGTTTGGAAGANTCCTTCTTCTCCATNTTTAAAATGGTTGCAAGACGTTTCAGGTAAAGCTTTCCATAACGGAGATCCTGAAAATCGATGGTCCTCAGNACTCCCTTTCCAGTCAATTCNTGCAATTCTTNTGGAAAATCCTGTCGAACCTGTTCTAAAAGAGAAGTGGCTAATCTGCGAGTGGACTGCGTTTCCCGAAGTGGTTCTGCGGCAGGCTCTGAAGGAATTGATGGAGGAGGACTTTCCAAAACTGCATGAAATCCTGCAGAAAATCCTTTGAGGTTTTCTTCCACGGCAATCCCGGATTTCTGAATCGTCTGCTCCAGCATCTCTCGGCCAAAAGGAAGTTTTTCACTGGCGGCAATTGCTCCGAGCAGGACCGCATTGATGATGCTTCCCGACTGTTCAGCCAAAAAACGGTAATCTCTCAACAAAGACTTTTGTGCCAGTTCTTCAGAGGCGCGTATGATGGATTCGGCTTGGTAACGTCCATCTCCGGTAACCGTTTTTTCGGCAACGGCATAAAAACGATGCGTGGATGCAATCANGGCCGTTCGATCCGGAGAGATGAATCCGTTCTGCATTGCACGTCCTGCTTCCAGAAGTTCGGAAGCAATCATCAGGTCGATCTCCCCGGGGCCAGGAGTGAGCGTCAGAACAGGTTCCAGACCTTCGAGTTCTTCAATTGGAACCGGATAGATTTCCAGATAGTAGGTGGTTGCTCCGGTTCTCTGGGCGACGCCTGGAATCGAAGTGCTCTGCACAGGAAATCCCGCAGTCATGGCGGACTCTACCAGCCAGTTCGANAGGACNCCACCCCCTTCTCCACCCAATGCGGCGATCAGGATGCTGACGGGTTGTGTGGTTTCCGTTTTCATCGGTTCATGACAGGCTGGAAGGACTACAGAAATGGATCACCTTTTGTCGAATCCGATGTTTCCAGCGATCCCAACTGGTTGGGTTCTGGACCACTTCGGCACGGTAGAAAGAGGGACACAGTACCGCCGCATGGGTTGCTTCACCGCATAATCCNCAGCCCACGCAATTGTTGTCTACGTATGCCACNGGGTCGGGCTTCAGTGGATCTCCGCTAGGACGGATGGTGAGGGAAGGGCAGGCGGAAATGCGGATGCAGGAATGGTCTCCGGTACAAGTGTCAGCATCGACCCCGAAGCGGGTTCTGACGACACGTATTCCTTCCTGAAGCTTTTTTTTCAGAATCGGCTTTTTGCGCCTTTGCACAGCAAGCATGCATTCACTTTCGGCAATGATCACTTTGAGTCCTCGCGCAGGAGTGTTTAAGGCTTCCTTGAGCACTTTCATACCTTTGGAGACGTCATAGGTATTGACGGTTCGCATCCATTGGACTCCCAGGCCTTTGAGGGCGGAAACAATGTCCATCCCGGTGGGTTGAAGCTGGGCATTGGTTCCGGTNGAAGGAATGTGNTGNGCTCCTGTGGCCGAAGTATAACCNTTGTTCATGATCACCAGCACTCCGTCGTTGCGGTTGAAGACCGAACTGGCGACTCCGGTANCGAGGCCNTTGTGCCAGAATCCGCCATCGCCCATGATTGAGACCACATTTTTTCCTCCGAACGCTGGTGCGACTCCAGCAGAACTTGCGAGGCCTAAACCATAGCCGAGCACGGTGTTGCCTATGTTGAATGGAGGCAGCGTGGAAAAAGTGTGGCAGCCAATATCCGCTGAAACATGAAGCGGTCCGGTCTCTTTCTCAGTCAGTTTCATTGCAGTGAAAAAAGGCCGTTCCGGACAACCAACGCAAAATCCTGGAGGTCTTGGTGGTACTGGGCTGTCTAGGAGTTCCATTGCTTTTTCCTTCAAAGCCTTAATCTGTTTCAGGGGTCGCAGGAATCGGGTCTTGGAACGTTGGGGCATTCCGGTTTTTTCAAGAAAACGGATCAGTCCTTCCAGAACAACTTCTGCCGTGTATTCTCCGGCCATGGGAAGTACATCTTTTCCGTGAATCTCTGTGCTGACTCCTGCCTGCCTCAGAAAAGCCTGTGCAGNCTGTTCGAGGAAGGCGGGTTGGCCTTCCTCAACCATCAGGATTTTTTCCTTGCCTTCACAAAATGACGAGAATTCATGAGGGATGAGGGGATAGGTCACATTCAGGACATAAAGCGGAATTTCCGAACGGCCAAATCCGTCCGCCAGNNCCAGNCGCTGCAANGAGCGNATCACCGCNTTGTACATACCACCCTGGAGGATGATTCCTATTTCCTTTTGCGTTCCATCGAATTGTTCATTCAATTGATGATGGCGGACGTATTCGACGGCTTTTGGAAGCCGCTCCTCAATTTTCTGTTTTTCCTGAAGGTAGGTTGAAGGGGGAAGACAGATTTTGGAATAATCAAAATCAGGATTTTCGAGGACATTATTTCTGGAAAACAATGGGGGAAGGTTGTCTTTACAGGTAAAACGTCCATGAACATGACAGGCACGAATGCGGAGCTCCAGCATCACCGGCGTATTACTCTGTTCCGAAAGTTTGAATCCGTGTTCCACCATCTTAACGATCTGAGGNAGATTTGGACGAGGATCGAGAAGCCAGATTTGAGATTTCATGGCAAAGGCATGACTCCGTTCCTGGATGATGCTGGCTCCTTCACCATAATCTTCTCCCAAAACGATCAGAGCACCGCCTTTGACTCCCGCGGATGCCAGGTTTGAGAGTGCGTCTGAGGCGACATTGGTGCCCACGGTCGATTTCCAGGTTACAGCTCCGCGAAGAGGATAGTTGATGGATGCCCCGAGCATGGCCGCAGCACTTGCTTCACTCGAGTTGGCCTGAAAATGCACACCGAGTTCATTCAACAATCCCTGTGCATCCGAAAGCACATCCATCAAATGGGATACCGGCGCCCCCTGATAACCCCCAACATAGGAGACCCCGGACTGCAACAATGCCTTCGTCACGGCAAGGATGCCTTCCCCATGAAAAACCTCTCCCTCACCGAGCCTCAAAAGCTCGACTTCCTTCTTAAAGGATCGCTCCATCGTTACAATGAATCCTGGATTTGAAAATTTTGCATATCCTACTCCATCAAAGTAAAAGAGCAAATGCTGACCACCAGGAAAAGAGAGGACAAAGCTTCGCAGGGAAGGTTTGTGAAATACTTTTTAGACCTTCGGCTGTTTCATCAAAGGAACTCCAGTCTAGCCAACCTATTGCTGACCCAGAAAGAAAAGGAATGTCTTCCGGAAGCTTTGTTATTCTGGAATGACCTGAATTGTTTCTGGAACAGAAATTTATTAGAGACCAAGTTCCAGATTGCTGTCAGGCAGGGATTTGTTTTTTTTGTCTCAAGGAATTAAGAACGACGGTGACCGAACTGCCTGCCATCGCTGCAGCGGCAAGAAGGGGATTGACCCAGCCGATCATTGCCAGGGGAATGGTGAGGGTATTGTAGCCCAAAGAAAGGCAGAGGTTCTGCAGAATCGTTCTTCGCGCGATTCGGGAAAGGCGGATCAGTTCCGGAATGCTCTCTAGATTGGCTCGAGTCAAAAGAACATCTGCAGCATCGATGGAGATTTCTCGGGCATTATGAACTGCAACTCCAACATCCGCTTGGTGAAGTGAAGGAGCATCGTTAATCCCATCCCCGATCATCATTGTAATTTTTCCATCGGACTGAAGTTCCTTCAGATACCGAATTTTCATATCAGGTAGCATTGCGCCCAGGGTAGCTTCAATTTCTAGGGCCTTCGCCAGAGACTGAACCGTTTCCTGCCGATCTCCTGAGAGCAGATACACACGAATTCCCAGTTTCTTCAGTTCTCGAATGACATGGAGCGATTCTTTTCTAGGAACATCTTCGAAGATTAAGGTTCCTGCCCATTTTCTATCAACAGACGTTTCAACACGCATTTCAGCAAGACTCTGGGAATAATTTCCTTTTTTTGGAATGTTTTGGACTCCTTGGTCTTCCAATAATTTCCTGGTGCCTGCGATGAGGTCCAATCCGTTGATTCTGCCTGAGATCCCCATGCGAGGATGCACATGATGGGAATCAGGAAGTTGATTTGGAATGAGATAACTTCGGGAATGGGCTTCCCTGATGAGAGCATCTCCAAGCGGGTGTCCTGAAAAGCTTTCGAGGCGGCAGAGTGCGGGTAGCCAATGTTCCTCGGACAACTCTGGGGAATGGATGACTTTTTGTAAATTAAGGCTTCCGCTGGTCAGGGTTCCTGTTTTATCAAAGACGATTTCGTTGACCCGTCCGATACGTTCCAATGTGTCTCCTCCTTTGATCAGCAGTCCCCTCTGGCTGGCAAGCCCACTGGCAACCAAAACAGCTGTCGGTGTGGCCAGTCCCAGTGCACAGGGGCAGGCAATGATCAACACTGCTGCTGCAAGCCAAGCCGAATGCTCTCCGGGAACGGTCCAGTACCAATAAATCCAGGTCAAAGCAGGAAGTCCCAGAACGATCCAGACGAATTTGGAAGCCACTCGGTCGGCCAATTGCTGAACCTTTGTTTTAGTTTCAGAAGCCTGGTCCACCAGTGAAACGATTTGCCCAAGCAAGGTTTCCCGTCCAATTTTCAGGACCTGCATCTCTATTACTTTTATGGGATTGGTTGTTCCTCCGTGAATTCTAGATCCGGGTACCACATGCCGCCTAAGGGACTCTCCAGTCAATGCAGATTCATCGATTTCCGTTTCTCCGTGAATGACAATCCCGTCTGCAGGAATGGAATCACCCGGATGAACGCGAAGTCGATCACCTTCCTGGATTTCTTCTAACCCGACTTGCTGCTCCGTTCCGTCGGACTTCAGCAGACGGGCAAACGAAGGTGCCAGTCCTGAAAGCCTCTCGGTAAGATCCATGACCCTTGATTTTGAAAGCTGTTCCAAAGTCCTGCCGATCAGGAGGAAGAAGATGATCATCGTGCAGGAATCGAAATAGGGTTCCCCGCTTTGCAGCATCAGCATCAACATGCACACCCTTTTTAATGCCCCCTTTGAGGATTATTTTCTTGATGAAATGGATTGGACTGAATATCAGGAATCAAAATGCAACCAGTTTATGAATCTGATTCAAGGAGGACTATTAGTAAAATTACATTTTCAAATCTTGTGAGATCATCTAGAAAGAAAAGGTTTTTAATCGGCTTTTTTGAAGAGGAAAGGAGGTCATTGGAATGATGCCGAAAAAACTTTTCTTTCAGGATTGCTTCGCCAATAATCCTTATAAAAATCATATTCTTGATTCATTTTTAAATACTTGTGATCAAACTCAATGTTCAACTTTTCGGTATCCTTGCGGATCACCTTCCTGAAGGAGAAAAAGGGAAAACAATTCTTGAGTTCGAGGATACGTTGACGTTTAAGGAACTGACCAAGAAGCTTGGGATTAGGCGTAGAGTGAATTTTGCCGTAAATGGCGAACATGATCTTGATGANACCCATGTCCTCAATGATGGNGATGAGGTACTTGTGTTCAGCACCGTCAGTGGAGGATGANCAAGNTCACAGNNCTAAAAGAAATTTTATGAAATCGTGGCTGAGCCACATGTAATCTGCAGAATCTAAAAACCATTTTAAGGAGATCCATCATGCCAAACGGATATACGGGGAAAATACTTCATGTAGATTTGACTTCAGGGACGTTGAAGACGGAAGAACCGGATGATGCATTTTACCGCACCTACATGGGCGGGAGTGCGATGGGCATGCATTATGTCCTCAAAGACTGTCCTGCAGGAGTGGATCCATTAGGTCCGGAAAATGTTTTGGCACTTTTTACCGGCATTCTCACCGGCACCGCGATATCTGGTCAAAGCCGTTTGACATCAGTGGCACGGTCCCCTTTGACGAATGCCATTGGGGATGCTCAGGGTGGGGGATATTTTCCTGCAGAACTGAAATTAGCAGGATTTGATGGAATCGTGATCCGGGGGCAATCTCCCAAACCCGTTTACCTCTGGATCCATCATGGGGAGGCAGAATTACGTGATGCTTCTCATCTCTGGGGCAAAATTACTGGAGAAGCAGAGCAGCAGATCCGTGATGATTTGGATGACAAACGCATTGAAGTTCTTCAGATTGGACCCTCCGGTGAAAAATTGGTCCGCTATTCGGCACTGATCAGCATGAGCAACCGCGCAAACGGGCGTACAGGAATGGGAGCTGTGATGGGTTCCAAAATGCTGAAGGCGATTGCTGTAAGAGGAAAACAAAAACCGGGGATCGCCGATGCGGAAGGTTTCAAGGCACTTCAGAAATGGGGTCCCAAAAACTTGGCAGATTCCGATAGTGCCGGGCTGGCAAAGTTTGGAACCGCGGAAACAACATCTCCCCAACATCACACAGGGGGGTTGCCCTCCTTCAACTTCAACAGTGGGGTTTTCGAAGGTCATGAGGCAATTGATGGAGTGGTCCTTTACGATAAGCACCTCTTAGGACATGAGAAGGAGGACCAAGACCGTTTTGGAAGAGATACTTGCTTCAGCTGCACCTACCGCTGCAAAAGAGTTGCCGAGGTCAAAGAAGGACCATTCCAATCCGACGCGCTCTACGGGGGACCGGAATACGAAACTCTGGCTTCTTTTGGGAGCTACTGTGGTATCGATAACATGGAAGCGGTCATACGGGCCAATGCCCTCTGCAACATGTATGGAATGGACACCATCTCATGCGGAGCAACCATCTCATGGGCGATGGAGGCCTGGAAGGAAGGGAAACTGACTGAGGAAGATACTGGAGGCTTGGAGCTGAACTACGGNGATGCGGAAATGATGGTCANGCTGACNGAAATGATCGGGAAACGTGNGGGATTTGGCGACCTGTTGGCNGAGGGTTCCGCTNTCGCNGCAAAAAAAATAGGCCGAGGAACGGAGGATTTTCTGATCACGAGCAAGGGCCAGGAAGCACCGGCCCACATGCCTCAGCTTAAGCGCAGTCTGAGTGTCATTTATGCAGCGAATCCATTTGGCTCCGACCACATGTCCAGCGAACATGATCCTAGTTATAAATCCTATCCCGAACGGATGGCATACATCGGCTTGAAAAACCCGCAGCCAAAGTTCGCACTGAATGAGGAGATGATGCGTTTTGCTACGGTAACGCAGCATCTTTACAGTGCATTGGATAGCGTCAATGTCTGTCAGTTCGTCTACGGTCCGGCCTGGCAGTTATACGGAACGGATCAACTGGTCGAATTGATCAGGGCGGTTACAGGTTGGGATGTGGATGTCCAGGAATTACTCCAGGTTGGAGAACGACGTTTGAACATGATGCGCCTCTTCAATGCGAGGGAAGGCATCGGTCGTGCAGAGGACAAGCTTCCGAAGAAAATGTTCGACCGTCCGCTTGAAGGAGGACGCTCAGACGGATACCACATCGATAGGGCCGAATGGGACAAGGCTCTCGATGATTATTATCGCCTTAATGACTGGAATCTTGAAACCGGTTATCCCAATAAAGGGAAACTGGAGAGTCTGGGACTGAACTGGGTGGTGAATGAGAGTCCAGAGCTTTCTAAAGCAATGGCCTGATCTAAGTCTCAGGATGAGGGNAGAAACAAATCCCTGCCCCAGACCGTTTTATTTCTGTTTCGAGGCAAATACCTTCTGCAGGTCTTTTTTCATCCGCAGCAGATGGCGATCCCGATTTAATCCTATGTAGATGATGACAACTAACGTGGCAAGAGGACAAGCCAAGGCATAACCTTCTTTAAAGATCAATACCCCGTCGATAATCAGTGCCACCATTTCAAGNAATTTGACGAGGTCCAGACGAAGCTGATGTTTTAGGTACAGCGCGAGTGAGAGTGAGTGTGCAACGACCGTGAGTGCAGCTGTTCCCACGAAATGGTACATCAGCAGATCAGCCGATGCGAGAATGAAGAGCAGGGTCAGGGACGCTCCCAAAGCTTTTTCAAGAGACTCTGTGCTTAATCCTTTCGGTTCTTGCAATTCCTCTTTTTCCTTCATTCCATTTTGATGATTTCAATTCCTATTCCTACAACAGTATCCCCAAAAAGTTTTTATTTCAACGAGACACTTTAGGATTTAGAAGTCATTCTTTTTCATCGCCTGCCAAAGGCTTTCTGAACTGATTGGCAGTTCGCATATTCTTACCCCGGTAGTGTTCTGCAAAGCGCTGGCTAGGGCCGCTGCTCCAGGCACGATGGGAGGTTCTCCTACTCCACGGATGCCGTAGGGGCCATAAGGGGATGGTGCTTCGATCAGTTCTATCTCGATGGGTGGGATTTCATCGGCACGGAACAGGGCATAATCCATAAAGCTCGGATTCAGCAGCACTCCCTGTTCATCGAATTCCATTCCTTCCCGCATTCCCCACCCCAGTCCTTGAACAACACCGCCGTGAATCTGGCCTTCGATCAGCATTGGATTCAAGGCGAATCCAACATCTTGAATGGCCAGATAATGCAGGGGAGTCACTTCTCCGGTTTCAGGGTCGACCTTGACCTTAACCCAATGGACCGATGCAGCGGGTGCGTTTTCAGGCAACGAGCATTTTCCACTGCCCATCACGGGGCCTTCACCACCTCGGCTAGATTCGGCTTTCTTGACCAATTTTGTTAAAGACACCATTTGACTCGGNACCCCCTTGACCCGGATGCTTCCTTGATGCAGTTCGAGGTCTTTGGTGGAGGCCTCAAAATGTTCGGAGGCCAATTTCAGCAAACGTTCACGGACTTCTTCAGAGGCTTCGCGGATGGCTGGTATGACGCTGTAGCTGACCATGCTTCCTCCACTCACCGGAGCTATTGGCCCTGACTGGGTATCCTGCTGGATCACTTCGATCGACTCCAAAGGGAGGTCCAGGGTTTCCGCGACCACTTGGGCAAAGCCGGTATGAATTCCGGAAATGTCNGAAGTTCCGAGATAAAGCTGCATTGTGCCGTCTTCGAGCATACGGCAATTCGCTCCTGCAGGAGAAACATTGCAACGCCAGACTCCTACTGCAAACCCACTTCCAGTGTTTTCCTCATTCGTGTTGTTTTGATANAGAGGGTGTTCTTTCAATCTCTCCAGGCAGGCCTGAATGTTAACGCTTTGCCAATGGGTTCCATTGATCATCTCATCCCCGGTAGAGGCCGCATTGTGATATCGGAATTCAAGCGGATCCAGTTCGAGTTCCTTCACCATCAGATCGACATTGGACTCGAGCACATATGCGGATAGGGGAGCAGAAGGAGCTCGGTAAGGACCTCCCATTGGTTTGTTGGTGTTGACTTCGGAATATTCAACACGTGCGTGAGGAACGTTGTAAGTACTGCCGAGTANAGTTGCCAGAAGGTTTCCCCAGGGAGAAGCAAAGATTCCGTTGTCCATCAGGATCCGTGCTTCGAGCGCACAAAACGTTCCTTCACTTGTTGCTCCTGTTTTCAACTCCACCTGGCAGGCAGGGGAAGGCATGCCTCCCATGAAATCCTCACCGCGGTTCAGTTCCAGNCGGACCGGACGGCGCATTTTGAGTGCAACTGCAGCGACAAGGGGTTCAATCAACCCGTGCTTGCCTCCGAAACCACCACCAACCGCCATCGGTACAACATTGACTTTGCTGAGAGGAAGGGACATCAGCCTCGCTACTTCTTTGCGTATGCTGCGAGGGCCCTGGGTGCTCACATAAACACTCAATCTTCCTCCGATTTCGGGATTCACCACACAGACCTGAGGTTCCAGGTAGGACTGGTGGACGAAAGAAGTCCGGTAGGTCCGTTCAATGATCACATCTGCAAGGCGGAATCCTTGTTCAAGGTCTCCCCGTTCATAGACATCCCCTTGATTGACATTGGAGCGAGGGCCTTGCTGCGCCTGCTTTCCTGCCTGGTCCCCTCCATGGTCTGCAGCAAGATCCACATCGGAATCGGGAATTCCCTCAGGCCAGATGACCGGTCCTTCAGGCCGGACTGCTTCTTCCAGGTCGATCACCGGATCCAGCAGTTCATATTCTACTTTTACCTTTTCCGCTCCATCTTCTGCTGCTTGNATGCTTTCTCCCGCCACTGCTACCACCGGTTGACCATTGAAGAGCACTCTTTTCTTGGCAAGGACTGCGCTTGTCCTGGAATTGATGACCTTGTTCCCACATGGAAGATCCTCAGCCCGGAAGACACCCATCACTCCGGGGACTTTCAAGGCATTGCTTAAATCGATGGATTTTATTTTTGCATGGGCATGGGGACTGATCACCAGACGTAGATGAAGCATTCCTGCAAATTCAANGTCTCCTGTATAAGGCATTTCTCCCTGGAGCCTCTGAATTCCATCATGCAGGGGAATTCTCTGACCAAGAAATTTATAGGTTTTGGACTCCGNGTTTGAACTTTGTGATTCTGCTTTTTCAGTCATGTTTCAAAGGAGATAATTTGTGCTGAATTGTAGGTTTCATCCTTTCACCCGGATAATGAATCCGCAAATTCATTATCCTGTCTGAATAACAATTTTTTATTTTTCAGGACCTGGGCCGGATTTGATGCCGAAGACAGAGAATGGCTGCCAAAGTCAGAGTGGGAGTCAAAAGAGAAACATTCATCAGCCATTTCAACACTCCCGGCAAAAGACTTCCATCAATCCACCGTAATGCCCTGAAAAGTCTGGTTGAGATCTGGGGGACACCGATTCCTCCAAAAAACATCATCATGTCGAACAGCAAATGAGAAATCAGTTTCGTCAAGGGGCCTTTTTCAAAATGCGGTAGAGAATCCAGTCGGTGAATGTAATCCGGGTCCAAGCCGCTTAATCGGGCTCCCGTTCGGATCAATTCCAGATAACGCAGGGTCGGTGGTTGGTCTTCCTTCATTTTTCTGGAATCCAAGGCACTGAAAGCGAGTGCTTTTTGTTTTTGCCCTTGATAAGTTTCGACTTCGACCTCGACTTGGCGATAGGCATGATTCTCTCCTTCACTGAGCACGAGTTTCCTGAATTCGCATTGGCTCATTCGCAAAAGCAATCCGTGCACTTCATCCCCCGGGGCGGGTTCGACGCCTGCCATTGAAGGTTCGAGCCAAGAAATCCCCCTGAGGTTGAAAGCGAGCCTCCAGTTTTTTAGTTTTCCAGGCTGAAGTTCCTTGATCGTGAGATTAGCCCGTCCTTTTAATTTTTTTGGATGAAGGTTGGAACCGATTGCAAAGTTCCATACATCCTCATGGTTTCGTTCAGCTGAATCGTCAGCTTTTTGGAGGGGGGCCATCAATGATCAGGAATTTGAAGTGGATATTTTCAAAACCTGTTTTTTAAATTCCAACGCTGACCAACCATCACGTTTCAATCTACGGTAAGGAGCCAATCCAAGATCCCTGAAAGTCATTTCCAGTTCAGGGGTCTGTTCCTCCAGGATACCACTGCAAAGGAGGCTTCCTCCATATGTTAAAGAAGATGCCAATTCTACTGAAGACTTTTGCAATTCGCTTAGCAGCATGTTGCTGATCACCACTGGGAAGGCTTTGGAAAGGCAAACCTGATCGGCTCTCAACGGAAATATCCGGTTTTCCATCTTGTTTAATTGGGCGTTACGCACCACATCCGTCAATGCGCCATCATCTAAATCGAGGGCAATGCTTTTATCACATCCTAATAGGCAAGCGGCGATGGAGAGGATACCTGAACCCGTACCGAAATCCAACAACCATGGAGGTTTTTCAGGAGGGATTTCAAAAAACGTTTCCAGAAGTTCAAGAGCGAGTGAAGTGCTCAAATGATACCCGGTGCCAAACCCCCTGCCAGGATCAATGACGATGCGGGTCAGGCTCGAAGTCTCATTTGAATTGAACCAGGGAGGCATTACCTGGAGGTTGCGGCCGATTCTTACCGGTTTGAAGAATGGTTTCCAATTCGATTGCCAGTCTTCCTCCTCACACTGGACCAGTTCAAGGAGTTGGACTCCACCAGCATCACCTGAAATGGATGTATTGAAATCGTGATGAAGGGTTTGAAGAGGTTTTGAATTCTTTTCTGGGAAATAAGCAAGAGTTTCATTTCCATTTTCAGTGACTCGTTGTTCGGTTCCAAGGGCTCCGTGTTCGAAACAAAACCAATCCCAAAGTTCTTCCCATTCGAGTTTGATTCTACAGCGAAGGCTCCAGTAATATTTTTGTTGTGGGCTTCCTGAGGAGTCTTCAGATAATGAAGTTTTCCCGGTCAATTTGCTTGCCGTCAAGCTGAGCTGCCGCTTCGATCAAGAAGATCCATCGCCTTCGATGTAGACTTTGAAACCATCCTCGAGCAGGCCTCGTTTGCGGGGATCTTTCTTGTTTTTTGCATCTGCACACATGCCGCAGTGGCAATCGATATGATGCGTCTTTTGGAATTTTTTCAGCTTGAGCCCGGAAAGGTCCTTACCTTCGTTCTGCATATCCTTGAGCATCTTTTCAATTTGCCGCATGGCCAATGCCAGGATCTGTTCATCGTGTCGTGGCGATCTTGAAATTTTCAGGTTGCGACTGANGGATTTGATCATGNTTTGTCGGGGGGGGAATCAACTTGACAACAATGGATTAATTTTCAAAAATTTTGTTTGTATTTCAAGGATCAACGCAAGTGATATGCCTTGCCTCACATGAAATCTTCATAAAATAAAGTTTATGAAATTCAATGCTGTCAATTTGCTGGTTGCTGTGGCCATAGCAATCTCAGGGATTTTCTACCTTGGCACCTATATTGTTGATAAAACCCAGTATGCTATTGAAATTAGACTGGGAGACGCAATTGACACGGTGACGAAACCAGGGCTTCAATTCAAGATACCTTTCATTACCAGAATTTTTTATGTCGAAAACCGAATTCAGGATTTTGATGCGGACCCGGGATCGGTTTTCACCAAAGATAAAAAGGAAATGATTGTTGATACCTATTCCAAATGGAGAGTAAAGGATCCACTGAAATTTTATCAGACTGTGAGGACGGTCAGTGGTGCATTGGCACGTTTGGATGACATAATTTATTCACAAACCCGGGAAATTCTCGGTAAGCACACTTTGATTGAAATCGTTTCCGGGAACCGCAGGGAAATCAGGGAAACCATCACCATCAATTCTCGTAAGAATGCAGAAAAGTTCGGCATCGATGTGACCGATGTCCGGATCAAACGTGCGGATCTTCCTCAATCCAACAGCCTGGCTGTATATGGNCGTATGGAAGCTGAANGGAAACGAGAAGCCAAGCGTTATCGGTCGGAAGGAAATGAAAGAGCCCTCGAAATCCGTTCAGCCGCAGACAGGGATCGTATCAAGATCCTTTCTAAAGCCAACCGTATTTCAGAAGAAGTTCGTGGAGAGGCTGATGCCAAAGCTACTAAAACCTACGCAGAAGCATATAGCAAAGACCCTGAATTTTTTGCCTTCCTGCGTTCCCATGAAGTCTATCGGGAAACCCTCACGGAAGGCACCACACTGCTTCTAAGTACCGAACGTCCTTTTTTCAAGCATATCAAGTAAACCCTCCGATGCAGCTTANAGTGCTGCTTCATGTTTGATCACCTTGAAAAACCCAAGCATGCCCTCTTTTGAAGGTGTGTTGAAGGAATTGGAGCAGTGGGGAAGTTATGAGAACACTGCCCGTCCTCGAGACATCAGCCGCCTGGAAGGAATAAGCCAACTCCTGCAGGAGCTCGGGAATCCGCATCATGACNTGCGGGTGATTCATATTGCAGGAACGAACGGAAAAGGTCTGACGGCTCTGATGTTGGGAACACTGATCTTGGCTGAAGGAGATTCCTGCGGCATCTACAGTTCCCCACATCTGACCGATATCCGGGAACGCATCATAATCAACGGAAAACTGATCCTCAAAAAGGATTTTACTCAATTCGCTTCAAAGGCATTGGACATCGCCAATTCCTTTCATGGAGAACCCTACCTTTCCTATTTCGACCTGCTGACTTCCATAGCGCTATTGGCTTTCCANAAAACCGGGATGCACTGGGTGATCCTGGAAACAGGCCTGGGAGGAAAAGCTGATTCGACTAACATCACTGAAAAAGAACTCTGTATCTTGACTCCCATAGGCATGGACCACCAAGAGGTGTTGGGGGACAGCATCTTTCAAATTGCATCAGAGAAACTTGGCATCACCCGTTCCGGCATTCCTACGGTGATGTCCAAACAGAAGGAGTCTCTAAAAAACTGGATGCGGTTAAAATTGAGAAAAAGCTCCGTTCCTTTTTTGGAAGCTGATACNNAGATCATGATGACGAAACATGGTTCGGGAAACCTGAAAGAGGGTTCTTCGGATACTTGGAATCTAAAATGGTGTGATGGAACCCAATTGGAAATCACGGGACATCCTGGATTTAGTCTTCCCTGGTTAGAAAGCCTAAGAACGGCAATGACGGCCTACGAAAATCTATATCCTNAAGCTGTTACTTTAAGAAAAGACANGCTGGAGATCCTAGAATCGGTGAGGCTTCCTGCCAGGCTAGAACTCAGAAAAAACGTTACATGGCGTGGACATCATTTCAATACACTGATTCTAGATGGTGGACACAATGCTGACGCTTTGGATGCTTTGGCATTTCAACTGGAAGAGTGGCGAATGAGGGAATGCACTCTTATTCTCGGCATGTCTNGGGATAAACTGGATCTGGAGTTGGTTCCAGCNTTAAAAAAAGTACTTCATTTTTCAGGGNTNTTGATAACATGTCCCTTCGATTCCCCACGTTCCGCAGATGCAAAGGAACTGCTTGGTTTTCTCAATTCAGAGATGGACCCTNAGGAACTTCCTATCCAGGAAACCTCGGACAATATCGAAGAGGCCCTGATGCGTGCTACGAAATTTTCTGACAAACCCTTGGTGATTATGGGCTCCTTTTACCTTGCCGGTGAAGTACTGCTGTTGCTTGAAGGGTGAGATTGGNTTTTACCAAAATGAATAGGTCCAGCTNGCACGGGTGATCATTCCTCCCATTCCAACTTTAGCCGGAAGATCTTCTCCTCGNTCATTGTAAGCTGCATTGTAGGCTTCGGAACTGATGAAGCTTTGATTTTTAAAGGGATTATCAAGAAGATCTCTTTGTGGAAGACGGATGAATTCCAGCATGAATCCAAAAGTGTCCGAAGAAGATGCCAGTCCAAAACGTTGGATGGGTAGAATTCCTGAAGAACGCATGTACGTTTTTTGAAGATAAAAGGCTTCACCGTAATTGTTGTAGATGTCAGGATTCGGTCGAATTCCCCAAGCGTAGGTTGCTTCNACATAGGACAACCCAAACCCAAAGAAAAAATCAATTCCACCTGGCTTGGGAGTACCGGGAAAATAGAGGGATCCTGAGAACATATAGAAGCGGGTGAACATCCGAAGCAAAGGAGTAGCATAGGATGGGTCCGACCCTGTGGTTGCTNCACGAACGGAGGTGTCGTCCAGCCAAGTGTTGGTGTAGTGGAAGCCCATTCCTGCTCCAACCCAATAATTGGTTGGCAAGATATATTCTAGGGAAAAGCTTGGAAGCCAGTCTGTGATCCTGCCAATCGCACTGTCAACTTTGGAATGTTCATTACCGTCATTGGCCCTTTTTGTGTTCACATTCGAGGAAAGTCCATCTGGTATATAAATATCCGTCACGTTGAAAGAAGGAATACCCTGATAACCTTTCCCGCCACGGAAACGATTCGTACCAGTCATCTGGTAGAACGTGTTGTCTTCATCCGTCCAGTAGGTCTGATGTAGCATCTCCCAGAAACCAAGCCGGAATACCGGTCCTCCAGTTGGTCCAGCAACTGAAGCTTCTTGGGCGGATAGATATTTTGATGGTGGCGTGATCAGGTAAAATAGCAGTACCAGAAAGAGAGAGGATCTCATGGAAATGATCTGGCCTGTGCGGTCTAAGTTTTAATGCTCGTGATCAACCTCCCTGGGGTGTTTAAAAACATCATCCCAATGGAGAGCCCTGCGTATGACCGGATGGCTGAAATCCTGATTGTGGGGTCTGGTCATCAACCAGACCTCCGCTTCCGGAAAGCTTTCGTGAACATTGACGCAGTTGTCCGGGTGATCGTCCACGAACAAAAATTGTTCGTGGTCTTCCAGCAAATTCTGAATCACGTCTGCTTTGGTTTGCGGAGGATGTCCGTCATATTGGACGAATCCTGCGCAATGAGCTGAAGTGAATTGGTATCCGATTTTTTTCAGATTACGCTGTCGGCGGTCCAGACAATCCGGTGGTATGTTGGTTACGAAATGCACAGGATATGCCCCGAAAATGCGATTGAACTGATGTGGATCAACCAGGGGAGGCATGTTTTCAAATTCTGAACATTTTAGAAAATAGTCCCAACCTTCCTGCACTTGCTCCGAGGTTAACAAATCAGAAAAAAACCAATTTTCCGTCTGATAGTTTTCTGGAACTTCGAGCTGGAAATAATTGCTGACCACTTTGATGAAACTGCTCTCAAAATCGAGCACGACACCATCTACGTCAAAAAAACATCGAAAAGCCATGACGTTCTGGGTGTTGATGATGTCCCGATTGGGAACACCAGGATTGAATTGAAGGAAACCTTATTAAGGTTGGGTACCCGTGCAGTTTGGAAAACAATCAGACATCTTCAGGTCGAAACCTGCATCGATTTTCCTGGTACATGAAACTTTCAACTTTTTTTTAGGGAGGAGTTGAAAACCAAGATTTCCCTGCTCCTATTCACTAACTGCACGGGGGTAAGATAATATATTTTAGGCGATTAACCTCTTATAATCAAGAGAGCATTAATAAAAATAAGGAATTTTTTGTCCTGCTTTTGTAAATTGGATCATTCAAATAGTCGGGAATTTGCTGTTCCTCGTCTCAACTGTAAGAATATTTTCTAAATCATAAATTTTTCAGGAGAATCGATGTTGTTCAGCTTGGAACCACAGGTACTGGTACTTCTGGTATTTTGCCTGATATTCGCGTTGAGTTTTCATGAGTATGCACATGCATACGTTGCAGACCGCTTAGGAGATCACACTGCAAGAATGGCAGGGCGTCTGAGTGTGAATCCTTTGGTGCATTTGGATGTCTTTGGAAGCCTGATGGTGCTGATAGCTGGATTTGGTTATGCCAAGCCCGTTCCTGTCAATCCTAGGAATTTCCGTCATCCGCGTGCCGATGCTTTTGTGGCAGCAGCAGGCCCATTGATGAACCTATTGCTCGGATTGGGAGGAGGAGCCCTGATTCATCTTTTTCATTTCAATGGTTGGCTTTACTGGGAGGGTTTTCCATTGATGAAACTTTTAACTTTTTTCATTCTCATCAACTTCAACCTTTGTCTGTTCAATCTCATTCCACTCGGCCCACTGGATGGGAGTTATGTTTTGAGTGGTTTTCTCAACCGTGAATTGAAGTGGAAATATGAAGAATGGAATGCGCGTTTTGGCTACCATGCCTTGCTTGGACTGGTGCTGGTCAGTGTGGCGCTTCCAGGATTCAGTTTTTTTGGTTGGATCAGTCAGATCAGTAGGGGGATGTTGCGTCTCCTGATCAGCTAGAAAGGAAAGGGTTTCTGAGGGATCTCAGGATTCAGACCATTCGATGGTTTTGAATTCTCCCTCTTGGCTCAATGGAGATTGAGATTTATCCTGAATCCGGTTTTGGACCTGTACCGAATAGCGTGACCCGGAAGACCCCAGTGATCCCTGAAAACAGGGTATACCGTTGACTTCAAGCGTTACTTGTCCATCCGATTCGATAGGAAGCACCTGTCCAGCCTCCAGTTTTCCTATAACTGAACTGAGATCCAA
>NYUB01000010.1 GCA_002683785.1 Deltaproteobacteria bacterium
GACATTGCTGAAAACAAATCAATTGAAATCATGACCGCTTCTGCAGTGAAAAGTGCGGAAGACCAAATGACCGTGCAGTCTGCTCCGAATCCCCAAATGTATCAATCAGCCGGAACACCTTATCCGCCTTATTATTCAACCGGCCCAAGTCTCACCAGCATCTTTATGACTTCCATGGCCGCATCAATGATGACCAACTGGCTTTTCATGCCCAGNTACGGAATGGGCTACGGTTATTATAATTCCCAGCCAAGAGGCGTGAGTTCTGTACAACAGAATCGAAGTGCTGCAACATCTTCCTACAACCGTGCTCAGTCTTCCTCGAGTGCTGCCAAAACCATGGGAGGAAACTCTGTGGCAGCCAACAAGTTCCGTTCGACTTCCAACAAATCGATGAACCAGATCAAAAGCTCACGATACCGTTCCGCCAACCGGAAAGGATCGGCAACCGGATTTGGNAGAACACAAACCTCACAACGTAAAGCACCTGCCGTTCGGCGACAGGCTCCATCTCGCTCCCGAAGTTTGTTTCGGACACCCAGAAGACGCAGCTTTGGAGGATTCGGACGAAGAAGGCGTTAGTCGGAAAACATGATTTGACCCATGGTTGATAAGCGGTTGAAAGAACAGATTCTCATTCTTCCCACTCTTTCTGATTGAGATAATGGTCATATTCCTCATCGCTCATATCAGAAATACCATTGTTTTTCTTTTGTCCATAACGCTCAAAAGCCTCTTTTCTTAAAGCAGCCATGCTTTCCAAATAGCTATTGTCCTCAAAGAGTTCATGCTGGATATGTGCATGAGGAGCATGAAGNCGNGCTTCTTTTTCAATCTGCAGGTGACAGACTGAACAAAGCGGAATTAGATTTTCGAGGTTGTTGTTTCCTGGGTTTTCATCGATGTGATGAACCTGAAGCATTTCCCTTGAGTCCTTCGGATTGCTACAGTCCCTCCCGCACCTGGCACAATGATGATTGAAAAGTAGGCGAACATACCTTGATATTTCAGGCCATTCTTCGTGATAACGGGGATCATGCGCCATTAAATCTTATCCATTCTGGTGAATTATTTATCTCTTCCAAAAGGTCTCAACATTTAAGCTTTACGTTCGAAGAAATTATGATTATACAATAGTTAAATTNGATTACACGTAATTCGATTCATTCCAANTTAATCGATTAATAAAATCATAAAAGNAAAAAATCCTTTTATCATTCAATCATCTCAATTTGCCATGGAACGTAAAGAATTTCTTGATATCCTTTCCATTATGAACCACATGGCTCACGCCGATGGTCAAATGCATCCTGCTGAAAAAAAAGTGCTCATAGCAGTTTTTAAAGCAGCAAAAGTAACAGGTGAAGAACAAGAACTGATCCGTGGTCGATCATCACTAGAAGAAATGATCCAGGAGATCAAAACTGACGATGCAAAAACAGGACTCGTTGATATGATGGCTCTCGTTGCAGGAGCCGATGGAGTTTTCGAGGATGAAGAAAAACTTTTGATCAAAAAAGTGATGAAGCGTGTCGGCATNAAACCCGAAGAACATACTTATTTNAAAGACGACACTAATCTAGATATCGCCATGGTTCGATCGAATGCAAAAAAAATATTGCAAAACCTCACTGAGAATAGTTAGAAATCCTTTGGGTAATTCAGGAATATCTTTTAATCATTAAAATAACTCATTTATTTTTTCATGCTAAANGTTGTTTTGTNCTTCTTGATGGAGGAGGAAAATCAATGACCATGNAAGTCCAACAAACTATTCANTGTTTACCTGTTTCAAAAGCTTTTGAATGCTGAATTGAATCATCAGATTCAGTGTCTTGTCAAAATCTTCATTATCAAAAACTTCAACTTCGTCCGCCTCACATTGAGTGATAGTATATTCATGAATGTTTCTAATTTCATTGAAGCGTTTAAGGTAATAGTTTTCAATCTTTCGTAAATTAGAGGAGCCTCTTTCAGAGAAACGTTCCCGATGGTATTTCTCATTCATGATTGAAAGGCTTATTGGAATGTGATAGGCATCAACTATATTCTTTTTCGCGACCTCATGGAGAAATGGAACTAAATGGCTCCCTTCAACGATTAAATTCTGTCCTTCTTCTACTGTTCTTTCAACAACCGCTCGAACCCCAAGCGAAACCTGATTAGCCTGGAGACAATAACCCGCAATGAGCTGTTCCGAAGCTTGAAATTCCATTGGAAGTCCTTTCCAGGCTTCCGTGGTTGAATGAAACAGAGTCGGTAGAAGATCACTTGAAAAAGCCAGCCTCATGATTTCACGGATTGAATCCGTGCTGATCACCTTGTTGATTCCTANACGTGTTGCCAGTGATGTGGCCAATACTGATTTGCCAGTCCCAGGAGCACCTCCGATGTAAATAATCACGGGCCGCTTCAGTTGGTCTAATCGACTCGCCATTTGGTAAAGATCTGCTGTGTATGGATCGAATTGCTTTTCAATGATCTTTCTGATTTGTTGGAAAATTTCCGCCTTTTCGATTTGTTGGGTCTTCTCCGATAGCAAGTGCTGTTCGAATTCCTGACTGATTCGGAAAGCCTGGTTCAAATCCAGACCTGTGGCTGTCATCGACTGCGTCAGNAGCACTTTTGAAAATGGGACAGAAGACTGACCTTGGACGACCCTAATATCTCCAGGTTTCATGTTTTCTGGAAGAAGAGAATCCAGTTCCTTTTCCCCGAAACGCTTTTTGATCAATTCTTCAATGGTTTTCCAAAGAAGTTTTGATTTAATTTCCTTTTCATTCNGGAAATGCAACTTGGTGTCTTCTGCAATCTGAAAAGCTTTTTGAAAACTCATCCCCCGATGCATCAACTCATTCGTAAGAATGCCACGCATAAAAGGTTGAGAAGTTTGATCTGGATGGATGACGTTGAGACGACTCATGATTTCTTAGAAATTTTTCTAACTTTTAAATCTACAAAAAATTTAATCCTGCNGGTGAATTTTACCCTTATACAATTACTTTGATGAAATCCCACCTTCTTTAACACTACCAGCTTCAGAACCCTCACTCCATGATGTCTGTCCATCAGAGAAGTNTTCTTTTTTCCATATTGGGACAGAACGTTTCACTGTGTCGATGATGAAACGGCTNGCCTCATAGGCATCTGCTCGATGAGAAGTGGAAACGGCAATGGCTATCGAACATTCCATGATCTCCATAGTTCCAAGACGGTGGATGACTTCCACATAATGCATGGGCCACTGANTGGACGCCTCTTCTACCACTTGATTCATCTGATTCAGGGCCATGGATTCATGGGACTCATACTCCAATTTATCCACGCTTTGGTTATCACTATGGTTGCGAATATCTCCACAGAAAATGAGTACTGCACCGGCCTGAGGGTGCATAGCTCTTTGGCGCAAAGCCATTATGTCAATGGGTTCACGGGTAATTGAGACAGGCATTTTGGACCCGAAGTTAAACGTTTCAATATCAATTCAATCATAGAAAATAAGGATTATAACGACATTTAAATGTTCAAAAAAGTTTTTAAGATATTTTCCNCCATCGTTCAAGCAACTGATTNAATGAATGGNCTATCGNTCATAATAAATTTTTTTTAGGAANTGANAGCAAAACCACTGAATCTAGGAATGGTTGATTCAGGATGAAATCCAAGAAGGTGTAACCTGATCTAATACTCTTTACTCGAAAGTCAATTTCTTGGCCCATGCCAATGGATCAACTTCCCGAANTCGACATTCATGTTGGCCAGTACACGTTCTCGATGATTCATCATCCAGGAAATCATTTTTCCAGAGTATTTTAGAACCAATTCCCGGTAGTCCAGGATCCTCTACCCTGTTCTTGAATTCTCCAGGGCCCTGTTTCAAATCAAAAAAAAGGGGAGGCAATGCCGTCATGTGAACATATTTGTATTCATCATCACGAATGATTGCCAAACTGCATTGGTCCGGAAGTAGCCCAAACCGCTNCTCAATCATCGGTTGATNGGAACCGATCCAGCGGAAATCAAACTCTGAATGGACCTCTTCCCGCCAATTTCGAGGAGATTCCCCCTTTAGGAAAGGTACCAAAGACAAGCCATCGCATTGGTCTGGAACCTCTAATTCCAACCAATCAAGGATGGTNGGCATCACGTCCACAGATTCTGTGAAGTNCTNAACCATCTCATTTTGCTCAGAAACTCCATAGGGTGGACGAATGATGAGTGGAATNTGATAAGACGCATCAAAATAGCCTAATTTACCAAATAGATAATGATCTCCTAACTGTTCTCCATGATCACTCGTAAACACAATCAGAGTGGACTCGTATTGGCCTGTAGCCTTGAGGTACTCGACAATCCTTCCCAGTTGATCATCGATTTCGGTCATCANCCCATAATAGGTCGCTTTTGCTTGTAGAAACTCCTCATCNGACGCTTTTGCTACCGGAGAGCTAGAGGAACCCTCAAAAAAGTCACTTCTAGGTTTCATTTCATGAATAACAGAAAGCATNGGATGCTGTTTGCCTTCCTCTTCAAGACTTTGTGCACGAAGGGGAGGCGAAACCTTTTCAGGATCATACAGAGTATTGTAAGGTTCCGGTGCCACCCAGGGTGGATGGGGACGCAAGTAGGAAAGATGAACAAACCAGTCCTCTTNTTCACAGGTGTTGATCCAATCCAGCAGTGTATCGGTCAAAAACACGGTATCACTATGTTCCTGCTTGTAGGACGCAGGTGCCGAGGTGTGGATGTCACCTCCTCCATTTTTTGGAAGAAAAACATTCATCCGATTCAAATCCGAGGAATAGCCTTTTTTTTTCAGCCAACCGATCCATGATTTGTGATGGTCATCTACCTTCAACCCAGCAGTCATTCCGGGAAGCACGTTCTCGTAGGTTTTCAGATCTGGATCGTTNGGATGAAGTCCCCTGGGATCCCTGGAGGTGTCTGTATAACCGAAAAGAGTCGGTTCGAATCCTCCCTTTCGACACTCCAAAGCAAGGTTGGTGAAACGTCTATCGAGTGGAGTACCGTTGTTCACACAACGGTGGTTCATCAGGTACATCCCTGTCAATAAAGACGCACGTGAGGGACCGCATGGAACGGACTGACAATAATGCTTTTTGAATATCACTCCTTCTGAAGCCAGACGGTCCAAATTGGGTGTTTGAACCATAGGATGACCGGTAATCCCCAAACAGTCCCCCCTCCACTGGTCAGCCGTGATCAGGAGAACCTTGCGNGGAGAGCCGGCGTTACTACTTACCGGCATCTTCTTCTTGGAATGAAATCTTTAGAATGATGTNAAAAAATANACTTCCTACCNGAGTGATTGATCCNAAATCACCCTTGGTGNCGAGTAAAAAACAAGGGTTTTGAAATTGAGGCCTCATCCAGATTAAAGAATCGCTTTGTAAGCTTCTGGATCCAACAGTTCGTCGGTGTCTTCAGCATTGGTGATTTCAATCCGCACCAGCCATCCCTCGTCGTAACAGTCTTCATTGACCAATTCAGGATGTTCCTGTAATTCTGAATTAACTTCGATGATCCTTCCACTAACCGGCATATAAAGAGGGGATACAGCTTTCACCGATTCTATCGTACCAAACTCCTCACCTGAATCTATTTCATCATCTAGGATAGGCAGTTCGACGTAAACAATATCACCGAGTTCATTCTGTGCATGATTAGTGATACCAATTTCTGCTTTATTTCCGTCTATACGCATCCATTCATGCTCTGATGTATAAACCAAGTCTTCAGGAATATCGCTCATTTATCCTCGTCATCTGAACGGGTTGTTAACTGTGTTCCAAGCCTCAGCATCTTTTAGCATGAGGAACAAGGTGTTGAATTAAAATTCCAATCTAGCTTTCAGCCTTGATAAGTCCAGCAAAAAAAAGAAACTCCCNCAATGCAATTGTTCCAAGAAAATTCCTTTGGACGGTTTTTTTAAAAAGAGTTATCATTTTCTCTAAAAAAACAGTGNCTTCACCATTTTCACGTAGCCTTCTTATGACCATTCTTCGATTGCTGAAAAAAANTTCGNTCTTCNCCGGGATTTTTCTTGGANCATTTTCATTCATTCTTATCTGGAACGACCCCATCTACTCTCAGAACAAAGAGGATTTGGAACAGTTGATCCGGGAATCCAAAACCCGGGCTGCTCTGGTTCAGAATGTCCAAAAGGCAGTAGTCCACATCAAAGTAGAAAAAATCCTCCGTGATTCTCAAGGACAACCTCTCAACAATCCATACGATCTTTACAACGAAGAATTTTTTAAACGCTTTTTCCCCGGCATCAAACCTCCTAAAAAGCAGCCTGGGCAGCCATTTCGACAAGAAGGTATGGGTTCCGGAACCATCATCAACGAGGAAGGTTTTATCCTCACCAACCATCATGTAGTTGGAGAGGCCGATCGGATTCTTGTCAAACTTTATGACGGAAAAGAGGTAAAGGCAAAAATTGTTGGGACCGATCCTGAATCAGACATCGCCGTGATCAAGATTAAAGGAAACGGTTATTCAGCACTTACCATCGGAGACTCAAAGGAACTCCTCGTTGGAGAATCTGTGATAGCCGTAGGCAATCCTTTCGGGCTAACACAAACCGTGACCTACGGGATCGTCAGTGCTAAAGGGCGAACCAATGTTGGAATCAATGAATACGAGAATTTCATTCAGACCGATGCCGCAATCAATCCCGGAAACAGTGGAGGCCCATTAGTCAACCTGCGCGGAGAAATTATCGGTGTCAACTCCGCCATCTACTCAAGGAGTGGAGGTTATCAGGGAATCGGTTTTGCGGTGCCAATCAACATGGCCAAACGTATCATGGATGAACTCATCAACAAAGGTACGGTCTCCAGAGGTTGGCTCGGTGTTGGAATCCAGGATGTGACTCAGGATCTTGCTCAAGCATTCAACCTTGAAAATGCCAAAGGCAGTTTGATTACCGGGGTGATGAGTGACACTCCGGCCGATAGAGCAGGCCTCCAGCGCGGGGATGTGGTTGTCGAAATGAATGGCGAGGAAGTTCTCAACAGTCGCCANTTCNGAAACGAAATCGCAAATTCAGGAGCGGGCACCAACATCAACTTGAAAGTCATCCGAAATTCAGAACTGATGAATTTCAGGATCCATCTTGATGAACGTCCGCGTGAACTCGGGAAGATAACCATGAAACCCGACAGAAGTGAAGAAAACCTTTTCGGTTTCAGGGTTGCAGAAATTACTCAGGAAGATGTGAGTAAGCTGAACTTGGAATCATCCAATGGGGTGCTCATTCAAGAAGTCAAACCAGGTTCCCTTGCATCGGATGCANGGCTTACNGCAGGAATGGTTATCCAGGAAATAAACCGCCAACCCATCAAATCTATTGCAGAGTTTAATCAATTGATGGAAGACAGCAGTCTGGAGAAAGGGATCCTACTCCTGATTGTTTCAGAAGGTAATGCACGGTACGTGAATCTGAAGCAACAGGAATGATTTCAGACCCGGGATAAAACCCTTTTTACATTACAGTTGGATGCAGGGCAGAAAATCCTTGATAACCTTCGAAAAAGTTCTCGAATTCCTGGATCATCGACTTGCCCAGACTCCCAGTGGGAATGATCATGATTTTCAGTCATTGCTGGAGGAAGGTTCAGCAAACTTCAAGGTGAGCATGGATGTTCTTTTAAAAAAAGGATTCCGCAAGGCCTATCGGCAAATCGTAGAAGGCCTGTAATTCCAGCATCTCAGAATGAATATCATAGCCGTCCTGATCGGTGTTCCCTCTCTGCTTTTTGGATTATTGATCGCCTACGGTCTTTTCCGCCGATTCAATGGAAGACTGATTGAGTCCCCTCCAAAAAAACGTTGGATTCTTGGAGTTTGTGAGGATTTTTCACGAATGGTAGGAATGCAGCTCTGGCTGATGAGAGTTTTTTTTTTAATTTACACCCCTTTGGGAATTGGCCCCATCCTTTATATCTTCTATTATATCGTGATGCGCGTCAGGGGTTCAGCCCCTTCCATTGAAGAAGATACACGCAATCTTCAGGTGACAAAAATCGAAAGCCGCTATTACCGCAACTGATTTACCGGATTCTACATTTTTGATCAGGGTGAATGCTAAACTCAAAAATCCTACCCCTTTGAAAGGTCAGAATATCCTGGTCACCCGTCAGGAAAGTTCTGACCATTCACTCTCGGAAAAACTGATTGGTCTTGGTGCAGAAGTACATAACCATCCCCTGATCAGTATTCATCCTCCGGATTCTTGGGATTCATTTGACGAGGCCTTGAATCAGTTAAATAAAATTGACTGGGTGGTATTCACCAGTAGAAATGGTGTATTATTTACCTTTAAGCGACTTGTGGAGTTGGGTGTTTCGACAAAGATCTTGAAATCCCTTCGCATTGCCTGCTTTCCTGCAGCCGAAGAGGCGCTTCGCCAAAAACAAATTGAAACGGATTTGATTCCCTCACATCATCAAAGCGAAGGGCTCATTCAAGAATTAAAACAATTAAATCCCTCGGGATTATGTTTCTGGCTGGTTCAGGCTGAAGAACCAAGATACACACTCCAGGAAGAGTTACTCAAAATGAATGCTGAAGTCATGATTTCAACAGTTTATTGTAACCGCATACCAAAAACAGATTTTTCTCCATTTCTGCAACTTCTTCGTCTCAAAAGGCTGGACTGGATTGTTTTGGCCAGTGCTTCTGCGGTTAGGAATCTTTTCTCCATTATTCCTTCTCATTGGGACTGCGATTGGTCCAATTCTTTGAAAGTCGCATGCCTTGGTGAAATCACGGCATCCGCTGCTGTTAGCCATGGATTGAAAGTTGAGATTCAACCGGAAGTCCAGGATTTTGAACACCTGGTTCAAGCCATGGCGGATCATGTCTCAAATGATGAAGGCGAACATGAAACAAATCTTGAATGAGACAGACCTCCAACACTCAGGAAAAACATTTGTGCAACCAGTATCCTCCAATCAATCAAAATTTCTACTCAACCTTCAGGGAACGGACCGGGAAACCCTGCTGGAGCAGGTCTTTTCAATTTTGGAAAGGTCACGAAGTACCCTGAATCAGATGCATCAACAGACCTTGCAGGGTCACTTCTCACTCCTACTCCTGATTGAAATTGAAGAAAAAGAATTAGTCGGCTTAAAAAGCGATCTGGAAAAACTGGATTCCGTCAAAGTGGATTTGCACAACATTTCTGAATTTTCCGGCGACTCCAATCGGCATTCCTACATCCTGACTCTTCTTGGTAAGGGAATCCCTCCACAGTTGCTCAATTCTCTGCTCATGCATTTACGCAGTCAGAATCTGAGGGTCAAATCAATCAGTCCTTTAGAAGCAGATGGAGTCCAGGTCTTCGAGATTAAATTGGTTGCCAACCTGCCTGTCGTGCGTCAGCAGTTGATGAGTGAGTTGCTTGAACTGAGGATGCAGCATCAACTTGACCTGGCACTTCAGCCTGACAACCTATTTCGACGCAACAAGCGTTTGATCTTTCTCGATGCTGATAAAACCTTTATCCAGTGCGAAATGATTGACGAAATCAGTAGACTTGCCGGTTCTGAAGAAAAAGTCCGAAAAATCACGACCCAGGCCATGAATGGTGAGCTTGATTTCAGAGAATCCCTGATTCAGCGTGTCGAGACTCTGAAGGGAGTCCGGATGAGCGATTTGCAGCGATTGATCCTGAACATTCCGTACACGCCTGGTGTTGAAAGACTGATCAGGATCCTGAAAATGCTGGGGTATAAAATCGGTATTGTGAGCGGAGGTTTCAGCATCGTCATTGATCACATCCGCTCACGTTTTGACCTCGATTATGGCCTAGCCAATACCCTTGAAATCAAGAACGGATTTCTAACTGGAAGAATTCTGGGAGATGTCATTGATGGTCCGATGAAGGCCCATCTGCTCCGAGAAGTTTCTCTGCGTGAAAAAATACCTGCAGAACAGGTGATCGCTGTAGGAGACGGAGCAAACGATCTGGAAATGCTCTCTGAAGCCAGTCTTGGTATTGCGTTTAATGCAAACCGTTTCCTGCGTGAAAGAGCCGCCGGAAGTCTCTCCCTGCCTAATCTCGATGCCCTTCTCTATTTTCTGGGGATTCCCCGGAATGAAGTGGAAACCCTGGACAACCGTTGACATTCCTGATGAAAGAACCACTCCAGTATCATTCGACTCAGGAACTGAAAAAATTCAGGGACCAGGGAATCATCATGCCTGATCCAGGATCGGTGCAAATCGAAAGATCCCTCAATCCTGAAAAATTTGGAAAAGGATCCGTTCTCCATCCTTTTTCCAGAATCGAGGGTGAAGGGTCCTTCATTGGTGAAGGTTCTGAAATTGGAATTGCTGGACCAGTCTCCGTCTTCAACAGTTTCGTGGGAAGAGGAAGTCAGGTGGGGACTCTGGGGCCGGTAACCTTGAAGGATACATTCACCGGTCCAAACACCGTTCTCGGTTGTGGAACTTCAGAAGAAACCGTTTTCCTGGGCAAGGAAACAACAGTGAATGATTTCACAACAGGATACGGCTTCCGAACTCGTAAAGGAACACTGTACGAAGAAGACGCCTCATCCGCCCAGCACACCGATACCAAAATGACTCTACTGCTTCCCTGGGTTACCCTCGGAAGCAACATCAATTTCTGTGATGCCCTGGTTTCCGGAGGCACAGGACCGGAACTGGGCGCTTTCAGCGAAATCGGCAGCGGAAGCATTCATTTCAATTTTACACCCTCTGGTGACAAGGCCACGGCATCACTATTTGGAAATGTTGTTGAAGGTGTGTTCCTTAACCGTGAAAGACTTTTCATTGGTGGGAACAATAGCCTGCTTGGGCCTTTGGAAGCCAGCTTCGGAGCATCCACAGCGGCTGGTATTCGGATTCATGGAAAACTTCCAAAAGGCCTGCACACGGGGCAGGCCCTCTCCCGCCGTGTCATTACCCGGGATTTCCGGATCCTTTCCGGGGTTCGGAAAACCCTCTCATCACAGTTCAACTATTTGGGAGAACTTTGTGCCTTCATCAACTGGTACCGTCAAATTCGACTCGGAGTGATCGCACAAAATGCCGAAACCCGGGCACTTTATGAAGCCGCTTTACGGATGCTGCTCCTCAATTATGAGGAACGGGTTAAGCAGATTCAGCATTACTTTGGGCTCATTGAGCAATCACTCGTTCTGATTGAACAACAAAAAGGGCAGACCAGGGAGTACGAAAACCAGCAATTGATCCTTTCTTGCTGGCCAAAACTTGAAGAAGCTTTTGAGATAAATAAAACGCGGGATTTTCCAGCTCCAGAAGATCTTACTTCCGAACTCTTGGAATCGGTTCAAACGACCAACCGTGATTACACCGAAATGATACGAGCGATGAGCCCGAAGAGTGTTTCTTCTGGACTGAGTTGGATGGAAGAATGTCGTGAAAAAGGGGGGCGAACCCTGAGTGAAATATTAGCCCCCTAGAAGAGCAATTCCTGAAATTTCAGGCGGCGAGTTTCTCTTTGGCCTCGCCTGCGATTTTTGCAAACAACTCTGGCTCTTCCATCGCAAGATGAGCCAGTGCCTTGCGGTCCAGATCTATTTCCGCCTGTTGCAAACCATGAATGAATTGGCTGTAATTCATTCCATGTTCACGAACTGCCGCGTTTATTCTGGTAATCCATAATCTGCGAAAATCCCGCTTCCTGACTTTGCGGTCACGGAAACTGTATTCCCTGGAACGTTCGACTGCATCTTTGACCGTTCGCCAAAGCCGGGAACGTCCTCCCCGATACCCTTTGGCCGCTTCAAAGTATGCTTTCTTTCTCTTTCTTGCCTGTACTGCCCTTTTAACTCTCATTGGTATTTCCTCAGCCGTTAGGGAGCATTAAACTGATTGCCATTACATCCGAGTCCGAAACATGAGTTTTTTTCCGGAGTACTCTTTTGCAGTCCTGGGACCGTTTCCGCATGCCGTGACGAAGGAATGCTCTTTTCCTTTTAAATTTTCCGTTCCCGGTTTTCTTGAAACGTTTTGCTGCGCCTCGATGTGTTTTGGCTTTCATTTCTTTATTTTTTCTTGGGAGGAGCCATGATCATGAACATCGATCTGCCCTCATTGCGGACGGGTTGCTCTACAATTCCTGCTTCACCGATGGCATTTTCAAATTTTTCCATCAGTACCAATCCTAAATCCTTATGTGCCATCATTCTTCCAAAAAACATGATATTGACTTTAACCTTGTCCCCTTCTTCTAAAAATCTAAGTGCGTTCCGGACTTTAAATTGAAAATCATGTTCTTCAATCTTTGGCTTCATCTTGACTTCCTTTAAATGGATCGTCTTTTGATTCTGCCGTGCTGCGTGCTGTTTCTTGCTTTGTTGGTATTTGTACTTGCCGAAATCCATCATTCGGCAAACCGGAGGTTTTGATTTGGGTGATACTTCTACCAGATCCATCCCCGCTTCAAGCGATTGTTCCAGTGCTTCTTCAATGCTCATGATACCAAGTTGTCCACCTTCACCATCGACAACGCGTACTTCAGGAACATTGATCTGATCGTTGACCCTCGCGCTATCATCTGACCTCATCGGTAACTTAGAACGTCTTATCCCTATGGCTCCTCCATCTTGTAGGACAAAATTGGTAGGCGCGGGCGGGATTGAACCGCCGACCTCTACCGTGTCGGGGTAGCGCTCTCCCACTGAGCTACGCGCCTGAATGTATCCGAAAACCCGTCATCGAGAGTCGGCACCGACCTACTCTCCCACCGGGAAGCCCGGCAGTACCATGGTTACGAGGGGGCTTTACTTCTGTGTTC
>NYUB01000011.1 GCA_002683785.1 Deltaproteobacteria bacterium
ATGAGACAAATAGCAAGTGTTAATTTTAAAAATAACGTTTATTTTCAGTTGTTTATTTAAAGAAGACTTTTTACGAGTTCATCAATAATAAATTGGAATTATTTTTTTTTGAATTTTCAACAAGTGGTCCACATTTTCTTTAAAACATTGTCATGTCGTTCCAAAGGCTTTTTCTTACCGCATTAATCCTGATCCCCTTTCAGTTATTGGGAAATGAAAACCATTACACCCTCGATTTCAGCCAAATCGAAGGGAATGCGCTTGAATGGTTTGAAAAAAACGGCTGGGCAGAACAGGTCGACATGGACAAGATGAACCCCCGTTTTGAAAAAGGCACCCTGGTGATCGAACCCAAGGACGACTATTCCGGTGTATTTTTCAAGGACTTTCGCCCCGATTCAAGACAACTAAAAGGGGTCAACAAGATACGTATTGAATGGGGTGTGGAACAGTATCCGGAAGGTTCGGACTGGTCCGGATCGACTGATGAGAAAAGAAATGTCAGAAATGCCATTGGGGTGATGGTATTTTTTGGAGATGAAGATCAGGACAGTGGAGTCTTTTACGTTCCAAACATCCCCTACTTTCTCGCCTTTTTTTTGGGGGAAAAGGAACGTCCAGGAAAAGCCTACCTTGGCAATTACTGGCAGAAGGCGGGACGTTATTTCTGTACCCCATGTGACGGGAAAATTGGAGAATTCATCACCGAGATGGAACTTCCAAAAACCTTCAACAAACAATTTGGGTTTGATCCACCTCCGATTTCGGGAATTTCCATTGATGCGGACGCCTCTAACACAACCCCTAAAAATGGACGACATTCTAAATCCTTCATCAGAAAAATTGAACTGCTGCCCTGAACGCCAAGTCTGGTAATTCCTTTCAAAGCATTGTAAGTTTGTTCTCTGTTCTTTTTCCAAGTTCTAAGGAGAACTGGCCGTCTTTAATTTCTACTCATTGAATTCCATAACTTGTCCATGATGTTTGGATCTCGATAAAAATATCCTGGAATTCAAAAGAACCTCCATGAACCCCTCCCGGGAAAATCAAAAAAGCAACTGGAGTAAATCCTTCGGCTTTGAAGAGGTACGCTGTCTAATCGTCTGCCGCGGGCCGATTCGGCTCGAAGCAATGCAGACTTTCGAGTCCATGGGGGCATCTTATGGAATCCTGCTTTCCGAAAAAGACAGCATCGTTTATCCCCAGACCCTAGCTCCCGAATTACGATGGATCGGAAAAAGGAACGGGAGGGTGCATCACATCTCCGATTACATGGGAACATCCCGTGAAGAAAAACATCTCCGAATCGGAGAGATCCTCGGAATTTGTTCCAATCATCGCTACACCCATCTTTTTGCCGGTTATGGATTCATGGCGGAAGACGCGGATTTTGTTCAGGCCGTGGAAGATGCAGGGATTGGATTTGTCGGTCCTTCAGCCCGGGTCATCCGAAAAGCAGGATCCAAAGACGAAGCCAAGCAGCTTGCACGCAGGCTAGGAGTTTCGGTAACTCCAGGTGAAGATCGGATCTGCTCCCTGACCCTGATTCGCAAAGCCGGGGAAGAGCCGAATGAACGTTTCCAACAATGGATCCGTGAACATAAACTTCCGATTGCCGAAGATTTACAGGGAAAATCATTGGAGGATCAAGCCGATGAGCTGATTCGGGCTGCAGCTTCAATACAACTCGATCTGATCAGCATTCCTGAAATACAGCAGGAAACCCGAACACGGCTCGAAAAGTTATGGAAGGAATTTCCAGGTCGGAGAATCCGTTTGAAACACGTCGGCGGAGGAGGAGGAAAAGGACAGCGGGTGATCACCCGATCTGAGGAATCTGACGATGCAGTCATGGAAGTATTGCTGGAATCCAAGGCCACTGGGCCGGGAGACAACAAAAACTTCCTCATCGAAGTCAACATCGAAAATACTCGGCACAATGAAATCCAGCTTCTCGGAAACGGTTCATGGTGTGTCGAACTTGGCGGACGAGACTGCTCCCTGCAGATGCACGAACAAAAACTTCAGGAAGTCTCCTTGACCGCGGAGATGCTCGAAGAAGCGATTCAACAGTATCAACAATCCGGAAAAATTCAGCAGGCTAAGGTACTCAAAAAAGATCTTGAGATGCTCCGTTCCATGTCAAACCAGGCAGAAGCCTTCGGAGAAGCTTTGGAACTGGATTCCGCTTCCACCTTCGAGTGCATTGTTGAGGATGATTCCCATTTCTTTATGGAAGTCAACACCCGTATCCAGGTGGAACACCGAATCACCGAAATGGTCTATGGACTTGAATTCAGAAATCCTGANAATCCCAAGGATTCTTTCGTCTGTGATTCTCTTGTGGAAGCAATGCTTCTCATAGCCTGTCATGGTTCCAAACTGCCCCGTCCAGAACGGATCCTGAGAAATGCCTCTTCCGTTGAGGCACGGATCAATGCAACCAATGCAGCACTCCGCCCCCACGGGGGTGGCCTGCTCCGTTATTGGTCGGAACCTGGTCCAGACGAACTACGTGATGACCAGGGCATCGGCCTCCGTAATCCTGACACTGGACTACTTCAGGCTTATCAACTTGCCGGAGCCTATGATTCGAATGTCGCTCTCTCCATTACCCANGGTTTTTCACGACGTGAGAGTCTGGAAAAACTGGCAGAAGTGCTTCGCACCATGGAAGTTCGAGGAGTCGATCTCCAATTGAATACCAATTTTCACTACGGACTGATTCACTGGATTTTGGGACAGGATGCGATGCTGAGACCGAACACTCGATTCGTNCAGTCTTATCTCGCNCTTGCAGGGGAANTGTCGAAGCTTTCGAGACGAGTCAACCTGGAACTGGCCTGGNNCCGGATNATGCAGCAAACCAAAGCCGAAATCGGAATAGAAGCTTCCAGCATCCTCTTACAGAAAAAAAGCCTGTTGCTACGTCCCATCTCAGTTCTACTCAAGGACCCGCATCGTCTGATGGGCTGGTTGGCTCCACGTGAACCGCGCAGATGGGATCACCAGGGAGGGAAATTCCGCATGCTCCGGAATCCTTTTGAAATCATCAGTGAATTATACCACTACCTTCGGCTTGAACCACATCCGGATGCTTCTCCGGTAGAACANATATGGGAAGACGACCAGAAAATTCTTCTAAACGGATTAGATTTTTATGAGCAATTGAAACAAAGTCTTGGATCTCCGGATATCGAATGGCTGGAACTGCAAAAAATTCTTGAACCATCTGAACTTCATTCATCCCAAAAAGACAACAATAAATCAATCAAACCCCAAGTCCAAATTCCACCTGAGCTTCAAGATGATTCATCCCTTTGGGAAATAATTCAAACCTCACACAAAGGTTTTCAGATTGGTATGCAACTGCTTAGCATCCCGGTGGCGATGGGAGAAGAAGTAAATTTTTATGGAATGAAAGGAACTGCTGAACTGGATGTGGAAATTCCGAATAAGTTCGTGGATCCGGAANTTCTGGAACAACTGACCTCGGAACTCGTTCCCTCGCCTCCCAATCAGGGTGATGAAATCATGGCCTGGTCAGGAGGAATTTTCTATTCCCAAGAAACTCCCTCATCGGAACCTTTTGTGACACTTGGCTCCAGGGTCAAACAGGGAGACGTGGTTGGATTGCTGGAAGTGATGAAGATGTTCAATCCGGTCCGAGCAGAATGTCATGGAACCATTAGGGAAATCTGTCTCNATGGCTCAACCGGAATCAACGTCATGCGCGGACAAACCCTCTTCCGTCTCGAACCGGACCACCCAATACGAAAGGAATCTGATCATGAAAGGGAAGAGATCGAACGTGAAATCACAGTCCAGTTGATGACGGAACTACACCCCTCATTTTAAAGAATCTCATTCCACCCATGATAGATTTCCAGGTTTCCAACCAAGATGGANCAGCACGCGCTGGGAAACTGGACACCCCTCACGGAAACATACTGACTCCNATTTTCATGCCGGTGGGCACCCTTGGGACGGTCAAGGCTGCTGCTCCGGAAGAACTTAAAGCACTCGGCACACAGATCCTGCTTGGAAACACCTACCACCTTCATCTTCGACCGGGAGATGAACTGATCCACAAACTCGGTGGTCTACACCGTTTCATGAACTGGGATGGNCCGATCCTCACCGACAGCGGTGGATTTCAGGTTTTCTCCCTCGCCAAACTGCTCAAACGCGAAGAAGAGGGAGTGGTCTTTCGAAGCCACATCGACGGTCGGAAAGTCAAACTCACTCCCGAATCGTCCATCGCCATCCAGCAGAATCTTGGCTCCACGATCATGATGTGCTTCGATGAATGTCTGGAACTCCCTGCAGAACGTGAAAAGGTTCAACGCTCCCTGGAACTCACATCACGCTGGGCAACACGATGCAAGGATGCACGCACCACGGATCAGGCTTTATTCGGCATCATCCAGGGGGGTGGAGAAGAGGACCTTCGGGAAGAAAGCCTTCAACAACTTCNGGAAATTGGCTTCGACGGATACGCCATTGGAGGACTNAGTGTCGGAGAAAGCAACGAGGAGATGTATCGAGTCACCAGGCACATCGCCCCAAGGATGCCATCAGACCTTCCGCGTTACCTGATGGGTGTNGGAGAACCCAGGGATCTTCTCGAAGGCGTCGAAGCAGGTGTTGATATGTTCGATTGCGTCCTTCCCACACGTAACGCTCGTAATGGGTCTCTCTTCACCAGCCATGGCAAGATTTCGATCAAACAGGCACGTTTCCGCGAAGACCCCAAACCTCTCGACCCTGAATGCCAGTGCAATACCTGCCAGCATTACAGCAGAGCCTACCTGCGGCACCTTTATCTTTCTGGAGAAATTCTGGGAATGCGTCTGAATACCCTGCATAATCTCCACTTTTTTCTGAATTTGATGAAAAATGCGAGAAACGCGATCCTGGAAAATCGGTTTGCTGCATTCAAGAAGGAATTTCTGGAAGGTTATCAACAAGACATTTCAAGTGGAGGATGCCATCCGGAAAGTGAGTAATCCGGATCCTCACCTATAACAGCCTATTCAAGTTCAAACATGTGCGGACGCTTTGCCCAGATCCGTGATGAAGAGGAATTGATGAAAAGCCTCTCCGTTCACAGTTGTGATGTGAACGTGGAAACGAGCTACAACATCGCTCCAGGAGCAGAAATATCCATTGTCCATCAGCACGAAGGAAGACGACTNCTTGATTCAAGAAAGTGGGGTCTGATTCCATTCTGGNCCAAGGAGGGAGGACGCGGAATGATCAACGCTCGTTCGGAAACCGTTTCAGAAAAACCAAGNTTCCGTCACGCCTTTTCCAAAAGGCGCTGTCTGATTCCGGCCAGTGGATTTTATGAATGGAATAAAACGGAGCAGGGAAAACAGCCCTGGTTCATCAGTGGCCGGTCAGATCCTCTCGTGTTTGCAGGAATTTGGGAGCAGTGGCGCTCCCCAGAAGGGATATTCTTGAAAAGCTGTGCNATTCTTACCTGTGAAGCAAACGAACTGATGGCTCCTATCCATCATCGAATGCCCGTTANCCTTGACGAAAAAGGAAGGAACACTTGGCTAGATCCAAATCCCCCTGAGCATCTCAAAATGCTGCTCAANCCTTGTACATCGGATTTGCTCCAGGCTTGGCCGGTCTCGCCTCAGGTAAACCGCCCGGTTTTCAATGGACCCGAATGTTTTGAACCAGTCACAAGTTAAAGTACTAGTTTAGGATTAAATTTCTTCAGGGGAAAAAAAATTTGAGATGCTTTGTTCAGACCAGACATCTCATGAATCAACTCTCTTCCGTAATCTTGACCGAATCACTGTGCCCTANCCGGAACATCTTCTCAGGACTGATTCCTTCAAAAGGAAGCCGACACTGATAATACGTATGCTGCCTTGGAGGTTTGAANCTCAANGTCAATTGGGCCATCTTNGCNACAGGAGGAACACTTCCNTGNTNNGCNACNAGNTTNATNTACATGAAGTTGATTGAATTAAACATCACCACCGCCTTGAACTGATGAAGCGTCTTTTGGTCCCCCACTTTTCCACTGACCTCGAGTTTCGTTCCGACAGCAATTTGCCGTGATGAGGTAACAACCACCACAGGATTGTCTGAATTGAATCGCAGTTTTTCCCGTATCTGAATGATGGCATCCAGTTTTTCTTTTTCGATTTCACCCAATTCCAAGACCATTTTTTCAAATTTAACGATGTTGTCTGTTAATTGAGCCAGTTCTTTTTCCTTGGTGTTTCGTGATAATTCCCAAAGATATTCTGCTTCAAAATCGGAAAAGATGTATTTCTGTTTGGCCCGTAAGATCAGATTCTCTTTGGCCAGATCCAGCAAACGCTCTTTGAATGGGGTGATCTCATCCTTGTCTGGTGAAAAGAAAATATTCAGATTCCCACGGTCAGTATCTTCCCAAAAGGTAGGCCCAGCAAAACGCATCAGTCCTTCCGTCATCCCAAGGATACGGTAAAAGGTCGATTCTCCAAGGTCATCAAGATCATCCAGAATGTCTTTGGCAATCCTTTGTACAAATTCTTCCTCCTTTTCACGATGGTAGAATAGGGCAAGACCGAACTGGATCCATCGAACTCCGTTATTGATCATGATTCCCTGATCCAGATCATCCTTGTTGAAATCCGGAGGATTGTCGACCTGCAGGATTTCATTCACGAGCGCGGTCTGAATTTCCATGTCCCATCGGTCGTTATAGATCTGTTCCAGTAGTTTTTTCATTTCACAGGCGATAACAGCCACGTTGAAATATACTGAAGGGACACCGGCAAACAGACGGGCGATCTCAACGCCATACATACGCAGATACATGAAACACTTCTTAACCTGGTCAATCTTCTTGTGCTCCACCAGATGAAAGATGAACTGGCCGTAAAAGAATGAAAGATTGTAGATGTTTCGGGGTTCGTTGTTCCTCAAGGCATGCTTGATTGACATCCTGAAGAAGGTATTGAAACGAATGATCACAATTTCAACGATATCCTCCTCCTCACACTCGATGGCTGTTTGACCGATCTTTGCAACCTCACCGGCAATCATTGAGGAAAGGTCGAATTCGCCCTGTTCCATCAACTTGATGTAGTTGTTGTTCATCAACCGAAAGCATTTTTGCTCATAAAAACTGCGCGTGCGTTCCATCTCTTCGTATTGTCCGACCAAAGTCTTGAATGAAATATCGGACCGCACTTTTTCGGACACCCGGAAAAATTCCGGATGAAGATAGGGCTTGATCAGCATGTAGTTTCGAATCGTCCGCCCCATATCGTAGATGATGTCACCCTTCAATTCCTTGAAGGAAACGTATTCCAGAATGTCATCAAGCTGGTTCAACGATTCGAACATCGTGTGTTGCTGACTGGAAAGCACGGTATCATTTTTGACCAGGGCATGGCTTCTTGGAGTTACTAGACTCCGAATCAGGTCCATGTTGATGCCATAGATCTGGGCAATGATGTTGGTCGGCTTGGTGTAACGCAGGATGTAGAAAATGTAGGGAAACGCAACGATGCCGCAAAAGGTCATCAAAAAATGAGCATTGAAAACACGACTGGATTCACGGACCAACCCAATTTCACCATAGAGTTTGATCACCCCTGCATGGGCACCTGATGCAATCAAAATCCAGACATAGATCAAGCTGATCAGGTCTTTCATGTAGAGGTCAATCAGTTTCGGAATGCTCTGGGATGCAATGGAAATGACCAGAATCAGTGTACCAAGCACCATCCCCAAAATGGCTTGCCAGACTTCCGGGGCAAATCCTATGTCCACTTCCGCAAACTCACCTGGTTTGGATCCGGAAAGAGTCTCGATCAAGTCTACGTAGGGTTCGAAGAGATACAGATCGAAGAGAATGTCTAAAACGGTGATCAGAAACAGACATCCCAACAGTGCTGCGGTAGAACGATTTTGATCTGCAACCGCAATCAGTCGATAGATCAGGTAACTGAATCCGCTTTCAGAATTTTCTGCATTCTCGTTAACGTTTTTGTTCAATTCACTGTCGGAGTTCTTCAGTGCCTCTTCCATGGTTGACCAATGATTAATTCTTTAAATCAATTATCCTGTAACCTAATCGGTCTGATTAGAACGTAGAACATTACCAGTTTTTAAATAAAATGTTCAGGATGAAATTTTCTCTGGAATCACACTCACTCCAGGAAGTTCCCTGCCTTCAAGAAATTCCAAAGAAGCTCCACCTCCTGTGGAAATGTGACTGATCCTATTTTGCATTCCAAATTGATGAACTGCTGCAGCAGAATCCCCTCCTCCGATGATGGTAACCGCTCCTGAATCAGTTGCATCCGCAAGCGCTTCGGTCACACCTTTTGTTCCTCCTGCAAAAGCTGGAAATTCGAATACACCCATCGGCCCATTCCAAAGAATGGTTTTGGATTTTCGGATGACCGCTCCAAATTGCATTACACTTTCCGGACCAACATCAAGGATTTTCCAACCCTCCGGAATCCCCTCTTCTGCTTTCAGAAATTTGGTCTCCACATTCTGGCTGAGTTCTGGAGCAATACAAACGTCGACAGGAAGATGCAAGTCAACCCTTCGACTTTTGGCTTCTTCAAGCAACCCTCTTGCAAAATCAATAGCCTCTTCCTCCAGTAGGGAGTCTCCAACTTCTTTACCTTGAGCCTTCAGGAAGGTGTTTGCCATTCCACCTCCGATGATCAGGGAATCGACCTTTTCCAAAAGTTGTTCGATGACTTTGATTTTATCAGAAACCTTGGCGCCCCCTAGAATAGCAGTGAAGGGCTTTTGGGGATCCAAAACCGCGGATCCCAGGAATTCCAACTCTTTTCGGATCAGGTAACCTACTGCACGTTCCTGGATCAATAAGGCAACGCCTGCAGTTGAAGCATGAGCCCGGTGGGCAGTCCCAAAAGCGTCGTTGATGTAAACGTCTCCCAAACTGGCAAGAGCTTCACAAAACCCTGGATCATTTTTTGTCTCACCTCCGTGATAGCGGAGGTTTTCCAGCAGAAGCAACTCTCCAGCCTTTAGCTGATCTACCAGCCTTTCCACCTCACTACCAATACAATCGGATGCCATGCCCACAGGAATTCCCAGCAAGCGTGACAGTGCTTCCGCTGCAGGTCGCAGGCTCATGCTTTCTTCTCGCTTTCCCTTGGGACGCCCTAAGTGGGACATCAAGATGCATTTTCCTCTAGAATCGATGATTCGTCGAATCGAGGGCAAGGCGGCTTCGATTCTGGCATTGTCAGTAATTTTCTGGTTCTCGTCGAGTGGGACATTGAAATCGACCCGAATCAGGACTCGGCGCCCTTCCAGTTCCAGATCTTCTATGAATTGGCGTGCTTTCATCTTCTCTTTAAGTTTACAAATCGTTGAATATTTCGGGGCACTCTCTAATGCAAAGAGAATCCTTTGGGGCTTAAGATCATTCAACCGAAAGGGCGAAGTGTTTTTCCTGAACCCAATAGAGTTGTTTGATCCAATATTGAAAAAAATGGTTAAATTTCGTATTGAATCAGCTTATTAATGATCCCAACTGTGGCTTTATTTTCAAGCCTAGTTTCGGATCTTAATTCGGCTAAAGGGGAGATCCTAAATGGAAGGAAGTTCGTTTTGGAAAT
>NYUB01000012.1 GCA_002683785.1 Deltaproteobacteria bacterium
CAGACTCCTCAGGAAACGTCTATGTGACAGGAAACACTGAAGGCGGACTGGACGGAAACTCGAACGCAGGCAGCAATGACCTCTTCTTAGTCAAATACACTTCCAGTGGTACAAAGCTGTAACCATAATCACTCATTCTCTAGAACTTCATATGCTCCAAAAAAACGTTTTGCTGTCCTGTTTTTTCACAACTGTTGGTCCTGATTCTGTAATGAATCAACCCATTCTTTGAAATCTTCAGACTCCACTTGAATATCACCCTTCCTAGTTGAATCCAAAACCTCATCAACCTTCATCCTGAGCATTTCATCCTGTTCTTCCAGTGCCTCATCATACCTCTGCCTGTATTCGTCTGATTCATTAATCCAACCCCAAAGGGTCCTGTAGGGCACATCCAAGGCTTTTGATATGGCCAGCAAGTGAACCTGAACTTTGATGGAGTTCAGGAAAAAAATTAAATTATTGAGCTTGAAAAGCCTCCGAAGGAGGAGGCTTAAAGATACCGAAAGGGGGGGCTTGACTTGCCCGATGTCTTAGCGGGCGGACTTATGCAGGGTGACGAGTCCTCCGTTGGCACCAGGTACGGCGCCTTTGATGAGGACGAGTTTTTGGTCGGAAAGGATTTTGGCGATCTGCAGGCCCTTGGTGGTGACTTTCTTGTTGCCGTGCTGTCCGTGCATCTTCTTGCCCTTGAAGACCCGGCTCGGGGTGGCGCACTGTCCGATGCTTCCGGTTCCGCGATGCCCACGGTGACCGTGGGAAGCGGGTTGGCCGTGGAATCCGTGGCGTTTCATGACCCCGGTGAAGCCTTTTCCCTTGGAGGTCCCGGAGACTTTGACCATTTCTCCTTCGCTGAAGAGCTCGACGCCGAAACTCTGACCGACTTCGACCTGGTTGATGTCTTCGACTTTGAACTCACGCAGGAAACGGGTTGGTGCCTGTTCGCCGAAATGACCCTTCATCGGGCGGTTGACCTTGCGTTCTTCGATGGCATCAAAACCCACCTGGACCTGGTCGCATCCGTCCTTTTCCAGGGTTTTCTTCTGGACCACCGTGACCGGGCCGGCTTCCAAAACGGTGACGGGGATGACTGTTCCGTCTTCTTCAAAAATCTGGGTCATGCCGATTTTACGGGCCAGCATTCCTTGTAACATGGAGTCCTCTTTGTTCAAAAACCTGGAAAAATAAAAAATGTTGCTTTAAAAAGTTAACCCACTTTTATAAAACGAATGGAGTTTTGGTGCAAGCTGATAATGCCTGGAGGTATGAAGCCCTAAGAAACATGCCAGTAGAGGATCTCAAGACGGTCAGGAAATTTAAAATCCTTCATCGTTCCTCCACCATGACCCTTCAACTCACCGGAGGAGGACTGGCGGAAGGATCTCCTTTTCGAAAACGCAGGTACTGCCCTTTGAGGTAGCGCTCACGGGATTTGGGATAGGTTGCCTGACGGGCTCCTTTTCTCAAGGTCTCAATCGCCTTGGCCGCTTGTCCGGACTGGAAATAGGCCTCGGCCAGGGTGTCCATGTGGTCGATGGTTGCCTCGAGCTCCACCGACTTGAGCGCCAGTTCCAGCGCTTTTTCAGTGTTCCGCAGGCGGGAGTCCTGGGCCGTCAGGTAAAGCCAGGCAAGATTGTTCAGACTCAGGGCATGTTCCGGACGGAGTTCGATCATTTTCTGGTGGATCCGGATCGCTTCTTCCTCCTTCATCAGATTCATGCTGACGATCGACATGCGGAACAGGATACGGAAGGAATCGGGGTAGGCATCGAGGGCGGTCTGGTAGTGCTGCGAAGCTTCGAACTGGGCCCCTTTCTGTTCCTGCAGAATTCCGGCACGGAGATGGATCCAGGGGTCGTTCGGCACTTCTTCGAGCACGGAAAGGTAGTGCGCCAGAGCCTTTTCGGCATTTCCTAAACGGTCATGAAGATGCCCCCAAAGGTATCGGATCCCTGGACTGACTTCCCTGGAGGCAACGCCTTCAGGGTCGAGCATCAGTTGATCTCCGGAATCCTGGAGCAGGAAATAGAGGTTTTTGAGGGCGTTTCTGCTCAAGGGGTCGAGGCGGGCCGCTTTGATTTTTTCCCAGCCCTGGTCGAAGCGTCGATGAAGCAGGTCATCGAGAATCGGTTCCATCGCTTTCCACTCATTCCCCCACCAGAGTGTTTGGGTATGCTCGTGTCGATACTGCACCCGTAGCAGGAAGGCCCAGAGGTTGTTTCCGGTCGTCAGCAGGGCCTCTTCCAGATGTTTCTGGGCACCGTCATGCTTGCCAAGAAGATGGCGGATCATGCCGAGATGGGTCTGGATCAGTGAATTGTCTACCTGGAGGCTATCGATTTTCAGGAAGGCATGCAGGGCTTCCTCCCATTTTTGTTCCTCCTCCAGCAACAGTCCCTGGAGTTTCAGCAGCGACACAGATCCTGGATGCAGACGGAGTCCCTTTTCAAGCAGTTCTCTGCATTCAGGAAGTTTCTGTTCTTTCAGTTTCAATCGTGCTGACTGGGCGAGGGCCCATTCCAGGTCGGGTTTGCTTTGGAGCAGGCGTTTCAGTTGTTCTTCTGCAGGTTCCAGATCCTTCTGCTTAAGATCGAGTTGGATCAGACGGATCTGGGCATCGAGGTTTCCCGGATCGACTTCCAGGGTTTTCTGAAACCAGGCACGTGCCTGATCGGCTTGTCCACGCTGTTGCTCCAACTGTCCCAGACGGAAAAGAATGGCGCCGTTGGAGTGTTTTTTTTCAATCGAGGTCAGCAGGCTCAGAGCTTCTTCGAGTTGACCCCGGGACTGGCGGTATTTGAGCAGGATGTTGGCCAGTTCCATATTGTCCGGAAGCTGCTTCTGCCCCTTGACGAGGGTCTTTTCGATTTGGTCGAATTGGAATTCCTGCCAGTAGAGGTTGACCAGCCGAAGCAGCATCGGCAGGTTCTCCGGATTCTGTTCCAACAAGGCTTCATAACGCAGGATCGCCTTCCTGGTTTCTCCCTTCATTTCAAATCCAAAGGCCAACTGTTGGAGGGCCCAGGGATGATTGGGCTGGAGGTCCAGTCCTGTCTCGAAACTTTGGATCGCCGACTGCCACTCTTTGCGGGCCATGTAGACCGATCCCAGCCGGAAGTGAGCCCAGGAATAATCGGGCTGAAGTTCCAGCGCCCGGATCAACTGTGTTTCGGCTTCTTCCAGATTCCCTTCCTGCCAGGAAAGGTATCCGGAATGCGCAAGTACCCAGCTGTCGTTGGATTCCAGCCACATCAACTGCCTCAGGGCCATGCGAAGATCATCGATCGTTTCCGACTGGTGGGTGTCCAGACGTGTTTCCAGGTAGTTCACATACTGCTGCAGGTAGGGATAGGATTCCGGTGCATGTTCGAGTGCCTTGCGGATGGCAGCCAGGGCCTTTTCGGTTTCACCGAGACGGTTCCAGAGATTGGCGATGTGGGACCAGATTTCTGCATGACCATCCTGGAGGCTCCCGGCCTGGATCAGGTTTTCCAGGGCTTTTTCTTCCTGGCCGATGCTGATGCGGATCAATCCTGCCAGATAGTGGGCTTCGAAATTTTCCGGATCGTGGACGAAGAGGGCTTCGAGGTCTTGCAGGGCTTTCTCCGGACGTGCTTTGGTCCAATTCCAGCGTGCACGGTCCAGCAGGAATGCTGTTTCCTTGGGATGTTTTTTGATGGTGTTCTGGTAGAATGCCTCAACCTGCTCATCGTCCCCCTGGTTTTGGTAGAGGGATCCCTCGAGTCGGACCATCAGCACACTGCCTGGCACTTTTTGCTGTCCCTGTTTGAGGACATAGAGGGTTTCAGAATAACGCCGCCGGTTTTCCAGAAACTGGGCCAGACGCAGGTATCCCATTTCGTGTTCAGGATGGATCTGGATCGCCGTCCTCAACCGCTGCTCCTCAAGCAGGCTTTCGGGACTTTGGCGGATGCATCCTGCAAAAGGAAGCACCAGCACCAGCATCAAAACGCATGAAAAGGATCGCAGCATCAGCATTCCTGATAGGAAAAGGGGGGGGAACCGCAGTGCATCTGCTCCAGGGCTACTGGTAGGGAATATCCCAGTGACGAAGCATCGGTTCCAGTCCGACATTCAAGTCATCGATCTGATTAATGATTTCCAGCAGTATTTCGGACGCCAGCACACCGTCCGGATAGACCAGCAGCAGGGGATAGTATTCTGTTTTGCCGAACTGTTTTTTGATGCGATTGTTGAGATGCACGATGCTGAAAAGATAACGGACCAACTCTGATTCTCCACCTTTGATTTGATGGATCAGGGAATCCAGAGACACCGTCCGGTTGGAATTTTTGAAGAGATCATAGTATTCGATCCGGTCATCAAAACAGCGGATGAAGACGGGTTCCACATAGCCTGGGGCTCCGACCCACTGGAACTCCACCTGCTTACGGTCCTGGAATTCCGTCAGTTCAGGAGTGATCAGCAGAAAACTGATGGAAAGGAAGGCCAGCACACCCATGGTGCTCAACAGGACACTGAGGAATGGAAACAGTGTCACTCCAGGTTCCAGCCTTCGGTGTCTCATCAGTTCTCGGAGGTTTCCGGTTTTTCTTTCTGGAGGTCTTCATCGGTTTCCGAAATCTTATCCATGGGCGAAGCAGTTTCCTCATCGGGTGATGCAACAACTTGCTCCGATGAAGAGTCCGTTGCTGAAGCTTCTTTTTCAGATTCGGAAGGGTTGGATGTTTCCGAAACAGGTTCTTCTTCAGCAGATTCAGAATCCGACACCTTCGCTGCTTTCTGGAGGGGCCCGGACTCTTCCGCATTTTGGCGTTGTTCCTCGACCTGATCCTTGACCTCGAACACATGATCGCTGTATTGCTGGAGCAAAGGCTGCAGACCGCCTACCTGAAGCTTCAGGCTTTCGGATTGTTTCTCCAGTTCGGACATCACCGGAGCAACCTGTTTCCGCCAGTTTTCGGAGAATTCCGCCATTTTCCCCAAGTGTTCATGAACTGCCTCATCTGCGGCCTCTTCTCCAGGACGGACGTGGAGGTTCGGCAGCAGATCTTCCAGGCAGTATTCTTCGATGCTGAGGAGCAGGTCCTCCTCTCCCTTGCGGAGCGTGGAGGAAAGGAACATCACGGGGATCACTCCAACCAGAGCCAGGAAGGTTGTGTTGAATGCCACCGAAAGCCCCTGGGTCACCCCGCTCAGAGCAGAACGCATTTGGGTGCTCAGTTCTGAAGTTTCCACCCCGCGGATGAATTGGGAAAACTCGCCGATCGACTGGCCGATTCCAAAAACGGTACCGATGAACCCCAAAATCGGGATGGCCCAGATGAAGACATTGATCAGGGTGTATCCGGTCTGCATCCGGTTGTGGTCGATTTCCGCCTGGTAGTTGAGGATGGTGTTGATTTCTTCCTTCTTCGGAACTGCCCTGAGGTAATACAGGATACGCCGGATTCTGCGGAAGATGACGCTGTTTTGGAATTTGTTCACTTTTTTTGATTCCAGAAACTGAGAGATCTCAATGATCCGTTCTTCTACGTCCCGGACGTAAATGCCCTGACTCAGGGATTCATGGAGTTCATGGTCACGGAAGGAGGTATAGGCACGATGCTGCTGACGGTGACGGATGAATTTGAAGAAAATCAGAAAAAGCGACCAGAGCGTGAGGGTGAAGATCAGTTCCGAAATCCTGCCTGAAAAAAGCTGGATCAGGTATTCGCTCCGGGTCAAGGGCATTGGAAAGACGAGGTAGAAGACTCCGCTGGAAAGCAGCGCCAGGACCAAGGCTTTGAAAATTTCGAAATACTCGATGCCAGGTTTTTCTGCAAGGTAGGTCGCACAACTTTGGCAGTAAACCGCGGCTTCCGAATTCAAGGAACCGCATTTGAGGCATTTCATGGAAAGGTTTCAGATCACACAGGTGGGAAGGGTTAAAAACAATCTAGAAAAGGCCCCATTGACAATCAAGTGGAATTCAGCCTGAAAAGCAGGGCGTTTGGTTGACGGGTCCATTTAGAATTCCTAGAATGACTCGTGTTTTCCATCCCAGAAAAATGATGCAACAGCCTGCTCACGCCAAAACCGATATCCGCAACTGGACCCGTCTGGAACTGCGCCAGTGGCTTGCGGAACAGTCCGAAGAGGATCCGAAGATCCAGCCTTATCGTGCAGACCAGGTTTTTTACTGGCTCTACAAGCGGCTGGTCCAGGATTTTTCGGAAATGGCAAACATCGGCAAAGCAACCCGAACCTTGCTTGAAACGCATTTCCGCATCGGCAGGTTGGGGAGGGAGCAGGTTCAACGTTCGCGCGATGGTTCTCTGAAGTACCGGCTGATGCTGGAGGACAAAAAGTTCGTCGAAACGGTGTTGATGCCCCATGCGGATCATCACACGGTCTGCATCTCCTCTCAGGTGGGCTGCGGGATGGGTTGTGATTTCTGCATGACAGGGAAAATGGGGTTGATCCGCAACCTCGAGGTTTCAGAAATCGTGAACCAGGTCCTCGAAGCCAGGCAGGATCTTCCGGAAGGAGCCAAGCTGCGTAACATCGTCTTCATGGGCATGGGGGAACCCTTTCACAATTACAAGAACGTGATGCGCGCCCTCGAGATTTTTACTGATGATCATGGATTCAATTATTCCCAACGTCGGATTACCGTCTCCACGTCCGGACTGATTCCCAAAATCCGCCGGTTTGGTAAAGAAGAGATCAAGGCAAACCTCGCGGTCTCGCTCAACAGCGTCAACGATTCGGTCCGTTCGGCACTGATGCCGGTGAACAAAGCCTACAATCTCGAGCAGCTTGTTGAGGCATGCCGGGAGTATCCCCTGGAATCCCACAAACGCATCACTTTTGAATACATCCTCATCCGTGACCTGACCGACTCACTGGAAGATGCAAGAGGTCTGATCCGTCTGCTTCATGGGGTGAAGTTCAAGGTCAACCTGATTCCGTTCAATGAAACTCCCGGAAGCCACTACCAAAGACCGGACTGGCCCAGGGTCGAAGCCTTCCAGCAGTACCTCCTCGACCGGGGAGTGCTGGTCACCCTGAGGATTTCCAAAGGACAGGACATTGCCGGCGCCTGCGGGCAGTTGGTGGTTCAGGAACAGATTCCTGCCTGAATCGGTCCGGAATTTTCAGGGAAAATCAGGCTGGAACTCAGCTGTTTTTCTGTTCGAGCTTGCGGACACGGTCGAAAAGCTCCCCGAGGCGGTTGATCAGGGACTGGACCTTGCGCCATTCACTGAGCGGCCGGGAAGGCATTCCGGCCAGGATTTCATCGTCTTTGGTGTTGGCAGTGATCACTGCTCGAGCAGCGAGGGTCACGTTGGAGCCGACGCGGACGTTGTCACGAATTCCGGTCTGACCGCCAAGGATCAGATGGTCTCCGGCCTGGACACTCCCGCCGATCGCCGTCTGGGCCGAAATCAGAGCCTGCTTTCCGATGCTGACGTTGTGGGCGACCTGGACCTGGTTGTCGATTTTGCTGCCGCGTCCAATCACGGTTCTGGTGAACCGTGCACGGTCGATGGTCGTACCTGCCCCGATTTCCACATCATCTTCAAGCACGACGATGCCAACCTGGGGGATTTTGAGGTTGTTGCCTTCACGCTGGTAATATCCATGTCCATCGGCGCCGATGACGGCATTGGACTGGACGATCACCCGATTACCCAGAAGGCACCGGTCCTGGATCACTGCGTTGGGGTAGATTTCACAGTCACTGCCAATTTGGGCTTGATCGAGTATCACCACTCCGGCGTGGATACGGGTTCGCTCCCCAATCTTCACTCCAGTTCCGATAACCGCATGGGGGCCGACACTGACTTCCTGGCCCAGCTCAGCATCTTCTGCGACGATTGCACTTGGATGAATTCCAGTGGCTGGATTCAGGAGGGGATGCAGCAGGCGTGTCGCCTGGACATGCAGATCGAGGGGATCCTCGGTGAAGATGAGGTTTCCTTTTTTCGGCTCGTAGTCCTTCGGGACGATCAGTGCGATTCCCTCACCGATCTCCTGCTTGGGTGCATTTTTCAGGCTGCGGTCCAATTCTGCAGGAACCGGAACATTGCCAAGTCCTCCACCTCCGGTGACATACGCCAACCCTCCTGGCTGGAGAGAATCCAGCCCGCAGGAATGTGTCAGCATCAAGCCGTCCTGGCCCTGGTATTCGGCTCCTAATTGGCCGGCTAATTCCTTGAGCGGGATTCCTGGGTTCTTTTTCTTCAAAAAGGCTCCATCACGATTTCGTTGTCCAACGGCCTGACCTTGACCCGGGTTTCGGCCGGCATTGCAGGAGAATGAGGATCAATCCAGATCAGGGCATTCGCCTCGACCAGGGAGGAAATGCTGTGAGACCCCTGAAAAGGAAGGGGACGCACCCGATACTCTTTCCCCTGGGCATTGAGTTGTCCACGCATCAGGTGCAGACGGCTGATGCCTGGAGGCATGGCTTCGGAAAGACGTGCTTCGACCCAGTCCTTTTCCAACAGGCGGCATCCGCGCATTCGCCTCAAGGCAGGCAGGGTGAATTCCATGAAAATAACATAAGAGGACGCAGGATTGCCAGGAAGCCCAAAAATCAGGGATTTGCCGAGTTTTCCAAAATAAAGAGGTTTTCCCGGTTTCACACTGACCTTCCAGAAAATTTCCTGCACTCCAAGTTCTTTGAGCAGGGGTTTGGCAAAATCATGATCTCCAACCGACATTCCTCCGGAAATGAGAATCACATCCGAATCCATAGCCGCTTGGAACTCTGATTTGAGCTGCTGAGGGTCGTCTGGAACCATCAGTACCCGGTTTACATCACAACCGGCATCACGGACCAGGCCTTCCAGCATGAAGCGGTTCGATTCACGGATCTGTCCCGGTTCAAGCTTCTGATCCACATCCACCAGTTCATTGCCGGTGGAAATGATGCTCACGGCCGGTTTACGGAAAACAGGGACCTGGGCATGACCGAAGGTTGCCAGCAAAGCTAATTGTGCTGCTCCGATTTCAATCCCGGTCGGAAGCATCGTCTTACCCTCGGCAATGTCCTCTCCCTGGAAGCGGACATTTTCCTGAAAAGAAACTGGTTGATGGAATTCGACCGTTTCTCCATCCAATGTCACGTCTTCTTTCATCACAACGGAATCTGCTGAATCCGGAACCGGCGCGCCGGTGGCGATTTGAACACAGCATCCGGGAGTCAACTCGATCATCTCGGTGATCCCGGCATAGAGGTAGCCGAGATTCTTGAGGCGAATTTTGGAGGAGTTGCTGCATTGTTCCAGATCCGAACTGAGTACGGCATAGCCGTCCACGGCCGAATTGTTGAACAGGGGCATCGGGTGTGATGCCACGATTTCGCTGGCCAGTGCGTAACCACGGCTTTGACTCAGCGATCGTTCTTCGATCTCGAGAGGCTGTACATTCTCAAGGATCAGTTGTTTGCCGCTTTCGTAACTGAGCATGAATTCGATCAGGATTCAGCGACGGTTGGTTTCCAGGTAAAGGCCGACCTGATTACGTGCCTCAGGACTTCCAACCCATGTTTCAAAACCGGATTGGTTCAGTTCCTCAATCAGGTCCTTCCACTCCTGATCATCCCATGTACTATGTTTGCGAAGCCAACTGTTGAGCTCTCGCTTTGGAAAACGGATTTTCTTTTTGTTTGTCATCATTGCGAAGTGTTAAAAAGGTTCTTCTCTCTAAGGGTAAACTTAACATTTTACTGAATTCTTCAAAATGGAAAAGCCCCTGCTTTGATTTTCATTGTGAGAGAGCTTGGTTGTGCTCTCTTTTTCCAAATGGTAAAATAGATCCACTTGATACCTTACACTGCAAACACAATATGGAAGAACGTCCTTCTCAGGTCATCGAGGAATACCTTCTGGTGCTTTACAAACTCCATAGAAACGGAGAAAAGGCAAAAGCGGTCACTTTGGCCAACAAGCTCGAAACCAGTGCTCCGACCGTTCATGCGACGGTGGGCCGGATGCAGAGAGATGGGCTGATCAAAGTCAACCGTGCCAAAGAAATCCTGATGACCCAACTGGGAATCGAAATGGCAGAAAGCATTGCCTACCGCCATAATCTTGCAGAAGATTTTCTCTGCAACACCCTGGGTATTCCCTGGTATGAAGTCCACAAACACGCCCATCAACTCGAACATGCGATGACTCCGCTGGTGGTAGAAAAACTGGCTGAATTTCTGGGCAAGCCCGAGTTCTGTCCCCATGGAACTCCGATGCCCGGACTGTCTCTGCCTGGTGACAGCTTTACCCTGGATCAGGCAGAAACTGGAGCTCAGGTCGAAGTGGCGATGATCGGTGAGGATCTGGAAGATTCGGTGGAACTGATGCGTGTGCTCCAGCAACAGCAAATGATGCCCGGCCAGAAACATACCATCCTGGAACGGTCTGAAGTGATGCAGTCCATTACCCTCGACAACGAAAGTGGACAGTCGGTGCTTCCGATGCATGTGGCAGAAAAAATCATCGTCATTCCTAGTGCCCCTCAGGCTTGAGGGGTTTGACTTTTCTTCCTTTTACAGGCAATTTAGTACTGTTTAATTTGTAAATTAGCTTCTACTAAATCAACCTGCCGCGGTTTTCACCCTTTTTCTCATCCTGTGAGGATTCTCTCGTCGAATTTCTTTGCTCTGCTTTTGGTAGGCGTTTTTGCTGTTCCTGCCTTGAGCCTTTTCCTGATGGCTCTTGATGCTGAAACGGAGATTTGGGCTCACCTGAGTTCAACAGTGTTTCCGGTTTATTTGCGTAATAGTCTGCTGCTTCTGGTTGGTGTGGGGGCCGGTACTCTGATGCTGGGAGTAGTCAGCGGTTTTCTGACTGCACTCTTCGAATTTCCAGGAAGGCGTTGGCTGGAGTGGATGTTGATGCTGCCGATGGCGATGCCGGCTTATATTCTGGCAATGGTCTACCTGGAACTGCTTGAGTATTCAGGAACGCTGCAATCCGCATTGCGTGATTTTTTTAGCTGGAAGACTCCTGCCGATTACTGGTTTCCAGAGATTGCATCGATCGGAGGGGCAGTGTTGATGCTAAGTCTGGTGCTTTATCCTTATGTCTATCTGCTTTCCCGAAATGCCTTTCAACAGCAGTCGCCTGTATTTACCGAAGCAGGAAGGCTCCTTGGGGACCGCACGCGTTATGGTTTGTGGAAGATTGCTTTGCCCATGGCACGTCCCGCAGTGGCAGTTGGGGTCAGCCTGGCATTGATGGAAGCCCTGGCGGATTTTGGCACGGTTCAGCTTTTTTCGGTGCCTACCTTCACGACCGGGATCTATCACATCTGGTTTGGCACTGCCAATGCTCCCGCAGCGGCTCAGCTTTCACTCTCGTTATTGGGGTTTGTGGGATTGCTGATTGCACTGGAACGTTTTTCCAGGAGACAGCAGCGTTTTCACGGGAAAGCCTCAAGTCTCAGGCGCTCCGAACGCAGACCCTTGCCGAATCGTTATGTGCCATTGGCTCAGTTTTTCTGTCTCCTTCCGGTTTTTTTGGGGTTTTTCCTTCCGGGGTGGATGCTGCTCCATTGGAGCTGGCAGAGTTTTTCCAGTTGGAATGCAGGACGTTTTATCAGTGATGCCTCCAACAGTCTGCTGCTGGCCGGGATAACGTCTCTTCTTGCCCTTGCCGTGGCCATGCTTCTTAATTTTGGCATCCGACTGCCGAATCGAAAAATGTTGAAAGGCGCTTCCAGGCTGGCCAGTCTGGGGTATGCTTTTCCAGGTCCGGTGATTGCCTTGGGTGTGTTGATGCCATTGTCCTGGTTCGATCAGCATTTCAATCAATGGTTGAATGCAGAGGGACAAACGGGAACTTACTGGCTCAGCGGGACTATTTTTGTTTTGATCTATGCCTACCTCATCCGGTTCCTGGCCCTGGCTCAGGGTTCAGTGGAAAGTGGAATGGCCTCCATCACTCCGCAAATCGAAGATTCCGGAAGGATGTTGGGCAGCCCGCAAGGCAAGGTCCTGCGTGATCTCTACCTCCCGATGCTGCGTGGAAGCCTCTGGACCGGGGGGCTTCTGGTATTCGTAGATGTGATGAAGGAACTACCGGCAACACTGATGCTTCAGCCTTTCAACACCAGCACACTGGCGACCCGGGCTTTTGCTTATGCATCCGAGGAAATGCTGAAGGAAGCAGCTCCCTGGTGCCTGGCCATCGTGATGACCGGTTTGCTTCCTGTGATTATGCTCAACCGTAAATTACGTTCCAGTGCAATCCCGGTTGACACTTCTCACCGATTGATGCCTGTACCGCCGGAATCCCAACTTCAGCCTGCATGATGACAAAAACGGATCCTCCACTCATCGAATGCACGGGATTGGGTAAGTCCTATGAGACCATAGAGGCGGTTTCCGAGCTGGGATTCGAATTGGAAGAATCCGAATCGGCTTCGATCCTAGGCCCTTCAGGATGCGGGAAATCAACCCTGCTCAGATTGATTGCAGGTCTGGATGTTCCAGACCGTGGCAGTGTCTCTCTTTATGGAAAGGAAATCAGCACCCCTCAAAGGATGCTTCCCCCAGAAAAACGTCGTTTCGGCATGGTATTCCAGGACTTTGCCCTCTTTCCCCACATGAGCGTAGGGGCCAACATCGCCTATGGAGTACGTGGTTCGAAGGCTGAAAAAAAGAAAAGGGTGGGAGAATTACTGGATCTGATCAGCATGCCTCACCTTGCCGGCCAGATGCCCCACCAGCTCAGTGGAGGGGAACAGCAGCGGGTTGCAGTGGCACGTTCCCTTGCTCCACGTCCAAGGCTGATCCTGCTGGATGAGCCTTTCAGCAACCTCGATTATCAGCTTCGCGTGCAGTTACGCCGTGACATCCGGGATATCCTCCGTCAGCAGGGAGTTGCTTCGCTGCTTGTCACCCACGATCAGAATGAAGCGATCACCTTTTCGGAGAGAATGTTGTTGATGAATCGTGGAAGACTGGTTCAGAACGGCAAACCTTCGGAAATCTACCGATATCCTAAAACCCTTTGGGCGGCCCGTTTCGTCGGTGAGGCCAATCAGCTCAAAGTGCATCATGTTGAAGGAAACAGCCAAACCCCACTCGGCATTTTACATTTTGCAAAAATTTCTTCAGACGCTGCAGCATCGATGATGATCCGTCCTGAAGAGATTCATTTGCAGCCTCCAGAAAAAGGATTTCCCGGAGGGAGTATTGTTTCCATCGAGTTTGCAGGACCTGTTCAGAATCTCGTGGTCCGTCTGGACAGTGGAGAAGATTTGCGGGTTGCCACCAGTCCAAAGCGGATCTGGACGGAAGGAGAAAGCGTTTCGGTTGTTCCAGAGCATTTTCAATGTTATGACGATTCCGGGGAACGTTTGGATGATGAAGCTGATTTGACCCCTCCGACATGACCTTGCTGAAAAGTTTTTCACCTCCTCTGAACTAGCATGCGCATCCAGGAAATCCGGGTTCGAAAAGCCGGGATCCAGTCTTCGATCCGAAACGCGTTCATTTCCTTTTCGGAAATGACCCTCTCCGTGGTCAGAATTCGGATCGACCCGGGAGGGAAACCCGTAGAGGGCTTTGGCTTTTGTTCCAATGGGCGTTATGCGCAGAATGAAATCATTGAGCAGCGTTTTGCCCCAAGAATCTTGTCCTGTCCTCCGGAAAGTCTGCTTGATGAAGCAGGGCTGCCGGATCCCTTCAAAATCTGGGGAGCTTTCATGCAGAATGAGAAGCCTGGAGGTCATGGAGACAGGGCGGTTGCTGCAGGGGCATTGGACATGGCCGTCTGGGATGCGGTGTCGAAACTGGCTGAAAAACCACTTTGGCAACTGCTTTCGGAACGTTTCAATGCGGGGCATGCGGATTCAGAAGTGCTCGTCTATCCCGGAGGGGGATACTACTATCCGGGTAAGGAAGTATCCAGGCTCCAGGATGAATTCAGAGGATACCTTGATCAGGGATATCGTCACCTCAAAATGAAAATCGGAGGTGAAGATCTCGCCACCGACATGCGTCGCATCGAAGGGGCATTCAAGGTCATGGAAGGTCCCAGTTTCCTTGCGGTAGATGCCAATGCCCGTTTCGATCTGGAAACGGCTCTCGCGTATGGACGCGAAATGGAACCCCTCGATCTTTTCTGGTACGAAGAACCTTTGGATCCTGAGGATTTTCTGGGACATTCACTTCTGGCAGAAAACTACCTCCCCTCCCTGGCCACCGGAGAAAACCTCTTTTCCCGGCAAGAGTTGTTGAACCTGCTGAGGCATGGAGGGTTGCGTTCAGACAGGGATTGGATCCAGCTCGATCCGGCACTGGCCTATGGATTGACNGAGTATCTAAGGGTGATNGAANTTCTNGAANNTCATGGCTGGCCGCGTCGAAGACTGATTCCCCACGGAGGCCACCAACTGGCTTTGAATGCNGCTGCNGGNCTGCAGCTTGGTGGCTCTGAAAGCTATCCTGGAGTTTTTCAGCCTTTCGGAGGTTTTGCCGACAGCATTCCAATCATCCAGGGGCGTATAAGGTTGCATGATACACCAGGAATCGGGATTGAGTTGAAACCTGAACTCCATTCACGAATCCTGGAATTGATGGAATAGTTCGATCCTCATGTCAGCAATGGGGTTCAATCCATCTCCTTTTCTGAACCTCACTCAAACACACAAAAGGCGAGGTATGAAATTGCAGAAGCTTGAAAAGCTTGAGGAAGACAAAGTTTTAACTCTTATTTGGGAGGATGGTTTCCAATTTCAATTCCATGCCCGTTGCTCCTTTTCCTTCAAAGGTTCGCGTTGGCTCCAGAGGTGTTATTCTGATCACGACGGTTTGCTCTCCCCCCCGGATTTCTTAGGACATTAATTTTGAATCAGGATGAAGGATTGGTAGAAATCATAAATTAATGAATTACCATCCGTGATTTGAATAAGCAGGTCTTCTTGTTCCAAAGATTCGTAATCAAGTCAGATTTGTTTTTTTTCAGCTTCTAGGATAATTTATTAGGTGCCCACATTCAGGCAATCATGGGGATTGCCCGTTAATCGTTCATATACATTCAGGGAAAAGATGTTAAAAAAGATTACACTTTTATTGATGGGATTAGGGTTAGGTATTGTCCATTTCGCATGGGCGGCAGGCGATCCCGAAAAGGGCAAAACATTTTATGCGGTATGTGTTGCCTGTCATGGGCAGGATGGAGCAGGAAACAAGGCGCTTAATGCTCCACGTATTGCTGGTCAGGAAATTTGGTACATCGAACGACAATTGAAAAACTATAAATCAGGCATTCGAGGAGCCAACAACAAAGACATTTATGGCATGCAGATGCGTCCGATGTCGATGACATTGCCGAATGATGAAGCCATCGCAAATGTTTCAGCCTATGTCAATAGTCTGAAAGCCAAACCACCTGTGGCAACTATCCAGGGCGATGTTGGTGCTGGAAAGGCTGCATACATGATCTGCCAGACCTGTCATGGGGCTAAAGGGGAAGGAAACAAGGCATTGAATGCGCCGAAACTGATCGGCCAACAGGATTGGTACATGGTCCGGCAACTCAAAGGCTTCAAGGATGGCCTCAGAGGAACTCATCCTAAAGATGTCTACGGCATGCAGATGCGTCCGATGTCGATGACCCTCACTGATGACAAGGCCATTAATAACGTTGTGAGTTATATTGTCACTTTTAAATAAAATCTGAAACAGGGAGTTTCTAACTCCCTAAGCCCATCTTGTTTCATGGGACTTGATATTTTTGGACGCATTTATCAACCTAGGCCCTTGTCCATATTCTATCATATCTTTTTCTAGTCAAGATTCCTGAATCAGGATCTTCATTTCCTCTTGCGAAGTAACGACGGTTCCTGTTTTTATCATTCCTATATTATGGATGAAGTAATCCCTCCGCAACTACTTCAATTAAAAGGAATTACCAAGGAATTTCCAGGATGCCTGGCAAATGACCGGATCGATCTGGACATTCAGGAAGGTGAAATCCATGCTCTTCTCGGTGAAAACGGTGCAGGCAAAAGCACCTTGGTCAAGATCATTTACGGCGTTTTAAGACCTGACGAGGGAGAACTTTGGTGGAAGGGCAAGCTGACCCAAATCCCACGACCGGCTAACGCCAGGCAGCTTGGAATTGGGATGGTCTTTCAGCATTTTTCTCTTTTTGAGGCGATGACTACGTTGCAGAACGTCGCTCTTGCCCTACCTACTATCAATCTCGATGACTTGCGGGAAAAGCTGGAGCAGACCGCGGAAGCCTATGGTTTGGTTTTGCATCCGGAACATTATGTTCATGACCTTTCCATGGGAGAGCGGCAGAGGATCGAAATTGTCCGTTGTTTGCTGCAAAATCCAAAACTGTTCATTCTGGATGAACCAACTTCCGTTCTGACTCCTCAGGAAACAGAGATACTCTTCCATACCTTGCGAAAAATTGCTTCGGAGGGGCGGGCTGTGCTGTACATCAGCCATAAACTCGAAGAAGTCCGCAGCCTTTGTGACCGTGCAACCATCCTCCGCGGAGGGAAAAAAGTGGATGCCTGCATTCCCTCAGAAGAATCCGCCCACTCATTGGCGGAGAAAATGATCGGCCAGAAAATCGAAATGGTGGAGAAAAAAAGTTCCATCGAAAAATCAGGAATGCAGCTTGAAGTCGAATCACTCCATGCCGACCCCAAACAGCCTCATGGAGTAAAACTCTCGGATCTTCATTTTCACGTTTCCTCAGGGGAGGTGCTGGGAATTGCAGGGATTGCCGGGAATGGTCAGGGAGAACTGATGGGCATTTTGACGGGGGAAACCGGATCTCCAGCAAGCGGAGCGATCAGGATGCTCAGTAAGGAAGTGAACACCCTGAACCCGATACAAAGACGAATGCTGGGCGCGGTCTTTCTGCCTGAGGAAAGGCTGGGACATGCCGCGGTTGCGGAAATGACGCTTTCGGAAAACACTTTTCTAACCTCCGCGGACCAGATGCACTTCGACAAACGCGGTTGGATCAACTGGCCTGCCGTGGCAAACTTTTCTAATCAGATCATTGATGATTTTGATGTACGCACCACCGGGGAAGAGGCCCTGGCAAGCAGCCTATCCGGGGGAAATCTGCAGAAGTTCATTGTTGGCCGGGAAATCCTGCAGCATCCCAAACTTCTCATCATTTCCCAGCCAACCTGGGGTGTGGACGCAGGTGCGGCAGCAGAAATTCACAGGAAAATACAGGTTTATGCAGAATCCGGTGCGGCGGTATTGCTTATCTCCCAGGATCTTGATGAGATCTTCCTTTTATCACACAGGATTGCGGTCATCTCCCAAGGCACCCTCTCACTCGCTGAAGCGGCCCATGAAATGTCGGTAGAACAGGTAGGACTGTTGATGGGCATGCGCCACGATCAGAAATCCGGAAATGCTGCGGCTTGAACCAAGAGTGAGCCATTCCAGTCTTGCCGCCTGGCTCTCTCCGTTGCTGGCAATGCTGTTCACTGCCCTGACCGGGGCATTGATCTTCATGGCCCTGGGAAAATCTGCTGGCACCACGCTTTACCTCTATTTCATCGACCCCCTCACCACCAGTTCCAGTCTTTCTGAGGTCGCGGTCAAGGCGGGGCCCTTGATTCTGATTGGAATCGGGCTTTCCATCGGGTTCCGTGCGGGAGTCTGGAATATCGGCGCGGAAGGTCAGTACATTCTAGGAGCCCTCTTCGGAAGCAGCCTTGCGGTCTATTTTCATGAAAGTACGAACCCCTGGATCCTTCCGGCAATGCTCCTGCTCGGAATTTTGGGAGGAATGGTCTGGGCTGCGATTCCGGCATTATTGAAGACTCGTTTCAACTCCAATGAAATCCTGGTATCGCTGATGCTGGTCTACGTTGCCGAGCTTCTGCTGATTCATCTGGTTCAGGGCCCCTGGAGGAACCCCCAGGGCTGGGGATTTCCTGGAACCCGTATGTTCCCTGATGCTGCCTTGATGCCGATGCTGTTCCGGGGATACCGTTTCCATCTTGGTTCCGTGATCGCATTCCTGATTCCGATCCTGGCCTGGATTATTTTATCCAGAAGCCGTTTCGGTTACAGTATCCGGGTTTTTGGATCCGCACCTTTGGCCGCCCGCTATTCAGGAATAAACCCGAAAAAGATGATTTGGATCTCCCTGCTCGCAGGAGGAGGCTTTGCCGGACTGGCCGGAATCATCGAGGCAACATCAACCATTGGACAACTGATGCCGAAAATTTCCCCCGGCTACGGATTCACCGCGATCATCGTCGCATTCCTGGGAAGGCTTGATCCAAGGGGAGTGCTTCTCGCCGGAATGATCATCGCTGTTACGTACATTGGTGGAGAAAATGCCCATGTTTCCGCAGGGCTACCAAAAGCTGTAACCGGTTTGTTCCAGGGAATCATTCTTTTCTATCTGCTGGCCTTCGATCTGCTGACTCATTACCGGGTAAGGTTTATTTCAAGAACAGCCGGAGCTTCATGATTGACCTGATCATCGCGTCGGTTCTCACAATGCTGACCGCAGCCACCCCTTTGGTGTTTGCGGCAACCGGGGAATTGATTTGTGAAAAATCAGGAGTACTCAATCTGGGTGTGGAAGGCATGATGCTGGTTGGTGCAGTTTTCGGATTTGCCGTAGCATCCTTTACGGGAAGTGCACTGATCGGGCTTCTTAGTGCACTGCTGGCCGGAATGCTGGCTGCACTGATATTTGCAGTACTCACCCTGATTTTTCTCTCCAACCAGGTTGCGACCGGTTTGGCTCTTACCATTTTCGGCACCGGTCTTTCCGCCCTGGTCGGTTTTGACTATGTCGGGAAAACCATTGACCGTCTGGGCCAGATTTATATCCCGGTGCTCAGTGACCTACCGTTGCTAGGAAAACTCCTGTTTGGAAATGATTTGCTAGTTTATCTGGGTTTTGTGATGTTGCTTCTTACGGATCGTTTCCTGAAAAAAACACGTTGGGGAATGATCCTTCAGGCAGTGGGAGATTCTGATGTTTCCGCCCACGCTTTGGGTTATCCTGTAGTCCTGATCCGATTCGGAGCTGTGCTTTATGGCGGAATGATGGCTGGCCTGGCCGGCGGGTACCTTTCCCTCGTTTATACTCCACTCTGGGCGGAACAGATGACGGCGGGCCGTGGTTGGATTGCCCTGGCTCTGGTCGTTTTTGCCAGTTGGCAGCCATGGCGGGTTTTGGTGGGTGCCATCCTCTTCGGAGGGATAACCATCGTGCAGTTGAATGCCCAGGCTTTCGGGCTTGGTATTCCTGCATCTTTTTTAAACATGCTACCGTATTTGGCAACGATTGTGGTTCTCGTCCTGATCTCTAAAGATGCCACGAGAATCCGTCTCAATGCCCCGGCTTGCCTGGGTAAGCCTTTTAGGGCGGCACGTTAAACTTTGAATCTAAATCCTTAAAGAGTTGGAGTTGAGTATGAAAATAATTCTGAAACAGGCGCTGATTCTGGCAGTCATGTTGATCTTCGCTGGGAGCTTTGCTTCCGCAGCCAAAATGAAAGTCGGATTCATTTATATCGGCCCTCCGGGAGACCATGGATGGACATACGCTCATGACCAGTCCAGACTTGAGGTCGAGAACATGCTTGGTAATCACGTGGAAACCACCTTCATCGAAGGCGTTCCTGAGGGACCGGATGCAGAAAGAACGATTGCCAAACTGGCTGAAACCGGGCACAAATTGATCTTCACCACCTCTTTTGGCTACATGGAACCCACCATCAAAGTGGCGAAGCGTTTTCCTGATGTCTATTTCGAACACGCAACCGGTTACAAACAGACTCAAAACGTCGCCACATACAGTGCCAGGTTTTATGAGGGACGTTATGTCCAGGGAGTGATCGCTGGGAAAATGTCAAAAAGCGGTGTGATCGGCTACATTGCTTCCTTCCCGATCCCTGAAGTGGTACGAGGTATCAATTCCTTCATGCTTGGAGCACAGTCCCAAAATCCAAACATCAAAGTCAAAATCGTTTGGGTTTATTCCTGGTTTGATCCGCCAAAAGAAGCAGATGCCGCTAAGGTTTTGATGGACCAGGGAGCTGACATAATTACCCAGCACACCGATAGTACCGCCGCACTTCAGGCTGCTGCTGACCGGGGTATCAATGCCTTCGGCCAGGCCTCGGACATGATTAAATTTGCACCCAGCACCCAATTGACGGCAATCCTCGATAACTGGGGAGCCTACTATGTGATGCGCACCGCGGATGCAATGATGGGAACCTGGAAAGGTGGTGGTGACACCTGGCATGGAATGAAAGAGGGAATGGTCGGAATGGCCCCATTCACAAATATGCCCACGGATGTGGCCAACTTGGCCCGGGAAACCATGGAATCGATTCGAAGTAAAAAGTTCCATCCATTCACCGGCCCGGTTTTTGACCAAAGTGGAAAACTTCGGATCAAGGCTGGCGAAGTCCCAGGTGATCATCCGATGTTGACTACAATGAACTGGTACGTCAAAGGGATTGACGACAAACTTCCCGAATGAAGCACCTCCGGCACTGAATTTCATTTCAGGCTCTTCTCTGAAAAGGGAAGAGCCCCGGCCTTCCGGAAAATCAATTCTTTACCTGCTCGGCCTTTCAACAAGGTCCGGATGGTTCGCCATCCATTCCCATTGGTAACTGGATGTCGAATTTCATTTTGCGGGAATAGGCATCCTTCCCACTTTAATGATCATCTCCTTTTCTGATTGGGTTGATTCCTACCAGTTCAATCTGCAGGAAATAAAGGATTCATGTTTTTGAGTGACTACAAATGGAAAGCCTTTCTGGCCGTGGCACTTTCATTGTTCACAATGGTGATGAGTATGAACATCACGATTCTGGCGCTCCCCGTGATTGCCCGTGATTTTGCTGTGACCCTGCGTGAGGTTTCCTGGATTGTGATTGCCTTTTCCCTCACTGTGACGGCCCTGTTGCTGCCAATGGGGAGGCTTTCAGACCTGATCGGCAGGAAAAAAACCCTGGTTTCCGGGATTGGCCTGTTCATCGTTGGAAGTCTGGTCTGTTATCTTGCGGAAAGCCTCTTCATGCTGATTTTGGGAAGGGTGGTGATGGGGATTGGAGCATCGATGGGTCAGGGAGTGGGAACGGCCATAGTGGTTTCAGTTTTTCCACAACACGAACGAGGTAAAGCCATCGGGTCCCATACGACTGTTGTTGCGATCGGATCTGCTGGTGGACCTGTGATGGCTGGTGTGCTGCTTCAATTCTTCCCCTGGCAGGTTATTTTTCTTGCAGTTGCAGTTCCAGCTGTGCTGGCCTTTTTTTGGGGGCTTCTAATCCTGGATGATGCCCGGATCGGTTCGTTTCAGGCTGAGGATACTGTTTTCGACTGGACTGGTGCGTGTCTCTCAGCGTTATTGATGCTGTTTTTTGTCCTCACCCTCAACAGCCCTTTCCCCTCGGAAAATGATTTCTGGATTTTGCTCATCGGGATACCAGGAACCCTGATCTTGCTGCGGACCTTCATTTTTTGGGAACTGAAAACCGGTTCCCCCCTGCTCGATTTAAAACTCTTTTCCAGCGCGGTCTTCAGCTATGCCTCTCTGACCCGTTTTTTGGGTTTCATGAGTCGTTCTGGAGGAATGCTTCTGTTGCCGGTGTTTCTCTTGAACATTCGTGGAATGAACGAAATGACAATTGGACTGTTGATGTTTTCAGGAGCTCTTGGGATGGGAATCGGAGCACAAAGCGGTGGCCGGCTTTCTGATATTTTTGGCCCAAGGAGGTTCGTGATTTTTGGATTTTTTTTAGCGGCCCTGAACGGCATGTTGATGGCCTGGTATCATCAGCAAACACCACTGTTGCTGATTGTTGTGACACTTTTTGTGAATGGAATCTCCATGGGCCTCTGGGCCACCCCGAACCAGGTGATCACTTTGAATGCCACCCCGAAATCAAAATACGGACCGGTCGGGGCGTTGATCAATTTAACACGCAACACAGGAAATGTGACTGGGCAAGCGATTGCCACCGCCGTTATATCGGCAGTGCTGACATTTCAGGGATTTGATATTGAACTGTCTCAGGTTGGGAAAATGGAAGGTTCTTTGGAAGCATTTACCTTAGGCTGGAGAGTTGCTTATTTTGTGATCATCCTCCTGCTTTGCCTATCCATGTTCACAGCCTCCAGAACCCGTCCCAAGCCAAACGAAACAATCGGTTGAAGAGGGACGGTAACTCCGAAAAACCTTCAGGTGTTTTTCACTCCAAGGATTTCAGCAACATCTCGCTTAGTCCCCTGGCAGATCTGTTCAATTGGAAGATCATTCGGATCGTCTCCAAAGGGGTCTTCGATTTCAAGGCCGATTTCTTCTATTCCTACAAAAGCATAAACGGCGAAGAACATTCCAACAAGAGTCATATAGTCAAATTTAGGTATGAGGACCAGGGGTAGTGTTCCCAAATAAATCATCATGAAAACCTTTAACTGGTTCACGTACGCAAAAGGAAGCGGTGTGAAGCGGATTCTGTCAAGAGCACGAAGAACTCCCTGCAAATCATCGAGACTGCCGTTGAAACTTCCAAATTCAGGTGGATGCATCCATTTCTGGTCAACACAGGAGCGGAGTCTTTTCCCAAGAATACATAAGATTCCATTAAGAGGACTTGAGAAATTTTCTATCTCTTCTTTGTTTGCGGTTGATAAACCTTTGAGTTCTTTGTTGGTGATACCATCCCGGATGTGTTCCTTTACACAAAGTACATATGCTCCGATTAGAGAGGATATTTCAGTCCTAAAACCCTGTTCGGAATCTGGAATGATAGAATTGGATTTGACCGCTAAGTTTCTGGCTGTAATTCCTAAAGCGCCTAGTTGTTTTCTACCTTCCCAATAACGGTCATAAGAAGAGTTGGTACGCATAACCAGAAGAAATACCAATGCTACACCAAGAAAAGTATGCAGTTGGCTTCCCATCTCATATTTCAAATCAAAGTATTTGAAACAAAATAATAGCATTCCTGTCCAGATCAGTATCCATAACATATAACTCAATACTGATGGCAGGATTGTTCCTCGATAAGATAGAATAACCTGTAGACGGTTACTGGCATCATAACTAATCATTTTTTATACCTTTATGAAGTTAGGTTTCAATGGGTAACGGTTCAACTTTCTCATGGTACTGTTCAGTGACCTCTCTCAAGAATACAGAAAGATGTAAAATCAGCAAACATTGCAAAGCAATTCCTATGCATTTTGAATGGGTTCCAACTGCTTCCTAATGTTTTTTCACTGGTCCAACTCATGCATTCTTAAAAGTATTTCTAGTTTAATTTTCTCTGATGAGACAGTTTTGAATATTGCTCCATCAAAATGAAAACTCGTTTTTTTCTGCTGATCTACATCCCGGTCCTGCTGATTGTCTCCACAATCGGTATCTGGTTCTTCGAGTATGTACTGACGGGGAATCCTAACAGCGCCTTCAACAACATTTTCAGTAGCCTCTGGTGGACGGTCCAGACCCTGACCACACTCGGTTACGGGGATCTTGCTCCGGTCACGCTCGGAGGACAACTCTTCAGCATTCTGGTCATGGGTGCAGGGTTGATTCAGTTGGCGCTGATCATTTCATTGGTTTCAGACCGCTTGGTCAGCCATCGAGGGGCCAAAGAGCGTGGATTGGCTGAAGTGCAGATGCAGAATCATATCCTGGTCTGTTCGGATGACATGATTTTTATCCAGAAAATCCTTGAAGAAAATCGGTCTTTCGTCAACCAGGAAAGGGTGGTGCTGGTTTGTCCCTTTGAAAAGCACCCGATGCAGAGCGATCCGTTAGATCAAAACATTCCCTGGGTTTCCGGAGACGCCTATCGCTATCGTATCCTGCAGAAAGCCAATGCCCAGAAAGCATTCATCGCCTATGTCTGTTTGAAGGATGATAGTCACTGTCTGATGACGGTGATGCAGATTGAACAGTTGACCAACGGAGAGGCTGTGACGATGGTCCAATACCAGGGGGTCGGGAAACAACAGCTTTTTGAAGATGTGGGCTGTGACCATGCTGTCAATCCTTATCAACTGCAGGTTCCGATGATGGTTAGCTCCTTCACATCCAGGGGATCTTCCTGGTGGATCATGCAATTGATTGTCCGTGGGGACTACACTCGCTACGGAAGCATTTATCAGAAAGGAACACCTTCTCTGGAAAATCACGAATTGTCTCATGAAGATGTGGGCAAAACCTGGCTAGAACTGACAGAGGAATGGAAACGCCACAAAGATTTGCTGCCGATGGGACTGATGGAAGAAAACACGGTGATGATCAACCCGGATGCTGATTTCACCCTCTTTGAGGAACTCAAGGTGTTGACTTTGGTTCCTCCAGAAGAAAGGCCTCAGGGAGACGAAACATCGGACGCCATTGATTACCAGGGAGATGCAGAAATTGAAAACCAGGGGAACATCCTAGTCTGCTCCGACAATCCTGCCTTTCTGGAATCCATTTTGAGAGAACTTTCTTTTCTGGATAACCTTGATGGAATCATTGTGATTTCAGAAGTCAATCCCGAGGAAGTGGACCAGGGGCGCCTTGAAATTGAGTGGATTCTGGATTGCTCCTATTCGTCTGAAGCCCTGAAAAAGGCTGGTGCTTCGGATGCCAAGGTGGCCTTTGTGGATCATGAACATGATGGATTGACTCTGATTACAGTCCTGGAACTGGAACGGATCACCGGAGGCGCCATCTTTACTGTGGCTGGTTACCGTGAAGATGATTTCGACCAGCAGCTTTTGAAAGCAGGTTGTGACTTTTGCATCAATACCCGTGAACTGACCGCGCCGTTGCTTTCACAAACGTCTGCCCATCCTGGAACGGGAGTCCTGATCGAGAGCATCATTTCCGGAGAACCGCCCAGTGAGCGAATCTTCTCCCGGCAATTCAATAAGAAGTGGGTGCCGAAGACATGGATAGAAACTCTCCTGGATCTCAAGAATGAATATTCCTACCTTTCCCTAGGACTGATTCGGGCCTACGACCGGCGGATGCTTTGCAATCCGAATAATGATGTGATGGTCGAACCTGGAGATACCTTACTTTTTATGGCAAAGGCGGAAGACGACCATGATCAGGAAATTTTTCTTCCTGGGAGGGTTAAGCTTCACGACCCGAACCGCAAAGAGGAACTCGATGAACGACAGACAGCCTTGTTGGCTGAAGCGGAAGAGCTTTTTAAACAGGGTGTATTGCTTTCACGTAAAACAGGTGGAGCCGGAGAGGCATACCAGCTTTTTCATGAATCAGCAGTCAAAGGCTATACGAGGGCAAAGTACAATCTGGGTATTCTTAATTTTCACGGGAAAGGAGTCCCCAGAAATGTAGAAGAGGCCTACTACTGGTTTCATGAGGCAGCAGAAGAAGGCAACGAGGCAGCCCGGAAAGCGCTGGATTCAATCAAAATCCTGCGTGAAAGTGAAGAGCAGTTCAAGAATTCGGAAAAGCAGTTGAACATGGTTCAAATGGATCACCTGAGTGAGGATCAACGTTTTTGGTATGCGAAGGCGATTACCAAATTGATCCTTGCCGACGGACGGATCGATCTCTATGAAAGGGTTTATCTGCATGGTGCCATCCATATTTTGGAAGACCCCGAGCATGTCCGAGATATCGAAGAGTCCGTCCTCCTCAATCGAGAAATCACCCTTGGTAATGTATTTGGTCTTTCCGACAAGGATCAGGAACGGATACTTGCTGAACTTGTTGAGATTGCAACAGTGGACCGGGATTTTGATGTTGAAGAACAGGAAATGCTGCGTGAGGTCGGTAACGCGATGGGGTCTTCACGAAAGACCATCCAGAAAACCATCGATCAGGGTCTGGAAAGAGTCAGGCAATACCAGAAACGTTGAATATCTCCAAAACGTTTATCCAGCATTCCCTTCCTTTTTTTCTACCTTTCTAACTGTGATGGCTTCCTCTCAGGATCAGGAGCGAATTGAATTCGAATCTCATGCGAGTCAAATGACTTTGGACCAGTTGAATGAGAGTCTGAATGCCAATGAAAAACTGATCCGACTGTTTGAACTCCAGAAAGGAGCGATTCCCCAGGTTCTGGAAATGATGCAAAGTGTGCTTCAGCAAGAATTGAAAAAGAAGCAGTCCGTCAACTGAAACAGCTGAATCCCATTCAGCTGTTTTTATCTAAGGTTCTGTCAATTCAACTTCGCTTGTTTTGTTACCGGTTTGCAGGCATGATTTCCATGAACAGTCTGAATCTTTTCATTCAAATTCATGGAGATGGATCTGCTAGGATCGTTCAGAATCATAAGGACTGGAGGGGTCATCCTCTTTTGCCTGATTTCCATTGATGTTTTTGCAACTCCTCCCGTTCCTGAATGGATCCGCAGTCGTTGGGTAAAAACTTTTCAACGAGAGACGGTTCATGAAGTGAAGGACCAATCCTTGATTTTCCATGACCCGAAATGTGCTCCGTTCCTATGCCTGAAACAGAAAGAGAGACGAAAAATCACCTGGAATCCTGAGGTCATGCGTGAATCCAATCAGGGGATTCAGGCCATCACACGCAGAAATTATAAACTCAGAGAGGAAGTCCGAGTACGATGGGTGAGGAAGGGCTCGGACTGAAAATCAGCATCATGCTGAAATAGGAAAATGCGCCTTCTTTTTGATTCAGTTCAGCCAGTCTTCAAAACCGAAATCAAGCTTTCTCTGGATCACATCCACACGGAGCAGTTTGAGTTTGAGCCTTTGGCCAATCCGTATCAGTCGCCCCTGCCTTTTTCCTGAAAGAAACAGACGTTCCGGATCAAAAAAATAACGGTCATCATCGAGGATCTCGATGGGGATGTTCCATTCCAAGGCATGGGCTTCCAGTTCGACCCTCATGCTTCGACTGTCAAGAGATCGGATCACAGTCTGATATTCAGTTCCAGTGTGTTGTTCCAGAAAGACACACTTCATCAGATCCACACTTTGAAGTTCTGCTTTTTCTGCTTTACGTTCTTGTTGAGAACATTTGAGAGCGATTTCTCGATCAACCTCTTCCAACATTTTTTGTTTTGAACTTCTTTTTTTCGAAGCATTTTTATTCTGAGATTTCGAGAATTCCGACTTCAGCGCTCGATGGACCAGCAGATCAGGATAACGCCGAATTGGGGAAGTAAAGTGAGTGTAGAATTCAGCAGCCAAACCGAAATGGCCTTGGTTACGAGTTTGATAGACTGCTAGTGCCATGCTGCGCAGAAGCACCACCTGCAAGGCTTCGAACTGGGGAAGTTCCCGCAGTTGGTTCAGAACCTTACTGAACCCAAAAGAATCGCTAAGATTGACAGTGTTGGAGCTGACACCGTAATGGGTCAGGGTTTTTTTCAATTGCATCAGTTTCAGATCCGAAGGCGGCTGATGAACACGGTAGAGTGATGGAAGCTTCCTTTTGACACAATGCCTGGCCACGGTTTCATTGGCTTCCAACATGAATTGTTCGATCAATTTCATCGAAATCGACTGAAATTTCCGTGACATTCCGGTCATTCGATTTTGATGATCGAATTCTACAGATGATTCTGAAAATTCAAACTGGATCGCTCCCCGGCGATTTCTTTTTTCCACAAGCACATTCATCAACTCCTGCATCAGTTTGAGTGATTCATGCCTTTCAGTCTGTGGAATGGTGTTTTTCTTACCATTGAGGAAATTTGCAACCCCGTCGTAATCCAACCGTGCCTGGCTTCGGATGAGGCTTTCATAAATACGGTAATCGATACATTCACCTTCATGGTTCAACTGCATTTCACAGGTCAAAGCGAGTCGGTTCACATTCGGCCGCAGGCTGCATAATCCGTTGGAAAGCGCTTCTGGTAGCATCGGTATGGCATGAGTCGGAAAATAGACGCTGGTTCCACGTTTTCGCGCTTCTTCATCGATGGCCGAACCCGGGGTGACGTAATGCGCCACATCGGCTATGGCAACATAAAGACGGTATCCTCCGCGTTCGATTTTTTGGACACAGACTGCATCGTCGAAATCACGTGCAGTTTTGCCGTCAATGGTCACATAAGGCAAATGCCTCTGATCAACCCTTCTGGGATGTTGCTGAGGTAGGATGCGTTTTGGAAAAGAATTGGCTTCCCAAATTGCATTTTCAGGAAATTCAGTCCGGATGCCGTTATCCCGGAGGATTATTTCAAATCCCAGATCGAGGCCTCCTGTTTCTTTGAGCACTCGAAGGATTTTTCCAATAAGAGGTCCACTTTTTTGATCAGATTCAGAAAGTTCGACCTCCACAAGGTTTCCCTGTTCCGCATCTTCAGATGGTTCTTCATGACTAATGAGAACAAGTGGCAACCTAATGCGGGGGTTCAAAGGGATTGCATAAAGCTTTTTCCCTTTTTGTTCCAGCCTTGCGAGAAATCCTTTAGTTGCTCGTTCAAGCACAGAGACCACTCTGCCTTTGCGACGTCCCCGATAGCCTCTTGCCGCAAGCATTTCTACTTCAACCCGGTCTCCTTCCAGCGCAGAACCGATGTCGGATTCACCGATGAAAAGATCGGCTTCACCTCCACCTATGCTGACAAAACCAAATCCCTTCGGATTCTGGTTGAAGTAACCTCTGAGGCGTTTAACATGGCCTTTCGATGGCTTGAATGATGTTCTGGAATGTTTCCGATTACGCCCATCCATTTGGAATGAAGGTTGCTGATACTGGGTCTTAAGGAGTCTTTTGCTTCCATAAACAGTTCCCTTCTGAATAAGCTTCCCTTGCTTCACCATTTTGGAAAGTAAGGCTCTGATTTTGGGAGTGTGGGCTTTGCTGAGGCCAAGCGCCCCCCGGATCTGTTTCGCAGACAGAAGCTTTCCTGAATCATCCAGTAAGCTCAGAACGGATTTCTTTTTGGGTTTCATTTCAAGAGAAGAAAACTTTCAAACAAGTAGATTTTCCTGACGGAGTTTTCTGAGATGGGAACGGATGTTTTTCAAGGCATAAGGATAGAGGCCTTGAGGTATATTCTGATAGATCGATTGAAGCATTTGATCCTCCGTTTTGTCCTGATGAAAAAGTTGGAGCACCTGTTTCTCCCTTTCTCGTCGGTGTTGGAGGGTCGCCTCGATACGGTAAGTTCCTCCCATCGGTATTCCATGCGAGGGAATGATCACAGAGGGTTGAAGCGCAATGACTTTTTCGAGGGTCTGAAAATAAGTTGTCATGTCTCCTTCAGGTTCTGAGATGACAACTGTCCCAATACCCTGGATCAGGTCTCCAACGATGAACCAGGATAATGATTCCGGAGCCAGAGCCAGTTGACCTGCATCATGTCCTGGTACTGCATATACCTTGACCGTTTCTCCATGCCATCGTGTTAACTCTTCACCATCCGTAATCATTCTAATTTCAACTCCTCGAAAATAGTCCTCTCCGAATTTCTGTTGAATCCGGCTGTGGGAATCCTGACTGAGAAGTATGGGTAATTGTAAATCACGTGCCAGATCTGGGGCAAACTGATGATGGTCCGGATGGTGGTGAGTGAGAAACAATGCATCCAGATTTTCCTGTTTCATCTGCTCAAGCATAAGGAGGTAGGTTTCATCAGATTTTGGTGAAGAGTCGACCAGGATCTGGGGTGAGTCCGGATCACCCAGACGGAAGGCATTGGTCCTTTCTGCAGGAGGGAGGGTGTGTGAGGGCACCATCAGCATCCGAACGCCTTCCAGCATTTCCAGTTCAGGGATTTCCCGAGAGTCATCAAAATGAATGGAAAGATCTCCCATCTGTTTTAGGTTTGGATCCTGGATCAGTTGTTTGAGCATCGTCCTTAAAGGCGGAACCATCAATGCTTTTCCTTGATGAAATATTTTAAGCAAGGTTGGCGGGTTGATCCAGCTTCCAGCAGAAAATTCTCCTTCATCCAAAATGAATTCTGCTGGATCCTTCAAATCGATACGGTAAAACCAGTTTCTGAAACGGATCTGCGCAAACGAAGGAGCGAAGATCTCTGCAAGCGGTTCAATCGAAATTATTTTGTCCTCTGCGAATGCCTTTTCGAGATCAAAACTCAATTCTTCCTTCATCTCACGGCAGAGGGCACTGAGATGGACAGAGTTGAGTTTTGGGAAACTGGAAGCGATTCTGGAAGGCAGATCCTGGTCATCGATTTTGCCTCCAGGAAAGGCATTGTAACCAGGGAAGACATCCAGGTGATTCTGCCTGATCACTGAAAAAATCTGGCCTTGAAAACAAAAAACCGCGGAAACGGCTTCCACAATTTTAATCATGCGTATCGGCCTTTTTGTTCATGGCCTTAAGGGCTTTTTGGATCTTGCTTTTTCCCTCTTCCAATTCCCTGCTGGAGAGGATGAAATGCTGGATGCGGTGGGGTTTGACGTTTTCAACAAATATCAGTACAAATTGCGGAAATACACCCTGAACCTCAGCGATTCCTTGACAATACCAGGCAGCTTGAAGGTCGTAATGATTTTGAGACATCTGTTTTCTGCAATAATCTTCCCTGCCGTTGTTTGAAAACTTGAGGTCCAAAATCACATTTTGAGAAGGATTGAACCAATCCAGTCGGGCTTTACAGGAAAGGGAAAATTCTGGATCTTGCCAGAAAAGGGATGTTTCTCCATGTCCTTCGGACATCCAATCAGACACCCGGGGATGGACGGCCAAGGCCCGTTCTGAAGTCATCAGTTGATCCCAGAGATTGCGAGGCAGGACTGTTTTTCCAGGATGCTGATCGGCAAAGGCCTTCCAGCGGGCTTGACCTGAGTTGCTCCTGCATCGTAGTCCCTGAGGTGCCGGAACGTAGCTTTGGTGAAATCGATCAGGTTCCAGAACCAGACAGTGTCCTGCATTGCCTCGAAGGCAGGCCTGCTGGTTGATCATCGAGGATCCCTTACGGTTTGGAGTATCAAGAAATTGTTTGAGGGTGGTTTGATTCAAACCTGGGGACTGCCTGTATTCTTCAAAAGGAAGTCCAAAACACAATCCTTCAGGTTTGAATTTCTGAGATCCAATCTCATTCATGTTGTGCATCAGATCCCGAGGATCAGGACTTAGGCTTCGACTTCCTGATAACTTTCAATGGGCGGACAGGAGCAGACAACATTTCTGTCCCCAAAGACATTGTCGATTCGGTTGACGGGAGGCCAGTATTTGTTGATCCGCAAACCTGGTAGTGGATAGACGGCCTCTTCTCGAGTGTAGCAGTGATTCCATTCAGGGTCGGCAAGATCCTCGGCGGTGTGAGGAGCGTTGTGCAGGGGATTGTCGTCGGCATCCCATTCACCTTCTTCAAGCCTTCGGATTTCCACACGGATGGCAATCAAGGCGTCACAGAAACGGTCCAATTCTTCCAACGGCTCGCTTTCGGTGGGTTCGATCATCAAGGTTCCTGCCACCGGCCATGACATGGTGGGGGAATGGAACCCATAATCGATCAACCTCTTGGCCACATCCTCTTCGGTGATGCCTGCCGTTTCCCGAAAGGGACGGACATCGATGATGCATTCATGGGCGACTCGTCCCTTGTTTCCGGTATATACCACCGGGAAGTGTTCTCTGACTCTTGAGGCAATGTAATTGGCATTGAGGATGGCCACCTGCGTTGCTTTCAGGAGTCCTTGAGCACCCATTAACTTGATGTAAACCCATGAAATTGGAAGGATTCCCGGACTTCCGTAAGGTGCAGCAGAAACAGCACTGTTCTCTTCTGAGATTTCAGGAATGGGCCGAACGGAATGGCTGGGCGCAAAGGGGGCGAGATGTTTTTTGAAACCGATTGGTCCCATGCCCGGTCCGCCTCCACCATGGGGTATACAAAAGGTCTTGTGCAGGTTCATATGCAGAACGTCGGGTCCAATTTTTCCCGGCTGAGCGATACCAACAAGAGCATTCAGGTTTGCTCCGTCCATATATACCTGTCCTCCGTGTTGATGAATGATGTCACAAATCCGTGTCAGGGTTTCTTCAAAAACTCCATGTGTGGAGGGATAAGTGATCATCAAAGCGGAGAGTTCAGAAGAATGTTTTTTGGCTTTGGCTTCAAGATCTTCAAGATCAATGTTGCCATCTTCATCGCATTCAATAATAACGACTTTCATGGAAGCCATCATTGCACTAGCGGGATTGGTGCCGTGGGCAGAACTCGGAATGAGACAGATGTTTCGTTGACCTTCTCCGCGATGAATCTGGTAGCGGTGAATGAGAAGCAGACCAGTGTATTCTCCCTGGGCACCCGAATTAGGCTGCATTGAAACCGCCTCAAAACCAGTGATGCGAATCAATTGGTCTTGAAGTTCTTCGATCAGTTTTTGGTACCCTAGGGTTTGTTCAACCGGAACAAAAGGGTGGATGCCTCCGAATTCCTGCCAGGTAACCGGGATCATTTCTACTGCTGCATTGAGTTTCATGGTGCATGAACCCAGCGGAATCATAGACCGATTGAGGGCAACATCTTTGTCTTCAAGATGTTTCAGATAACGCATCATCGAGGTTTCCGAATGATAGCGTTTAAAAACCGGATGAGTTAAAAAATCCGAACTTCTTCGTAAATCTTCTGGAATAGCAGAGATACCCTTAGAAGCCAAAGTCTGATCTAACTCATCCAGCCCGTTTGCTGCAGATGAATTTCCTTTCATTTTGACATCCGCAAAAATCTGGATGAGTTGATGCAGATCCTCAAGTGTTGTTGTCTCATCAACGGATATGCCCAACTGTTCGGTTCCTGTTTTACGAAGATTCATCCTTTTTTGAAGCGCATGATCATAAATCTGGTCCCTTTCTTTGCCGGCATCGATGTTGAGGGTATCGAAGAAATGTTCGCTGCAGTTTACTCCAAGTTTTTTCAGGGATTGGGCGAGCAGCATTGCCATGCGATGAACCCTTCCTGCTATATCTTTGAGTCCCTCTGGTCCATGATAAGTTGCGTAGCATCCAGCGATGACGGCCAGTAAAACTTGTGCAGTGCAGATGTTGCTGGTCGCTTTTTCACGGCGAATGTGCTGTTCCCGTGTCTGTAAAGCCATCCTTAGAGCCCGTCTGCCGCGTCCATCCACAGAAACGCCAATCAGCCTTCCGGGCATCGAACGTTTGTATCGGTTATGGGTGGCAAAAAAGGCTGCATGAGGACCGCCGAATCCCATTGGTACTCCGAACCTCTGTGAATTCCCAATGACGACATCCGCTCCAAGTTCCCCAGGTGGTTTAAGGAGGACCAGACTCAGTAAATCTGCAGCGACGGATACCAGTGTTTCTGATTGATGCCAATGCTGGATCCATGCAGAAATATCGGTTATTTCCCCTGTGGTTGAGGGATATTGAATCAGAGATCCAAAAAATTCTGTTTCCAGATGATCCTCAGTTTTTCCCACTACCAATTCAATTCCCATTGGCTCTGCACGGGTTTTCAATACATCGAGGGTTTGGGGATGACAATCATCGGANGCAAAAAAANTNNTGCTTTTGCTGCGTGAAATCCTCCTGCAGAAGNTCATTGCTTCTGCAGCCGCTGTNGCNTCATCGAGTAGTGATGCGTTTGCGATATCCATNCCGGTCAGGTCCATGACCATCTGTTGGTAATTNAGTAAAGCCTCAAGCCTACCTTGGGAAACTTCAGCCTGGTAGGGAGTGTAGGCNGTGTACCAGCCAGGATTTTCTAGCAGATTTCTAAGGATGACATTTGGAGTGATCGTATTGTAATACCCCATACCTATGAAGGAACGGGCAATCTGGTTTTCTGAAGCGATGGATTTCAGTTCTTTCAAAACATCAACTTCTGTCATCGAAGAAGGAAGTTCCAAAGNGTTTTTCATTCGTATCGAAGCAGGAACTGCTTGATCGATTAAAGCCTCCAGGGAATCAATTCCCAGAGATTCGAGCATTTTAACCTGCTCAAATGATGATGGTCCGATATGGCGGCGTTGAAACATTTCCCTTTGTCCAAGAACTGCCAGAGGTTTGGAGAAGGAATCCTTGTNAGTCATGGGATTTAATAGAATGGATGAATCTTATAGTTGGATACAATTTTTGTTCAAGGGTATCAATTCAGTCCAATGAAAACAATTCGGGTTTGTCCCAATAGATGTGGAGGGTTTTAGCTGGGAGAGGATTTTTTTGAACTTTTACGGAGATCCTGAACCTGCCCCTTTAGATCTGGCTGATACAACCAAAGTTTTCCCTTAAAGATCCAAATCAGGGCTATCAAGGTCATCACGCAACTGATTCCATAAGGAGCCAGGATCATATTATCTCCCAATGTCAGGAACTGATTGTCCATGCGCAATGGTGTCAATAGGGAGCGTATGGTGGAGTANCCGAGAAGATATAAAGCGCCGATCATTCCNTCACGAAAATTCCGTAAGCGGAGTTTCCATAGAAGNGCAAAGAGGATGAAATTCATCAAGGATTCATAAATCATGGTTGGGTGAACCGNCTGCCCTTGCGCATAACGGTCGACAGCTGTTCCTGCCGGAAAGACGATACCGGTCCATATCGTGGTTACCGGTCCGGCAGCTTCTCCATTGGTGAAGTTTCCCCAACGGCCAATCGCCTGACCTAGGACGATGCAGAAGGCGGAAATATCCAACATGGCCGATAGGGAAATGCGCTTGATCCAACAGTAGACAATCAGCGATAGTGGGCCGAGAACAATCGCTCCATGAATCGCCATGCCGCCTTCCCAAACGGCAAAGATTTTCCAAAAGGGTTGATGGGCATAGTAATTAGACCATTCAAAGATCACTTCATAACTTCGTCCACCTATCAACCCGGCCAAGAATATGCTCAGGGTGCAATTCATGGCTTCATCCTCGGTCAGTGCAATTGTGCGGCGGCGAACCTCGCTTAAAACAATGCGNGCTCCTAACAGGACTGAAATCGCATAAAATAAACCGTAAAACCTTGGTTCCAAAGTAATTCCAAGAAACGGGATTTCCAGACTGAAAATGGTGGGGTACATGGACGATCAGAATCTATCAGAATTTGGTTGTTTCAACTCTTCTTGCAGCATCTCGAAACAGATGAATTTAAACGGATTTGGTATCAATTGATGAACAAGAGGTTTTCAGGAAAATTAAGCCCCAAGACTGTCGCCGAGGAGTTGTTTTTGATTTTTCAGGTGGGAGCGGATTCCTTTTTCTGCATAATCCAGAAGCTGGTTGAGTTGATTTCTTGGAAAAGTCTGTCCTTCGGCCGTTCCCTGCACTTCCACAAAATCCCCGTTATCCAGCATGACCACATTCATGTCGACTTCCGCTTTCACATCTTCATCATATTTTAGGTCCAGAAGTGGTCGCCCTTCAAAGATACCGACACTGATTGAGGCAAGGAAACGGTTAATCGGAAATCTTTCAAACCGTCCTTCTGCCTGCATCTTCCGCAATGCGAGAACCAGGGCAACAAAACCTCCTGTGATGGAAGCGGTACGGGTACCGCCGTCTGCCTGAATCACATCACAATCGATCCAGACAGTGTGCCTGCCAAGAGCTTTTAAATCTACCACGGACCGAAGGGACCGACCAATCAGACGCTGGATCTCCTGAGTTCTTCCGTCGATTTGGGGCCTTTCACGACGTTTTCGTTTTCCTGTGGAACCTGGAAGCATCCCATATTCGGCGGTCACCCAGCCATGCCTGAAACCATTATCTNGAAGTTTGAGGAAATCCGGGACCTGTTCCTCGAAAGTTGCAGTGCAGATGATCCTGGTTTCTCCGGTTGAAACAAGAATCGAACCAGGTGCGTTGAGAGTATAATCCGGAATCAGCTCAAGTGTCCGGGCTTCATCATCTTTCCGTCCGTCGGTACGGGAATGGTTNTTAGTCATTAAGAAGGGAAGAGTGGGATTTGATTTATTTTAAATTGCCAACACAGAGATTGTTACTTTTTCCAAAACCTTGATGAAAGTATTAATCTGCTCGAAGGACTTCCATTCCTTCAGGAATTTCGAAATGGAAGAGTTGTGAATCCAAATCGAGATTATACTCCATCGATTTCAGGACAATCGTTCGATAATTTCCCTGACGGTCCATCAGCAGCAGGGTTTTGAGGTGATGATTTTCTTTATGGACCTCAAGCTGTATGAAATCAAGATTTGCCAGTTTTTCCTTCGGTTCCAATTCCACCAAAAGGCCTTCGGGGGCTTTCAGCAGTTCCCGACTCAAGGTTCGTGGAATGAAATCCCGATTCAAATCTCCTACTCCAAGTAAGAAATCTAAAGCNGTCACTTCAGTGATCCGGGAAAGTTGCTGAACGGTAACATTTTCCAAAAGCGGATCATAGAGCCACACGGTTTCTCCATCGGTCACCAGAAGTTGTTCTTCGGGTATTTGATATTCCCAGCGCATTTTACCGGGGCGAAGAAAACTTACCTTGCCCTCGGCCACGACAGGAAGAGAATCTGCGTCATTACGAAAACTGGTCTGGATGAATTGTCCTGAAAAACTGGANATGCTTTGATAGCGATTCTGGATCAAAGAAACCTTCTGCATCAAATCTTCTTCCGCACTGTGGAGTTTCTGTGAAAAAACGGTAACTCCTATGATGCATCCTAAAACCATCATATTTAGAGAACGGAAATAAAACCTTTTCTGAGGGTTTTTCTTCATTTCATGAACCTTTTGCTTGATCCCTTTAACCATGAATCATTTTTCGAAAACTCCTCTTGCCTGCGTAACGCATGCCTTCAATCGGTCCGGAGAGTTGAAAATTGATCCTGAAAAGGTTGTAAAGGCCATAAAGTAATGTCAGCACTGCAGGCATCCATAGCACCGATGGGCTGAGGTCTTCCATCAACTCGTTTGCACCCATCCAAAGGATGTAGTACATGGTGATGAGGATCAGTCCTCTTAGATAGGATGCGGTTCTTCCCCGACGGGGTTCAACGANCCCGAGGGAAAACATGGCGAGGCAGATGACAAAGCAGGCAACAGGGGTGGTCAATCGCATCAAAAGTTCACGCTTTTCACTAAATTTCGGACTGTTCCAGATTTCACTCGTAGGCCTCCCCCAGACGTGCCCACCGTCTTCATCATGTGACATCTCGGAACTTTTAAAAACATAAAAAAGTTTTTCAAAATCGATGATACGGTAGCTTGATTTTTGTTGATGCAGATGGATTTTTCCATTGACTAGATTAAGAAGAAGATCCTGTTCTTTTTCACGAATTTCGATGGAACCTGACTCTGATACCGTGATCATGGAATCGGAATCCAAATCCCTTTCACTCAAGAAAACTCCTTTAAGTTGTTCATTTTCGTCTTTTTCTTGAACGTAGAGAACTTTGCCGCTGAAATCGTAATTCAGGACCTTTGGTTGGATGGTTGTGTTTTTTTGGGATTTCAACAACCTCAGTTNTTCTTCTTCAAAAGCCCGATAACCAAGTGGGGTTAGCCAAAGGCTGTTCAACAGGCCGAAAAGGGTGACAGAAAGCCCAAAGAAGACCACTGCACTACCTATGGTCCAAGAACTCATTCCGGCCGCATGCATGGCCGTCAGTTCAAAATCGGTTGAAAGTCGGGACATAAAGACCACAATGGACATCAGGCTGGCATAAGGCAGGGTCATGTTTACAAACTGTGGAAGCTGATAGGTCAAAAGTTGCATCACTGTAGCCAGGTCTACTCCCCTTTCAATAATCATCGTGATCAGTTTATATACAGTATCCATGGAGAGGACGAATGTGATGATCACCGTCGCCATCAAAAAAGAGGGAATCAACTGGATCAGGTGGGAACGGAAGAGCAACATGATAGCAATCAAGCNTCAAAGGTGGATGTCAGGCATTTCATTGTACACCTGTTTGTTGCTGTTGAAGTTGTTCCTTGATCTGCCACGCAATGCGCATTGACGCCAATCCATCTTCTGCACTCACCCGGGGTTCTTCTCCACTGCGAACAGAGTCAAGGAATGAGGCTATTTCACTGTTCAATGCATCTCCTTTATCTAACTGAATAACCTCAGGTTGGAGCATTTCTGGAGTGACGGTTTGACTGAGATCAACCCTCAACCTGCGGGCCTGTCCTGTCCCAAAATCAAGGGAATGATACGCTCCTTTCTGGAAAATACGCATTTTCCTCTCTGCCTTGTCCGAAACCCGACTCGCGGTCAAATTNACCACACAACCGTTTGCAAAACGNAGCCTTGCNTTGGCGATGTCAGTGGTTGGTGTCAGGATAGAAACTCCATNGGCTTCGACTGATTCAGGAATGGTTTTCAGGAGTGATTGAATGAGGTCGATATCATGGATCATCAAATCCAGAATCACGTCGACATCGGTTCCACGTTTCGGGAAAGGTGCAATCCTGATCGACTCAATGAACTGTGGGGCTTGACTGGTTTTTGAATCTTCTCCTGAGGGATCATCATTCAAGCTTTTCTGGAATTCTTCAAATACCGGGTTGAAGCGTTCCAAGTGTCCGATCTGAAGACAAAGTTTCTGCTTGATCGAAAGATCCAGCAGTGCTTCCGACTGCTGAAGGTTGCTGGCAAAGGGCTTTTCCAACAAAACATGAATCCCCTTTTCTAGACAATTTTTAGCAATTTCGTAATGGTGAATCGTTGGAACTGCAATGCTGACCGCATCCGGAAGGACCGGCATCGAATCCAAACTCATGAAGCAGGGAACCCCGAGTTCAATTCCAACCTCTCTTGCCCTGACTTCATCATTGTCGATCACACCAAGTAGATCCGACCCATCAAGTTTTGAGAACTTTTGAGCGTGGAACCTGCCNAGATAGCCGACACCAATGACAGCNGTTTTCANTTGANCCATTTTANTTTTTNTTGATTTANGAGGNGGTGTGATGTTGTAAAAAGGGGNAGNTTTTCCCACACCATNAAGGTGTACTGATTTNATTCANCTTGTCAATTGTTCCAGTTCATAGACTTGTTTTTTCAGGGCTTCAATCATTTTTTCAGATGAATCCACTTTTTCTCTTAATTCATGGACAATCTTTTCCGGTGCATTATTCAGAAATCCAGAATTTTCAAGTTTGCTAAGACTTTTTTCCAAAAACTGAATTTCTTGATTTAACTGCTTTTGGAGGTTCAAAATTTCCTGACTGAAATCCAGAGCCTCAGCATCGATGCTTATCAAGGTTTCTCGGAAATAAGAAGAGAGGGCTTCACCACTGGGAATGGCCTCNACCTTCCTGATTTGTAATGTGTTGATGCGNGCCAGTCTACGGATCAGATCAGAATGGCTTTCAAAAACCTCTGAATGCTGTTCTGAATCGATGTTGGCGTCAATTTTCTGGTTGAGTCCCAGGCTGGCTTTTTCACGGAGAGCACGCAAATGAGATACGGATTCACAGACCAGCTCAAGTTTTTGGTGACTTTCAGGAAAGGTGAATCCTTGAGGTTCAGGCCATGAAGCTCTCGCCAACATGGTTTTTTGTCCAAGGTTTTCCCAAAGTGCTTCTGTGACAAATGGGATATAGGGATGGAGCAGTTTAAGTTGTATGCTCAGGGCATAGGCCAGGACTCGATTGTCTTCTTCACCACGGTCTGGTCTTTTGTCCATCTCCAGATACCAGTCACAGAACGTTCCCCAGAAAAAACTTCGCAGGTTGTCGATGACCTCGGAAAGNCGAAACGCTTCCAGACCTTGTCTGGTTTTTTGTATCAGAAGGTCCAATTCATGGAGTAGCCATTGGGCCTGTTCGTTATCGACGGTTTCCGGAGGAGCAAGTGATGTCCCGGCTGGAATGTTCATCAGGATATAACGCCCGGCATTCCAGACTTTATTGGAAAATCTGCGGCAGCTTTCTAACTTTTCAGGATAAAGCCTAAGATCCTGTCCTGGTCCGGTTCCCTGAATCAAGGCCAGCCTGAGGGCATCCGTTCCATAATCACGAATGCTNTCCAAAGGATCGATGCAGTTGGCTGGATCTGATTTAGACATTTTCTTTCCGTCTCGAGTGCGTACTAGTCCATGCAGGTAGACGGTCTGAAAAGGCACCTCACGGATCATGTAGGTGGTCATCAGGATCATCCGGGCAATCCAGAAAAAGAGGATGTCGTATCCGGTTTCCATGACATGGGTTGGATGAAACTTTTGGAAATCAGGGCTTCGCCGGAGCAATTCTTCAAAAGGAATGCTTTCATCTTGGGCCAGTTCTGGATCGATGAGGGTGCTCCAGGTCCAAAGCGCGGAAGAAAACCAGGTATCCAGAGTATCAGGATCCTGTTCCCAGCCTTCTCCTTCCGGCGGATGCATGGAAATTTTCAACTCGTCGCCACGATAATAAGCTGGAATCCGATGGCCCCACCAGATTTGACGGCTNATACACCAATCACGCAGATTTTCCACCCAATGGAAGTAAATGTTTTCAAAACGGTTCGGAACCAATTNGATGTCTCCATAACGAACCACATCGATCAAGATTTCACGCAGGCTCGATTGACTGCCTTTCCATTCGATGGATTGTTTGTTGACATCGATGAACCATTGTTCCCGGATTTGAGGTTCGATGGCTCCTCCTCCCCGACTGTTGAAGGATTTGCTGTGTNTATATTTCTCATCCACTCCAACGAGTAGTCCCTTCGCCTCAAGTTTTTCTACAATCATCGAACGGGCTTCTTCAATCGGCATTCCTGAAAATTCCTGTGCCACGGGAAGAAGCCTGCCTTCGAAATCAATGATGGGTTCTTTGTCGAGTTGATGACGTTCCGCAATCTCAAAATCGGTATGATCATGCCACGGGGTGATCGTCATCACTCCTGTGCCGAATGCGGGGTCGACTGAATCATCTTTTATGACTGTCGCCAAAATCAGGCCATTGATCCATTCGCATTCAAAGGTCTGCCCATGTTGATAATCAAGGTAACGCTCATCGTCCGGATGCATCACCACGTATTTGTCACCGAACTTGGTTTCTGGTCGGACCGTTCCGATCTGAAAAGGACCGTATTGAAAGGTGTAGAATGGTGACTGGGTTTCCTTTCTTTCCACCTCATCATCAGAAACATTGGTCATCAATTTCGGATCCCAGTTGACGATTCTGGGTCCTCGGTAGATCAGTCCCTCATNGAACATGCGTACGAAGGATTCATTTACACAGCGGTTGAGCTGCGGGTCCATGGTGTAGCGTTCCCGAGACCAGTCACAGCTAGATCCCATCGCCTTGACTTGGTTACGGATCGTCCCNCTCGAATTTTCNACATAATCAGCAATCCTCTTGAGAACTTCCTCTCGACCTAANGTTTCCCTGGGATCCTGGATTCCTTCCTGGTTTCGGATTTGGTTGAGGACGACATTTTCTGTGGCAATTGCCGCATGATCAGTACCTGGTAGCCATAGAGCTTCATCCCCCATCATCCGATGCCAGCGTATGAGGATGTCTTCCAAAGCGAGCATGACTGCNTGACCCACATGAAGCTGTCCGGTAGCATTCGGCGGGGGCATGGAGATGGTAAAGGCTGGAGCATCAGAATTAGTGTTTGCCCTGAATACACCTTTTTCTTCCCACTGTTGATAAATCTCCGACTCAAAGCTGTGGGGGTCGTAGGTTTTTGGAAGCGATGTCATGGAAAGGTGATTTTATATATCAAAGATGAGAACCTTTGAAGCATCAGGCTCATTTATTCTTTTTATGTGATTGTCAGATCCGGGGGATCAAATACGATGAAAAAAAAGGAGGTTTCTCGGAATGGCGTTTAGCAAGGTTCATAAAAGGTGCTCAAGCCCATAAACCAACCGGTTCAGATCCATCACTTTTTTACACGCGAGGCAGACTCCCGGCATGAAAGANTCTCTATGGATGGAATCGTGACGGATGCTGAGGGTTTGACTTTTTCCTCCGAAGAGCACTTCCTGGTGTGCAACCAGTCCAGGNAGTCGAACCGAATGTACAGGGATTTCGTTCGCCCTGGCACCACGAGCACCGCTAAGGATTTCTTTTTCTTCGAGAGGGTCCGGTGATCTGNGNCGCGAAGAGGCAATCAATGCTGCAGTTTTTATTGCTGTTCCAGACGGAGCATCNNCTTTTTTTTCATGATGCAGTTCGATGATTTCCGCNTCAGGCAAGTACCTGGCTGCTTCCGAGGCGAATTTCATCATCAAAACTGCCCCGATTGCAAAGTTGGGNGCAATGATGCCTCCAATGTTCTTTTCCTNTGCCAGNCCCTGGAGTTCTTCAACCTCTTCCGGAAGCAGCCCACTGGTCCCNATCACAGGCCTGGCACCTGCCTGGATGATGGTGTTGCAGTTTGAAAAAGCAACAGAGGCCGTAGTGAAATCNACAACCGCCTCAGCTCCTGATTGCTGAATTGATACTTCAAGATCATCTTCCAAATCGGTCTGTCCGACTAAGGTCAGATCAGGATCATTCTCAATGGCCTCAACGGCTTCAAGACCCATACGGCCTCGTGCACCATTCACCAGAATTTTGATGGAACTCAATGAAAGCTTAACGATTTAAGATGCAAATAACGCTNAATNTATGCATAGTNTNANCTATTAAATTATATTGCATTTCCACGAAAAACAAGGGTTTTGGATGATGGCTCATCCTTTCCGGTTTTATGAAATCAGCAGCAAAAAATCAGAAATATCCAGTTCCGGTATCCGGCAATTGAGTTTTGCATGTGAAGATAACCCTGAAGTGTTCTGTTTCCTCTGGATCAATCAAAGTAAACAATTAAAGCATATCCAGTTTCTATTCGGGGAGTCCGTTTTGGAATGGGAATCGGATCTGGGTATACGCTGTAGCCAAACCAATCGTGTGGAGGATCCTGAAGTGAAAATTGGGGTTCACAAAGGGAGCAGATCTCTTCATTCGAATGATGATCCGAAGTTATTATCTGAATCACTGGAACATATGAAGCGATGTGAATTTCCTGAAGAGTGGAATGCTCAGGTTCATTCGAAATTTTATCCCTAAATTCTCCAACGGTTCTATTTGTATTTTAATTTCTTTTTTTGACCCGTCAGGCCATCTTTCTCAAAGGATCTATGCGTAAATCAGTGATGGTTCTGCTCAGACCTCAGCAATGGCTTAAAAATCTGTTTGTACTAGCACCAGCTTTTTTTGCAGGTAGTTTTTTAGAGGTTGAAGTGATGAGGGAATCGCTCCTGACCTTTCTCTGTTTTTCTGCATTAGCCAGTTCAGTATACGTTTATAATGACTGGATTGATCGGATTGCAGATTCAAGACATCCTGAAAAAAGTAAACGACCTCTTGCCAGTGGCGCAATCAGTGGTCGTACTGCGTTTATCACGGGAATCTTCGTGTTGTTGTTTTCATTTTTCATAGGTTTCGCTTTTTTAAACCATCAGGTGTTGACAGTGGCTGGTATCTATCTTGTCTTAAATCTGGCATACACGCTTAATCTCAAAAAAATAGCCATTTTGGATGTTTCGTGCATCGCAGTTGGATTTGTGCTGAGGCTTTTAGCAGGCAGCGTNGCTACGGGAATCGAACTGTCATCCTGGATCATCACACTTACTTTTTTATTGGCATTGTTTCTGGCTTTAGCAAAGCGGAGGGATGATGTGGTTCGTGAACAGCGTGGGGAGGAGCGAACTCGCTCATCGATCAAAGGTTACAACCTTGGTTTTCTGGATCAGGCGATGACCATCATGGGATCCGTCGTCATTGTGGCCTATCTTCAATACTGCCACGCAGCGGACCGGACCATTCCAATCATCAGTTCTAAGCTTTACCTTACCGCAGCATTTGTTGTCATTGGCCTCCTGCGTTACATGCAGTTGGCACTGGTGGAGGAAAGGAGCGGGAATCCGACAAGAATTCTGATTGAAGATCGATTTACCCAAATTAATCTCCTGATCTGGGGAGGTTTTTTTGCCTGGATGCTATACGGATGAGACAGGAACTAATCTCGGGATGGGGAGGGTGTCCCCGGATCAAAGCAAGTCTTTATGAAATCCACAGCAAGTCTGAAATCAGCCTAGTCCTCGAAGAGAACCAATCCTTGACCCCCCGAGGCATGGGGCGCTCATACGGAGATTCTTCCTTGGGTCCCAAGGTTTTGATGACACCTAAGATGAATAGGCTGCTTTCTTTTAATGGTGAAAGTGGGATCTTGGAATGTGAGGCGGGAGTATGTTTAGAAGATCTAATTCGTGTTTTTGTCCCTAAAGGCTGGTTCCTTCCAGTGACACCAGGGACTCGATTCGTGACTGTGGGAGGAATGTTCGCCTCTGATGTGCATGGAAAGAATCATCACAAGTCTGGCTCATTTTCAAAGCACGTATTAAGTTTCACTCTTTTGGATGCTTCAGGGCATCTGCATGAGGTAGACCGGCAAAAAAATCTGGAACTGTTTCTTGCCACAGCCGGAGGGATGGGCCTGACAGGAATGATTTTGAAACTACGTTTTCAAATGATTCCTATCAAAAGTTCCTGGATCCGGCAAACGGTATTTAAAATGAAAGCCCTCGATGAACTGTTAGACCATTTTGACAGCACTCATCAATATACGTATTCCGTGGCTTGGGTCGACTGTCTTTCCACTGGAAAAGATTTGGGGCGGTCACTTTTGATGCTGGGAGAACATGCGGCCTTTGACGAACTTCCTGCTGATTTGAAAAATCGGGCGGTTTCCCTGGATCTGAGACAAAAACTCAAGGTGCCCGTTCAACTGCCTTCAGGCATGCTCAACACCTGGAGTATCAAAACCTTCAATTCCCTTTACTACCATCGGATTCGCAGCAGGGAAAATTCTCAATATGTGCCTCTTCTGTCTTATTTTTATCCACTGGACAATATTCATCATTGGAACCGGATTTATGGCAGAAAAGGGTTTTACCAGTATCAGTGTGTCATTCCCAAAAAACCNGATGGATCGAAACAATTACGACGTCTTTTGCAGGAAATCGCAGATTCTAAAACAGGCTCCTTTCTCGCAATTCTGAAACTATTCGGTCCTCGTGATGAACCCTATCTCTCGTTTGCATCTGAGGGCTATACTTTGGCACTGGATTTTCCAAACTGCAGTGGTACGGAAGCACTTTTCCAAAAACTTGATGAGATTGTTGTACAATCAGGAGGGCGCCTATACCTGACCAAAGACGCACGAATGAGCAAATCCATGTTTGAGGCGGGTTATCTGGAATCAGGACTTTTTAAANAGGTGAAAAGAAGAATTGACCCGGAAAACCGTTTTACTTCTTTACAGGCAGNAAGACTGGGNCTAATCGCATGAGTGAAACCATCCAAAATNTTCTTGTNATAGGAGCGAAATCCGATATTGCAATTGCAGTAGCACGTGNGTATGCAGAGCAATCCTGTTCTCTGCAGCTTGCAGCACGTGAAACGGATTCTTTGAAGGAATTCAGGGAAGATTTAAGGATCAGAGGGGCTTCAAAGGTTGAAGTTTTTAAGCTGGACGTAGAATCTGTCAAGTCGATTAAATCCTTTCTGAATCAATTGGACCCCCTCCCGGATTTAGCGGTATGTGCAGTTGGATACCTAGGAGAGCAAAGTCGTTCGGAAAAGGATTTTGAAGAAATGGAAAAGGTGGTCAAAAGTAATCTGACGGGTCCCGCGATGGTTCTTGAATCCCTTGCTCAGNCCATGATNGAACGTAAAACAGGAGTGATTGTAGGTATCAGTTCCGTGGCTGGAGACCGAGGAAGAGCAAGTAATTATTGGTATGGATGTGCCAAGTCAGGATTGACCGCGTTTCTTTCAGGGCTTCGACAACGAATCCAAAACTCTGGTGTCAGGGTTCTTACGGTCAAACCTGGTTTTGTCAGAACAGCTATGACCGCGAATTTAAATCTTCCTCCAGCACTTACTTCCACTCCAGAAAAAACTGCCTCAGATATTGTTAAAGCTGTATCCAAAAANCAGCCGGTCCTTTACACTCCTTTTTTTTGGTTTTGGATCATGCTGATCATTCGAGGACTTCCTGAAAAGATTTTTTTAAAATTAAAAAATCTATAGGCGGTTAAATCCCTAATATTCTGAGTGTTGATTCACCAGATTTNATTTCTGAGTGTGGATGTCAAATAATCTTTCCCAAAAAGAAGTCCTTCTCCTGGGAGGATTGGCCATGCTGGCGTTTTTCGTCAAATGTTACTTCAATATCATGGCTCCTCTGCTTGATGATGAAGTCTATTATTTCATCTGGTCACAAAAACCAGATTTTGGATATCCCGAACATGGTCCTTTCCTTCCATGGATTTATGCTCTGATTTCTCCACTGCTAGGAGAAAGCGCATTTGCAATTCGATTTTTTGCTCTATTCGGGATGCAGATTGTTTCCATATCCGTTTTTTTCTTCATGAAGAACCGATTTGGAAACAGGGCGGCATGGATCTCTTTTTTGACATACCAACTTCTGCCCGCAACTTTCACCCTTTCGATAGTCTCAACGATCGATACTCCGATGTTTATATTCGGGACCTATTCATTGTTATTTTACTGCAAAGGTTTTTTTGAGGATAAGAAATTTTTCTATGTCGGCGGTTTGTTTCTAGGAGTTTCTGCATTATCGAAGGTTTCTGCAATATGGCTCGGTGTGGGAATGTTTTTTTATATTATTTTTTCTGAAAGGAGGAATGATTATTTTAAAAATCCTCACCTTTGGTTGTCATTCTTTTTAGCAGCTTTGATTTACAGCCCTTTTTTGTTGTGGAATTATGTAAATGATTTCCCTTTTTTTGTTACTGCGACCAATCTTCTTTCACGCGAAGGTAGCGTGGAATCATTCTTATTTTTTTGGATTTCCCAAATTCTTTTACTTTTTCCTAGTATATTCGTTTTAATTTTTCATGCATTAAATTCAAATTTAATGAAAAATTATCCTAAGAATTTAAAGAATTACTATTCCTTTTTTTCAATGCTTGGAGTAGTAGCTTTGTGTTATATTTTTTATCAATCTTTAAGATCGAATTTAGAAGCTAATTGGGGTGGATTTGCTTATATCAGTCTTTTATTACTTGGTTCTATTCATATCAGCCAAGTCTGGGAAAAATTTGCTATGAAGTATTTTTTCAGTGGTAGTCTTATTCTATCAACATTTATCATGTTTTTTATTACAGGACATACTTTGTTTGGATTTTTGCCGGTCCAAAAACATGATTTCACCAATCGATATTATGCATTTAAAACATTTCCTGAAGAGATAAAAGATTACTATGCTTCTAACCTGAATCCAGAAATACGTACGATTTCTTTTAATAATTATCAGATTCCCTCCATGCTTGATTTTCATGTTAAACCTATAAACCGACCTGTATCTGTTAATGGACCAGACTATCACCCAGTGGTATTTGAATACTGGTATCCTAATCTACAACTGAAGGGGCAAGATCTTTATGTTTTACAAAATAGCTTAGGAGTGAGGGAGAGAATGAAGGAGTCCTGTGAGGAATTCTCAATGTTAAAAAAATTCGTTAACACCCGTGAAACAAAAAATATTTCAGAACACTTTCTTTTTATTTGCAAGAAATTTTCGGGAAAAATGAGGGNATTGCCTACATTTAAATTTTAATAAATAATCTCATTTCTNTAANATTAAGCTTGCAAAAAAATCTGTNAANAATATTTTTAAATAAAATATACAAANTACATTGTATAAAACATTTGATGATTTGCTGGAATTTAAGGAGAAATTATGTACGCATTGCGTCTGGAACCTGAATTTATTAACAATTTGACGCCTGAGGGAAGAAGATGGTTGGCACGCGCAGTGGTCAACATGATTAATATAGATGGGAAACTTGATCCGAATGAAATGCCCTATATGCATGACGCCGTGATCCTGATCGACGAAATGGAGAGAACAGAACTTTTGGAGAATGCCCAGAAGCGAAAATATATGGATTTGCCTAATCTGACGACCGATCGGAAATATGTTGGAGAACTTCTCTATTATTTTGCTTCTATTGTTGCTGCTGACAGTAAAATCAGTCCCAGTGAAGTTGAATTTCTTAAGGCGTTAGGGGCGAAGTTAGGATTACCTGAACAGGCTGTTCAAGATGCTTTGGATTGGACAACTAAATACCTCGAGCTTCAAAAAATCAGGTTAGATTCAGAAATAGAATTAGCAAACATTTCTCCGCTTTATCAAACGGTAGAATCGAAACTCCATGAAATAGACGCTCAACGAAAATAAAATCAATTCTTGAATCAATAGATGCACATGTCCGTTGATGGCAGTTTTCTCAAAATGCTGGATGATATGATTGATTTTCAAAGACAAAAAGTTCTCAAACTCTCACGAGAAATCATTCCTCATTTAACTCCCGAAGATATAAGGAATCCTCAAGATTTTCCTGAATTGGAAAGAGATACTCTATTCAATTATGAAGATGGGATCTTGAACGGATATCTGGCAGTGAGAAGTTCTTACCAGACATTGTTTAAGGAGTGAACCCGAATTTATTAGATTGGAAAAAATGTATACTTAAAAAAATGCTTCAATCCTTAATTAACATTTCTTTAAGCATAGCCCGTAATTTAAGAATGGATTTGGTCCTGATTTGGGAAACTCTGGATTCGACCACTCCAAGAATTTCAGCAATTTCTTTTAGATTCATTTCCTCTTCATAATAGAGGGAAAGAACCAACTGTTCTTGTTCATTAAGTTTCAAAATTGCATCCGCTAATTTTGTCTGCATCTGTTGGAGAGACACCATGGAAAAGGGATCCCGGGAATCAGGATCAGACAGGATTTCCAAAAGATTTGCCGTTTCCGAATCGTCTGTGTGTGTTTTAAATTCCTCAATGGAAATCAATGGGATAGGGTTGGCCTTATTGAGAAATTGATGATATTCTTTGATTGACAAATCCATTTGTGAGGCCATTTCTTGGTCGGATGGTTCACGCCCTAGTTCTGATGCCTTTTCCCGCCAAGCTGCTTCCCATTCGTTACTAGCAGCTCGAACCGAACGTGGTACCCAATCCATTTCGCGCAATTCATCCAGAATGGCACCTTTGATTCGGAATTCTGCATAGGTCTTAAACTGAACTTCTTTGGTGGAGTCGAATTTCTCGAGGGCATCCAGCAAACCCATCATTCCAGCCTGGTAAAGTTCTTCTTGATCGACTCCTGGGGGAAATCGGGCAGCCATTCGAGTCACAATCCGCTTAATTTGCGGGGCATGTTCCATCACAAGATCTTCCCGTGACTGCTGGTTCAGTTCGGTATAGGGATTTCCTGTGTTCATTGTTTCTGTGACATCCAAAAGAAAATTATGGCAAAGCGAAGCCTTAAACTAAATCAAATCCGAAGCCTGTTATTTCATGGATTCAAACAAGATGCCCATTTTTATAATAGGAGAAAACATGTGGATTAGAAGGTCGATTAGGAACCGGATATATGAAGGAGTAAATCAACCAACCGTTCCTTGGTGGCCAATTCAATGTCTTCAGGAACATTCTGTCCTGTGGTTAAATAAGAAACCGGTTTTTTGAAACGAATAGCATGATTGAAGATGCTTCCATAGGAAGAACTTTCATCCAGTTTTGTAAAGATGATGCTGTCCAGGGGCATACTCCCGAATTTACGGGTGATTTCATTGGTATCGCTGTCTTTGGTCGTTGCACTCAAAACCAGGACGTTGTGAAGCCTACCTCGCTCATCAAAGATATCGCGTAGTTCGAACATTTGTGTTTCATCCCGCTGGGAACATCCTCCTGTGTCAATGACGATCACATCGTAGTCAGCATAACTTGAAATAGCACGGTCCAATTCTACTTTATCAGAAACAATGCTAAGCGGCACATTGATCACTTTTGCATAGGCTCTCAACTGCTCAACGGCTGCGATACGAAGGGTATCTACTGTGATCAGAGCTACTTTACGTTTGTATTGAAGGATCTGTTCAGAACAGATTTTTGCAGCAGTGGTTGTTTTGCCGACTCCAGTGGGACCAATCAATGAGACAATTTTCTGAGAGGGCTCAATGTTTTCGATGCCATTGGTGGTTTTGATGATCTTCATCAGCATCCTTGCTAGGAAGATCTTCACATAGGAAAAATTCTGAAGATCTTCTTCGGAAATATTCTTCTGGGCTTCCAGGACCACCCTTCGTGCGAATTTTTCTTCAAGCCCCCCGAATTTCATTTGTTGGAAGAGAATCATCAGATTCTCGGGCAAATGGAGGTCATCATGATGCACTGATTGGGAGACGATCATATGAAGCATATGTCGCATTTCTCCAAGTTCGTGTTTCAATTGATTGATGACATGATCTCCATAGGTCGCGGTTCTTACTTTGATTTCATCAATGCTTTCCTTTAGTTCCTGGACATCTTTCTGAAGTGGGAGGAGCAGAGACTGATTGTCTTTGGATGAAGAACGGAATGGGATTACAGGAGCAGGTGGAGTTTCATGTTCTTTCTTCCCATATGCAATTGCAGCAGCAGCCTGAGAAGGCGGGGGCTTGGCTGGAGCCGTTTTCTGTTCCTGATCCAGAGCGGCAGTGACCTCCAGAACGGTTTTTCCAAACAAACCGAAGGTTCCTTTTCCTTCTTTAACCTGACGTGTTGATACGATAACTGCTTCAGGGCCCAGATCTTTTTTGATCAGCTGGAGAGCTTCCTGGATATTATTGACTCGATATCGTTTGAGGTCCATCAGCAAAAGGTCTGCATCAAAAAGTTTCGGATAAAGCCCAATCTGTAAAATAATGCGTGTTTGGGACTCAAACTGAAAATCAATATTCCTGCAACCAAATCCAAGAAAAATCCCTGATCAGAAAAAATCTTAAGATTCATGAAATGAGAACCTTCAGCCATTGATTTCGACAACTCCCAATGCTTCAATACGCACATCCGGGGCGACTTCGTTATGGGAAAGCACGACCAGGTTGGGTATGAAACGTTCGACCAATTTTTTCATATGAGGTCGAATCAGGGGAGAACACAGAAGCAGCGGTTGGTAGTTATTGAAAGTGAATTGTTCCAATTTTTCATCCAGACCGTTGATGATGGCTTGAGCCATGTTTGGATTGAGTCCTAGGTATGCTCCCTGACCCGAATCCTGTATGGCGCCTGCAACCTGATTTTCCAGTTCCTGGTTCATGGTAATCAGAGGAAGCAGTCCATCCGGGGTTTGATATTGGCGGGTGATTTGCCGTGAAAGGGACTGCCTGACATGTTCTGTTAAAAGGTCTGAATCTTTGGTAAGATTTCCAACATCTGCCAGTGTTTCCAGAATAGTGTGTAGATCCCTAATCGAGACCTGTTCCTTGAGCAGATTTTGCAGAACTTTTTGGACAATGCCGAGAGTCACAACATTTGGAACCAGTTCTTCCACCACTTTAGGTTCAGTTTGGGAATGGGTATCCAACAGTTTTTGAGCTTCCTGTCTACCAATGAATTCAAAGGCGTGACCCTTCAGTATTTCTGTAATGTGAGTGGCTAATACGGTGGGCAGGTCAACGACGGTATAACCTGAAAATTGGGCCCGTTCCTCATCTTCTCCGGCAATCCAAATGGCAGGAAGTCCAAAAGCAGGTTCAACGGTATCGACCCCAGGGATTTCCTCATCCACTTCTCCGGTTTTCATTGCGAGTAGATGACCGACCATCATTTCACTGCGAGCGACTTCAATGCCTTTGATGGTAATCGAATATTCACCTGGGGACAGCTCAAGATTATCCTTGATGTGAAGCGGTGGAACGATATATCCATAATCCAAAGCGATTTGCCTGCGGATGGCTTTAATCCTTTTCAGCAGTTCTCCATCTTGTTCCTCATCTACCAATGGAATCAAACCATATCCAAGTTCGAGGCCAAGAATGTCGATTGGAAGTAATGAAGCAATATCTTCCGGTTCCTCGCTGATTTCCTGCTGGATTTTTAATTGCTCTGCTTCATGTTCTTCAACGGCTACACGTTCGTTGCTGCGTTTGGATGTTTGAGCCAGGAAAAAGGTGACTATCGCCAGAAGCATGAAGGGGACTACAGGAAGTCCTGGGATGAGAGCAAATGCAAACAAAACAGCAGCAACAACGTAGAGTGCTTGAACGTTGCTGAAAATCTGATTATGAAGATCAATTGAAAGTTTACTCTCACTGGAAGCCTTGGTGACTGCAATACCGGCTGCAACCGAAATGATCAAAGCAGGGATCTGAGAAACCAGTCCGTCCCCAATGGTAAGTGTTGCATATGAATCGAATGCATCTCCGGCGGACATGCTGTATTGGGTCACACCAACAAGTAACCCCCCAAGGATGTTGATGGCAGTGATGAGCAGACCAGCAATTGCATCACCTCGAACAAATTTACTTGCTCCGTCAAGGGCACCGAAATAATCGGATTCTTTCTGGATGATTCTTCGTCGCGTCCTCGCTTCAGAGTCATCAATGAGTCCTGCATTCAAATCCGCATCAATTGCCATCTGCTTTCCAGGCATGGCATCAAGGGTGAATCTGGCAGCAACTTCTGCGATACGTCCGGTACCTTTGGTGATGACGACAAAATTGATGATCACTAGAATCAAAAAGACGATGATCCCCACGATCTGATTTCCCCCAACCACGAATTCTCCAAAGGCATTGATGATCGAACCCGCGGCTCCTGCTCCCTGATGCCCTTCAAGAAGAATCAGCCGGGTGGAAGCAATATTGATCGATAATCTGAACAGGGTCGCGATCAGCAGAACGCTGGGAAAGGAAGAGAATTCCAGGGCATTACCTGTGAAAAGCGATACAAAAAGGATGAGTACCCCGATGCTGATGCTCAATGCGATCATCAGGTCTAGTATCAATTCCGGCAGCGGTACAACCATGATCAGCAGCATGCCGATCACACCGCCTGCTAAGACAACATCGGAATTCTTGATTACATTGTTCAGGGGAATGCTGGAGCCTGCGGCCACAGGGGTATCCTTAATGAGTGTTTTTTGTTGGAATCTCCATCCCCAGAGGATTTTCAGGGATGTGTGACCTTGCAATCATTCAGCTGAAAATGCAAGTGGGATTTCCAAGAAATCTTTGATACTTCATAAAAAAAATATCCATCTCAACTTTTAAGGAGGAAAGAATCCTTCTACGTTTTGGCCTCTTGATCAATTTCATATCCTCCGTAAACGGTATACGTAAGCCAGAATTTCGGCAATGGCCTTGTAAAATCGTTCGGGAATGCTTTCTCCGATTTCAACACTTGAATACAAATCACGGGCCAGTGCAGGTCTTTCAAGGATGGGCACTTCATTTTCACGAGCAACATTTCTCATTCTTAAGGCGAGGTAATCGGCACCTTTTGCAATGATGGTGGGTGCTTCCATCACTTCACGGTCATATTGAAGGGCAACCGAAAAGTGTGTCGGGTTCACGATCAAGGCATCGGCTTTTGGAACTTCCTGCATCATTCGTGCGTTCGACATTTCGCGCTGGATCTGGCGAATGCGCTGTTTTAACTGTGGATCACCTTCAGATTGTTTGTTCTCTTCCTTGACTTCCTGCTTGGTCATCTTCAACTGCTGTTCATGATGCCATCGCTGATAGACATAATCGAAAATGGCAATGGCGACCAAGGCAAGCACAATCATCCCGGCGATTTCGGCCAAGGTCATGAAATTGAAGATCATGATTTCCTGAGGAGTACTGATGGAAAGTCCATTGATCTCGTTCAATTTACTCATGTAAAGGTAAATTCCGATGAAACCAATGATTACCATTTTCACCAGACTTTTGAGAAAATCGGCTAAGGATTGGGTCGAAAAAAGCCTTTTAAGCCCAGTCATGGGACTGATCTTGTTGAATTTGGGAGCCAGCGCCTTGATGGTGAAACGCATTCCCACCTGAAGTACCGAGGCCATGATTGCGAGAGCAAATAGAGTCAGTGCAAGGGGAATTAAGGAAGGAAGGAAAATCGAAAGAGCATCAGAAAAAACCTTGTAGAGAAGTGGTATCGTCAGTTCTTCACTCACTACGATCTCGGAGAATGAGCCTCTCATCATCCTTAAAGCAGAATCAAAAATGAAAGGACCTGTGAAAAGCAGAATCATGGTGCAGCCTGCGAGTAACGCCGCCGCAGGAAGTTCTCGACTGAATGCAACCTGACCCTCGTCCCTGGATTTTTGACGCTTTCGTTCCGTTGGGGCTTCAGTTTTTTCCTGACCTTCTTGTTCTGCCATGCTTGAAAATTATAATCTTTAGAAAGTTGGATCCTATGGGGTGATGTCGTTTCTGTCGTTCATGATTGTTTCAACTTAGCCCCAAAAGTCTGAGGATGTCCAGGATCTGATTGTCCAGCATACCAAACATCCTTCTGAATGCTTTTACAAGAAAAGGTATGCCAAACATAAGAAAAACAAAACCTAACAACAGCGTTAGTGGGAAACCAACCACAAAGATCTGGATTTGGGGAACGGACCTTGCCAGTAGGCCAATAATCATGTTTGAGAGAAAAAGTGCAATAATCAAAGGAGCACCTATTTGAAATCCAATTGAAAAAACACCAGCAGAAAGATTCAGAATTTCCCGGGCCAGGTCATTGTTCATATTTGCTCCCCCCGGAGGAAGCAGAGAATAACTCCGGACCATCGCTTGGACAATGATCAGATGCAGGTCCATCATCAGAAAAACCAGCATTGCAATAGCCGTTTCGAAACGTGCCAGCATCGATATCTGCTGCTCGGACATTGGGTCAAACATGTTGGCCATGCTCAAACCCATCTGAAAGCCTACCACAGTGCCTGCAAATTCTATTGCAGCAAACATGAACCTTCCGACCAGTCCCATCACCAGTCCGATCAGCATTTCTGAAAAGATCAGCAGAACATATTCAGAAGGCTGATCAGGAAGAACTCTTGGAAATTCAATGAACGGTTGGATGATCAGTCCAAGGATCAGGACCAGAACCGCTTTGATTTGGAGGGGGATGTTGTTGCTGCCCAACATGGGGGCAGTGGCAATGATACCGCTGATGCGTACCAGCACCAAAATGAAAATCAGCAGTTCACCTGCATCGTAATTGAAGAGATTGGGCAAATGTTTTCACCGCTGACAGATTTTCCTCAAGCCACAAACTCTCATGGTTGCAGGGTTTTGAGGCAGGATATGGTTACAAAGTATAGTCTCCCATCGTGGTCATAAAAGAAATTTATAAAACGGCATGAGAAATGGCGTTTTCTATTAGTCGTCCCTCATCGAATAAGTTTGCTGGGGAAGCCTGGAAAAAGAATTAATGTTTCCAAGCCGTTCTTCGTTTTGCTGGCAGGTGATGCAAAGTTGAGCGAGCGGTATGACCATGAGTCTTTTTTGGTCGATCTGGTCTCCACATTCATCGCAGAATCCATACTCTCCGGTTTCAATGCGTTGCAATGCTTCTTCAATGGCTTCCAGGTGTTGTTTTTCCCGGTCCTGCAATAGGAGATTCAGTTCTCGTTCTTGCTCTACCATGGAATTGTCTACTTCATCTCCAACATCCCTTTCAATGTCTGAAAGGTTGAGCTGTTTGGATTTGATCTCCACGCCTATTTTTTCTTTTTCCTCTAATAAAATCTTTCTAATTTCTTCCATAGGTTCTCAATTTATTTCTTGAAGAAGCAAAAACGCATATTCAAAATGAGCAATATAATGAAACGAATCTGTACTGCAAATGCAAGGCCAAAAAAGTAACATCCAAACCTAATGACAACCCAGTGCAACTCCAAAAAACCCTCCCCATAAAGGACCTGAGAGTATCTGGAAATAAGGCTTTGGTTCATACATCCATTCATCCATTTGAGCTAATGTCGATTCAGGAGAACGATGTTTCAGGAAAAACCCTGATTGCCGGCCTAAAAAAAGCTGGACCTGGTTTTGATTTTCTTTTTTTTCCAGGGAACATGTGGAATAAATCAAAGTCCCGCCTGGTTTCAGGACCCTCGCTCCCTCATCCAGAAGTTGAGCCTGCAGGTCCAAGTTCTTGAGCAGTTCTTTTTCTGATGTGGTCCACTTGATGTCAGGATTTTTTTGAATCGTACCTGTTGAAGAACAAGGAGCATCGATGAAAACCGTATCGAATTGATCGTTGCGAAAAGGGAGTTGAGAACCATCCGACTGCATCATCCCGGATGGGGTCAAACGGGTCCTCTGGATGTTGTCGTGGATCTTCTTCATCCTAGAGTGGGAGAGATCGTTGAGGTAGAGGGCACTGACTTTATCAAAAGATGCCATTTTCAATGATTTCCCTCCAGGAGCAGCGCAGACATCCAGAACCCGGCCCTGAAAAAATGGTTCCGCCCAAAGCATGAACAACACACTTGCGGGGTCACTAACGCTTATCCATCCTTTTTGGAAAGCTTCTGTTTTCAAGAAACCTTTCCCATCTTGAAGGACAAACATCTCAGGAATTAAAGAGTGGGGCTCAAATGCTATGGAAAGATTTGAAAATTCTTTTGTTACCAGATTCCTTTTTTCTGGAAAATGGAGGGTCAAATGGATTCCAGGAAATCGATTGGAGGCTTTAGCCAGATTGCGAGCTTTTATTTCACCGTAATCCTTTTCCCATCGTTGAAGCATCCAGGCAGGGATCGATTCATAAATGTTGAAGTGGTGTTCCTTTTCCGGGTCATAACCTTGATCCAATTCGGTCAGAAATTTTCGTAAGACTCCATTGATAAGTGGTTTTGCAGCGGAGACCCGAAAGCGTTCAGCCAGCCAGCCAGCCTGATGGATGCTGGCTCTGGCCGGAATCCTTTCCATAAATAAGAGCTCGAAGAACCCTAACTTGATGATGGCAGAAACCGCACCTTGGAGTTTTTTTCTCCTTCGGATGCGTCGTGTCAGTTCTTCTTCCAGCAGAAGTTCATGGCGGACCATTCCCTGGAGAAGTTGGGTAAAGAAACCTCGTTCACGGGGATCATCTACTTTTGCTGGAGGCTTGGGAATTTTCCCTTTTCGGGACTTGATCTCCAGAAAAGACTGGATGACAAAAAAACGGGTTGAAGGAGTCTGCAAAATCCTGCCGTGTCTTTTTTTTCAGAGAATCATTTTTCAGGAACAATCGAATACCTTCGTCTAGAAGGGTCGGATTCAGAGCTCCCTTCAATCCTCCGATTGATTCTCAGTGACTCAAGCAGGTTGAAAACCAGATCTTTGTCAGATTCCTGACCAGTTTTCAGGGCCAATTCATCAACGCTGAAACTCTGGTCAGCCTCGCTTTTCAGGATCGAGAACAAACGTGTTTTCAACACGACTATCCTGGCTGCCGCTTTTTTCCCGGATTCCACTCCAGGTTGGTGGTAGGCATTGATTCCAATCAATGACGCATAGAGCCCCACGCTACGTTCATAAAGGGCAATCAGCGAACCAAGGGTTTTTGCATTTAAACGCTCCAGTGACAGGGTGAGGGATGGCCTCTTTTTTTCAGTGAGGGCTTCAAGGGTGCCGAGCAGGAAGCCCTGCAGAAAATCACCAGAACGGATTCCGGGTTCCACTTCAAAAGGTTCATGAACGGGTTCTTCCAGAACTTCTATAAAAGTTGTGAAAAAATCTGATCGTCCCTCCCTCAGTTGTTGGATGTAGGCATGTTGATCGGTCGACCCTTTATTGCCATAAACGGTTAATCCCTGCTCCACGACATTACCGTTGAGATCCTTTTCCTTTCCAATGGATTCCATCACCAGTTGCTGAAGGTAACGCGCAAGGCTTTCCAGTCGGTCCCGGTAGGGGAGGACAACCATCGCCCGTTCTCCTTTTCCTGCTCCGGCATGATGCCACATCAAGGAAAGCATTGCCGCAGGGTTTTGCCTGATTTCACGATTCCGTGTGTGTTGATCCATCAATCTGGCGCCTTCCAGAAATGCATCCACATCGATTCCCTGCAGTCGGGCCGGGAGCAGTCCAACAGTTGAAGTGACCGAGGTTCGTCCTCCCACCCAGTCCCACATAGGAAAGACCTTAAGCCATTGTTCTTCTTTGGCAAGCTTGTCCAACAGACTGCCTTCTCCAGTAACCGCAACGGCATGTTTGGTAAAGTTTAGGTTTTTGTGTTCGAAGACATTACGAGTTTCCAGCATCCCGTTCCGGGTCTCAACGGTTCCTCCTGATTTGGAAATCACCAAAACCAGGGTTTCCTCGAAGGCATTTCCCAGTTTTGAAAAAATACGGCCCATTCCATCCGGATCAGTGTTGTCAATGAAATAGGTTTCCAGACCTGATGCTGGTTGCCCATCTTTGGGGGGTGACTCTAGAGCCTGATAGAGGAGTTGTGGGCCAAGTGCTGATCCTCCAATACCAATCAACAGCAATTTTCTGAAACGTTCTGAGTTTGTAGGTTTTAAACGGCCTTCAAGAACGTCTTTAGCAAAGTGATGAATAGATTCCAGGTTTGCACGGATGCTATCCGTCAATTCCGAAAGGGGGGCTCTTTCAGGAGCCCGAAGCCAGTAATGGCCGACCATTCTTTTTTCATCGGGATTGGCTATTGCTCCTGCTTCCAGTTCCTTCATCTGTTGTAGAGCATTTGCCATGGGGATCTGCATCGAGCTCCACCATGCTTTCTCAAAACCCATCCTACTGATATCCAAACTGATATCTGTTCCATCCGGTTTGCAGTACCATTCCAGGAATCGATTCCAGTTGGAATTTTGCTGGTTCATTTTCAACCTATTTGGGGTTGATTTTCTGTTAAGTAAATCTCTGTTGTTAAAAGCTCTGAAATGTTATTGTTTTACATCTTCAATCTTTTGCAAGTGAATATGTGCAGACACTCATAACTCTATAAAATGGAAGAATCCGTCCTGGAATTAATGAAAGAACAAAAGCAGGCACAGGAATCCAGAATCCTGGAACTGCAGGAGAAAAATATAAATTCAAATGTCAACTCACTGCAGATCCATCCGGATTATGATCTCTACCGGGATCATCATTACCTCTATCTCAATGTCAACCTCCCTGGAGTCCTGGAGCAGGAACTTAAGGTGGATCTGAATCAAGGGGAGATCATCATTCAAGGAGAATTTCCAGATCTTTGCACCAGTGAAGATGTTGAATTTTTGGAACGTCACCGAGCCTGTGGGTTTTTCGAAAAAAAATTCTTGTTACCTCCAAATCTGACTCTCCAAAAACATGAATGGCAGTTGGTGGATGGAGTCCTTCAGATAAGGATGATTTTGGAAGCTAGAAAAGAACCCAATCTGCTTCTAGAGTAGCTGTGCCTCGAATCCTTCGTAATTATATCATCAGCTTTGCAGTCATCGGCATGATCCTCCTGATTGTATACTGGATTGATGTTTACCTTAGCGGTGAAGGCTCGATTCCTCCTTCCGAGAATCTAACCGAAGAAGTTTCACAATAGCCTCTGACTGAGTTGAGAACCGCCATCAATATAAATTAATTCAGATTTCAATACCTGCTATTGGACTTCTGTAAGTCCCGAAACCATCCTTTGTAAAATATACTTCAAATCAGGATTAAAGTTTTTATTTCCTGATCCGATAAGACAACTGAGGTTTCATGCTGAACCGAAATAATTGTTAAAAACCAAGATGAGAATCAGCACCAACATACCATCTCAGACAACGCTCAGGCATACGGATAACCGTATGAATGAAGTCAATAAATCAATAAGACAGATGTCCTCAGGATACCTTCACAACTCTGCTGCAGATTCACCGGGTGAAGTCTATTTGGCTGATATCCTCAAAAACCTCTACTCGGGGATGAATCAGACCTATAAAAACAATGAACAGTCGGCAAGCCTTTTCCAAACTGCTGAGGGTGGACTGGCTGAGGTTGTGGGAGTGCTGACCGAATTGAAACAATTGGCTGTTCATGCTGCTAACGAAGCGGCGAACGATAAACTGATGGTTGATGCAGATCAGTTGGAAATTGAACAAAAGCTCCAAACGCTCGATAGCATTGCCCGTAATACTAGTTTTGGTTCGATCAAACTTCTTGACGGCACTATGGGAGCTAACGGAGTCACAGTTGGAGACAATCTTTCCTTTGTTAGTGCGAATCAATACACACCTCCTTCACCAGAGAAGGGTTACCTTGTAGATATCCATCAGGCTTCGACACGAGCCCGCTTTGAGGGCAAAAACCCTTTGACCGTGGAAAATATTGGAGATGGAATCCAGATCATCGTCAATGAGTTTGAAGTCCTGGATGCAGTTGGTGGAAAGAAAAAGATCAAGGAGAACGCAGAAAAATCAGGAGGGACTCAGGGTAAATTTGCAAAAATTGACAGCCATTTCGGAGAACTTAGAGAGCAGATAGCACAGATACAGAAAAATCATCAACGTGATCCGAATGCCTATCCATTCGAACAAATGTCCAAGGAAGTGCGAACTTTGGTCATGTATTATCTGAACAATGAGTTCAATGAATCCGGAATGGAGATGGAAATCTTTGAAAGCCCGGATAAGCAGTTCGTCCTTCGCCATAAGGAATTTGGAGATGGTCATTCTTTTTCTGTCACTTGCAACATCCCGGGTGTTTTAACGGAAAGACCCATGGTTGCTGAAGATGCCATGGAGGGTTTGAATGTTGAGGGGACGATTGCCGGGTATTCAGCCATTGGAAAAGGCCAGTATTTAACGGCTCGAGAAGGTGCACCTGCCCAAGGGGCTCAAATAAGGTATGATCGGGAATTGGATTATATCGAACTGCCGGTTTTTGATGATAATGGACATCGAGTCGGTTCAACCTACAAACTAGAGCCTCAGGAAATGGTGGTAGGAGCTCCAATGGAAGGTTTTGTCCACATTTCGCAGGGTTCCAAGGATTTTTACCTGGATTCCAATCAGGGGATTTCTGAGCCTTTTTCTTTCATCAGTGTAAGGTCAAGCAACCTTGGGCAGAATGTCAGAAATGAAAGCGATTACCAAAGCCTCGCCGACATTGATGTGACTGAAATTCAGGGAGCAAGAGATGCTTTGAAGTTGATTGAAACAGCGGTCGGAGATGTCTCTAAAGTTCGTGCGGATGTGGGTTCTTTCCAAAAAAATACGATTGAAAAAACTCTGGGCATTGTCTCTCAAGCGGCTGAAAACTTAGAAAGTGGTGCATCGGTCCTGCGAGACACGGATGTAGCAGATGCAATGTCACGACTGACCCGTGATGAAATCATGTTGATGACCAGCCAAACGGCTCTGGCTCAGGCCAATCAGAAACCAGCAACGGTGCTCGGCCTCATCAGAAACTGATTTTCAATCAATCTTGAAAATATTTGTCTACTAGTCTAATTCTTACTCCTTATAATTGGTTTTTTCTCTATTTCCAATTCCATACCCTAAGATCCAGTAGAAAAACAGTTACATCATTCCACAATGATTTCATAGGTATTCCACTGGGTTTTCATGGCAACCCTATCATAAAGGGTCCTCGCCCGGTAATTATCATCTGCTGTGATCCAGCGTATCTTGGGCCAGCCTCTTTTTTTTGCGATTTCAACGATTTCTCCGATCAAGGCTTCCCCTAGGCGTGAGCCTCGTTCAGAAGGATCGACGAACAGGTCATCAAGAAAGCAGATTTCGCATGCCCTCAATGGGTTGGGCATCCCTCTGAAATGAGCAAGACCGACAAGTTCAGAAGCTTTTTCGAAAACCAAACCCTCCACTTCATGGTTTGGGTCTTGAATCCAGGACCAGACCGTCGATAGGCCTTCGGTTGTGATTGGAACTTGATAAAAATCACCATACTGTAAATAAAGATTTTTCCAATCTTGAAAATCCTTTTCTTCAATCATACGAATCATGATGTTGCTCTTACAAGGGGGGCTCAGGATTTTAGTGTTCTATCATGTCTTAATTCAACGATCAGTTCTGAAACTGAATATTTCGCTAAAAAGATTAGTTGATGAAAAGAAAAGCCCAATTATCTGAGAATAGAATAAGGATTCAAGTTTCGAATCGGATGGAGGTGCATTCTCTGCATAATAATTAGGGATTCTAGTAGGCTATATGAATTTGTGTTTATGATCGGTTTCACTTGGATGACCCAGTTAGGTGGGAAAAAGTGATAAGTTCTGCCGAGAATGAAGTTTCATCTTTGAAAAAATTCTGTTAATTCTTAGGCTTACATATTTTTTTCATAGTATAGAGTTCAGAAAAATTATAAGTATTTTGTTAGTCGCATTTCTGCAATGAGTGAAAAAGAGGAACTGATTAGTAAAGGGGCTGAAGCCTCCCGCAAACAGGCTGGAATGGTCAACAAGGCCATGCAGTCTCGTGCTAGTTCCACCAGTCCCATCCCAAATCTTAATTTTCTTGACTTCCAGCGGAAGATAATACTCATCACCGAAGACATTAAAAAACAGCGTAAGTCATCTTTTTTGATGAAGATGAAAAACACGCTGACGAGTTCTGGTTCTAGTTTTGACGGAAAAAGCCATATGGACGGTAGTCTTCTGGCAAAAACTTCGAAGAAACCTGGGCTGGATGCGATTGTGTCAGAAGTTGCAAAGGATCCGACATCGACGACAGCCCGGGTTAAACTGATCAGGACTCTGATGCAGGATCAAAGGCAGTATCATCTTCAATATTATAAAGACCTGATGATTCAGGCTTCTCTGCCAGTCTATTTAGGTAATATCACGCCTGCTTCACTGCAGGTAGCCAGTCAGACATACCGGATCTACCTACGTCAGTTGATTGCAGAACATAAGAAAAAATTGCTCATTGTTCGTTCCTCCCAGTTGAAAAATGTCAACATTGATATGATTCCAGTTGAAAGTCTGATTCAGGTTGACCCGGATCAACCCATTGGAGAGGAGGAAGCAAAGATCATTCTGGAAACAAAATTGGCTCTGAAACTTCTAGATTTCTCACGCTCCCTTGATTCTGAGATCCGTGCCAACATCACCATGCCGCTCAGTATGGACGAAATCGATCACCTTTCTCCACGCCATGGAGCGGTGATGGAATTTCTAGGAAATAAGGAACTTGGGTCCACCTACAACAAGCACCAGTTGATCATCCGTAAAGCAATCGCCGTAATGGATATTGTCAAGCACATCCCTTTCCTGCATTCGCTGGGTCTGAAAATGGCGGATAAACTCGAGGAAGTCGAACGAAAGACGCCCGGACCGTTTTTGATGGAAGGTCGGATCCATATGCAAGCAATGAAATTGTTGACTTTAAGAATGATGATGGATGAATACACTGCCAAAAATGCACTGACTCCAACATTTAAAAAAGTGGTAGTGGCATATCGGAAGGCTCTAAAAAGAACTTCACTGAGTGATCCTCACCGCACGGACATCCCAGTTTTGGGAGAATTTGCTCTTGTTTCGTATTATTCCTTCCAGCATCGAAAAGTAATGAGACTGACTAATCAGGGAGTGCTTGAGATGCTTAAACTTGGAAAGAAAGCTGTTGATGCGGCAACGCTGGTTAATCGTCAGTACAGCAAGCTTCAGATGCAGATTTTGACGGCTATCAGTTCTCTGGAACATGTTCAGAAACCCCCTTCAAGTTCCAACTAGATTTTCTGATTTGTCAGACCTCTCTTTTTCAGGGATCCTAAAATCATTCCATCCTTGAGACTAATGAAGAGATTGAATTCTTTGCAATTCTTCAGTTTATTGTTTGTTGTTCAACGATTATTTAACTTCCTTTGAAGGAGAACCAGGAACATGTCTGTGATGAAACTCCGTCCTGAAAAAGAATGCCGTTATGATGCCGTTTCACTCGGAGAAGTGATGCTGCGTCTGGATCCGGTTGATGTCCCATTCGAAAAAGCAAGAAACTCCAGGATTTGGCATGGAGGTGGGGAAACCAATGTTTCCGAAGGCTTATCCTATTGTTTCGGGAAAAAAACCACCATCCTGACTGGACTGGTGGATGATGGAATTGGCAGAAATATCGAAAACCAGTTGCGTGAGGCAGGAGTCGACACGAGCCACATTATCTGGTTCAACACCCAGGGGAACGGTCCTTTTTCAACGGATGCCAAAGGGACACTCATGAATGGGATCAACGTGACCTTCAGGGGAAAAGGAGTGATCCCATCCAAAACCGAATATTACCGGGCGCATACGGCGGTTCGTGAACTGGGTCCAGGGGATCTGGATTTTGAAAAGCTTTTCGCTACAGAAGGGGTTCGCTGGGCTCACACAGGAGGAATCTTTACCCTGCTTTCACCAAAAACCGCCAAACTGGCAGTGGAATTCATGCAGAAAGCTGGTGAGCATGGAACTATGCGAAGCTTCGATCTGAACTACCGTTCGAAAGTTGAACCGGATAAGAAGAAGGCACATGAGATCAACCGTCAGATTGTGGCTGAGACCGATTTCCTGGTGGGAAATCAGGGAGATTTTTCTGATGCATTGGGATATGAAACCGCTGCTGAAAAAGGAGTTCCCTTTGAGGAATGGCTGGAAGCCTATGCGGATATGCTCCGTGCTGTCGCCAAAGACTATCAGAATCTGAAATTGATCGGCACCCAACTTCGTGCGCCTCTTTCGGCAGACAGGATCAGTTGGACCGCGGTGCTTTATGATACCCGTTCCGACCAAATCCATCGTGCAACGCTTCGTGAAAATATTGAAATCACTGACCGAACAGGAGGTGGTGACTCCTTTGCTTCAGCGGTAATTGCCGCCATCATGGAGGGAAAGGGGTATGATGAGGCTGTTGAATGGGGTGCAGCCCATGGCATCCTCGTCCAGGAAACTCCTGGTGATACGACCATGGTTTCGAAAAGCATGGTCCTTAGTGAAGTGACCCGAGCCCAAAAAGGTGGTGGTGTCAGTGCTTTACGTTAACCCATCTTTAAACCCAAAGGGATACGAATGGAATCAAGTTACAATAAAGACCCTAAACGGGTTGAAAAAGTTCTGCGAAGCAAAGGCATTGTGGTCGTGATGGGTCGTGGTCATGTCAAGGGTCCCGGAGACGTGATCAACACCGTCACTGCCGTGGTCGATGCCGGCTACATTGCGGAAGTCACCTTCCGCATTCCAGAGGAGATCCTCAAGGAAGCAATGTCCGATCTGCTGAAAATGCGAGATACCCGTTTCAGGGAAAATCCCGAGGATCCCATGGTCCTTGGAATTGGAAGCATCATCAACCCAAAGGAAATGGAAACCGCCATCGATATGGGATTTGATATGATCGTCAGTCCGGATTCTGGAATGGGAGGTTACCGTGAAAAAATCGATTCTGTGAAAATGACCCGGAAAGCTGGAGTCTTCCACATTCCGGGAGCTTTTTCACCTTCCGAATTTTCCTATTTTCTGGAACGCGAAGACGGTCTGGAACCGGACGGGATCAAAATCTTCAACTCAAGCGTCTACGGTCCATCAGGGGTAGGAGGTTTACTGGCTCCATACCAACGGGAGCGGCATCAGAATAAACTCATCAATGTTACAGGTGGGGTCAACGCAAAGACAGGTCCGGGCTTTAAGCAACAGATTCTCAAATACGGATTTTCTCCGGTGCTGGGTATGTCGGCTCCACTTTCCCTCGTCTCCGAAACAGGCAAGGTCGGAGATCTTGAAACCATCAGGGCCTCCCTCAAACAATTCGAAAAGGATTTTGTTGCCAACCGGAGTGAAGCTTGAATTCTCTTTTATGCCGGTAGATATTCAAAGATTGGACTCAACTTGAATCTCCTCCTTCTGAGGCTTTGACATTCAGGCGTTGAAGTGCATTGCGTGAAGGGTTTTCGGGATGTTTGTATACTTTGAGTGAACTTCTGAATTGTTTGATAGCCTGTTCCCGGTTTCCTATCCGATATGCCAGAAATCCTCTTAGGTAGTGATGACGCCCCAGTCTTTCTTTGCTCAACGTCTCATCCATCAGTGAGTCGGCTTTGGCCAGCCATTCATGAGCCGTTTTCAGGTGATTTGAATTTCCGTGCTGGATCAGGATTTCGGCCATTCCGGTCAGGCCATAGTACTGGTTTTCCATGGCCTTCACCAATCCACCAGCCCTGTTATTCAATTTTGGATCTTCTGAAAGCAGTGTGTATCCCAGAAAATCTCCGAACTGGTGCATCAGTTTATTGTGCCGATGGCGATTCCAGCGGTCCTTTGGTTTTGGTCCCTCAACGAGGGTCTTGAAATAGTTTTCGACCCCCTTGTCAAATCTTAATTGTATGGAAGAGGAATTTCCTCTTCGATTCATTTTTTTGTAAAACCCGAAGTGGATGTTGCCGAAGGTATTAGGAAAATCATTTTCGCTTGTCATGAAATAGACAGGCTTTTGAGTATCTCGAAGGAATGATTCGATCACGGCTTTTTTCCTTCCTTCGCTGATCAGGGGTGAAAGGATTCGGTTCGGATAAACCAGTCCCTGCATGCTCAGCAGTTTGATGTCCGGACGGACCCCCTCGGCGAAGTGGAAATAGCCAAGTGGTCCGGTTTCCGAATCTCCGTAGACGAAAAGCACTGCATCAGGTTCCAAACCCCCTAGGATCATTCGTGCATTGTTTTCTGCAAAATGGTCGTGGCTTCTGTCGTTGGCATTCAGATTTTTCTGTAAAAGAAAAATTGGAATCAGCAGGCCGAAAAGTGGAATCAATTTGAAAACAGGTTTCCCATCCTTGACCCATGGCCGGATTTTATCCCAGGCCAGGCAGAAACCGCAGCCCATCCAAAAGGCCAGCATCCCGTAGGATACGAGCGGATAAGGTCGAAAGACAGCGAGGTTCAGAAATTCATAGTCGAAGCCGAGCAAAAAGATAAGACCAATGCTATGGGCCAGGAATATCCATACCGTTGCAGCCAAAATTCCATAGGTTTGCTTTCGGATGAGCCAAAATATTCCAAACACCGCAAACACTGCTCCCGCAGGACTGATTTGCATCAGCGCTTCCCCAGCAAAATGCTGGATGAATCCAAAACGGTCACTCATATCAGCGCTCGGACTAACGTCAACTCCTGCGTAACCTTGACGGCTGATGTAAAACCAGAACTCCTTAAGGCTGTTGATTGGTCCGTAGAATCCAGTCAGACCAGGTTGCAAACTCCTCCAGACCATCCAGAGGTAAAGCAATCCTGCTGACCCGAGGGCGATTGCAAATAGAATGGGGATCCATTTCAATATGAAACGCCATTTCGGGAGGAGAAGTAGGGCAAATGCAGGAAAAACAAGCACCACCAGTGGCCAGTGATTTGCCAGTCCCAGTCCAAAACAAAGGGCTGCAACCCCCAATTCCCGTATAGGATTTCCTGGTATTTTTAAAAACCTAAGGCAGAAGAGAAGTACGCTGAAGCATAGTAGAGCATTCAGTCCATAGACTTCAGCAATGATCGACTGAGACCAGAAATGTTCTGAAACTCCATAAGCCAAAGCGGAAATGAACGAAAACCAGCTGGGCACTCCTGCGAGGTTAAGGTTCAGATAAAGGACCGCACAGGCTGCAGCTCCCAGCAGTCCGCTCAGCAGATGGATCCGGAAAGCTGGAGAATCCAGGGGAAGATAGGAAAAGAGATGACCTAACAGAGTAAAAAGCGGGTAGCCGGGAGGATGTGCCACACCAGCATCGAGACTGGCCATGATGAAAAGTCCATCATCCTCAAGGGTGACCGTCCTTGGAGTCGTGAATCCATAGATGGAAAAGAGGATGAGGACAATCGACAGTACAAAAGCCCATTGCCTTGGGCTTGCCTCAGCTTTCATGTTAATTATCGGATTCCAGTATCGGAAGCAAGTGTTCCATCACGTTTCTGGTCAAAATTCGATGACCTTCCTGGTTGGGATGGATGCCATCTTCGAGATTATGCTCTGGTACTGCCCCGACATCCTTGAGCAAAAAGGGGATGATTCCTGTGTTGTATTGCTCGGCCAGTTCAAAGTAGGCATTTTTGAAAGAATCCGTGTAAGACTTGCCGTAATTCAATGGCATCTGCATGCCTGCAAGCAGGATCCGGATGTTTTTGCTTTGAGCCAATTCAATCACACTGCCCAGATTTTTCTTCATGTTTTCCACACTCAATCCCCTCAGCCCGTCGTTTGCCCCAAGCGCGAGGATCATGATTTTGGGTTTTGCCCGTAAGTACCATTTCAAACGGGAAACAGCACTGGCACTGGTGGAACCACTGATGCCAGCATTGATCACGCGGATTTGAGTATAGCCTTTTTCCATCAACGCCTGTTCCAACAGGTAGGGATATGCCTCTTCTTTTTCCACGCCGAAACCTTCGGTCAGAGAATCACCGAGGGCCAATATTTTCAACTCCTGGGCCGGGAGTTGATCGCAGAAGAGGAATGTCCCGAATAGAAGGGGTGCAAAAAGGAACATTAATTTTGAGATTTTGCAATAGCTCATGTTTCACCATTGAAAGTTTTCAGGTTCTGAAAAAAATCAGATCGGGAACGTTTCTGCATTTTGCCTTTTTGTTCTAGGGAAGCATCCCCGAGGATTGGATTGGAAAAGAGTTTTTCATCCAGTTCCAATAAAAAACGTGAGGGTTCCTGGAACACTGTGTCCTGATAACGTCTACGGGTTTTTGCCATTGAAAACACCAGTTCACGTTGAGCACGGGTGATGCCGACATAACAAAGCCTGCGTTCCTCCTCTTCGGCATCATCGTCCAAGGCCCTTGGATTGGGGAAAAGCCCTTCGGCCATGCCAACCATATAGACGTAGGGAAATTCAAGACCTTTTGCTGAATGCAAAGTCATCAAGGTTAGTACCTGTGCGGGAGGGCCATCCTGTTCATCATTTTCTGAAAAAAGCATCATTCTTTCCAGATAATCTCCTAGATCCCGGTCAGGATGATCTTCTGCATATCTTTGGGCACCTCGTAAAAGTTCCTGGACGACGTTGATTCGCTTTTCTCTGGTTTTGACATCACCTGACTGTTTTTCCAAGAAACGGAGGTAGCCGATTTCCTCCAGCAGTTCCCGGAAGACCTGTCCCAAATTCCCCTTTTCAAAACGATTTCCAAAGTCTGATAAAAGAGCCGCAAAAACTTCCATCGATGCTGCGGCTTCAGCAGGGATGGTCGAATAGTGACGCGCACGGGACATGATCCCAAGAGCAGGCAGAGATGTTTCTGCAGCACAAGCATTCAACTGCATCAGTGAAGTCTTGCCGATTCCTCTGCGCGGAGTATTGATTACACGTTGGAGGCTCACCAGGTCATTAGGATTCTGAATCAATTTAAGGTAGGCCAGAGCATCACGCACTTCCCGTCGTTCGAAAAAACTCTTTCCTCCCACCACCCGATAGGGAACCTTGGCCTCTCTGAGGGCTTCTTCAAGGACTCGTGACTGGAAATTGGATCGATAGAGGATGCAGTATTCCTCGAGCTTTCTGTTATGGCGCATGATGTCCAGCCGGATTCGTCTGACCACGGTCTCAGTCTCCTGGATTTCGTCTTTGGCTTCGATCCAGCCAAGGAGTTCTCCTCCAGGTTTTTCAGACCACAGGGTTTTGGGCATTCTTTGAGAATTGTTTTCGATCAGACCATTTGCTGCCTTCAGGATCACTTCGGAGGAACGGTAATTCTGTTCTAAGCGGACCAGGCAAACATCCGGGAAATCTTTTTCGAATCGGAAGAGGTTTCCCGGTTCTGCCCCCCTCCAGCCATAAATCGACTGGTCATCATCTCCCACAACACAGAGGTTCCGATGATCTTGGACGAGGTGTTTGAGCAGCCGATACTGCACGGAATTGGTGTCCTGATATTCATCCACCATGACATAGCGAAAACGGTCACGGGTATCCTGCATCGCCTCAGAATTGGTTTCAAAAAGTTTCAGACATAAATTAAGGATGTCTTCAAAATCGAGAGCATTGCAACCCTTCAATGTTTCCTGATATTGCCGATAGAGCTGACCTGCCAGGCGTGTTCTTGGCAGGGCGTTTGGAACGAGCATTTCCTCAGGAGAAATGCCCTGAGTTTTTGCCTGGTGGATCATATGATGAGTGGATTTGGGATCGATCAGAGGAGATTCGGAAAGCCCTTCCTCTTCCATCAGGTTCCGGATCAGCGCGAGTTGATCCTGGCTGTCGTAAATCACAAAATTTTTTTGATAGCCAAGGAGGTGAATGGTTTCCCTAAGGATCCTGACTCCTAGGGAATGAAAAGTGCTGAGATGTGCACCTTTCCCAGATTCTCCAAGCATCTGAGAAAGGCGTTCTTTCATTTCATTGGCGGCTTTATTCGTAAATGTAACCGCCAGGATTCGGGAGGGAGGAACTTGTTCACGAATCAAGTGAGCGATTCGGTGAACAATCACCCGTGTCTTTCCACTCCCCGCCCCAGCCAGGATCAGCATGGGCCCTCGTGTGTTCTCGACGGCCTCGCGCTGCTGCGGATTGAGCGTTGATGAAGGATTCATGAATCAGTGGAAGCTGAAATTCCGTCTTTTCGTGGTTAATACAAAGCATTAAGATTTGCTTTTGAAGCCTATTTCGGCAAGCCAATTTCACTCAAGCAGAGGATCATCATGAGCTTAATGACAGTGGACGAGTTGAATGATTTGATGCGCAGGGAATTTCCCCAAAGTCAAACCATTCTTGAAGCGATTTCGTCCAAAAGCTCCCGTGTCAGAATTCCAGTCAATCTTTCCCATTTGCGTCCTGGAGGAACAGTTTCCGGACCGACCATGATGAGCTTGGCAGACACTGCCATGTACCTTGCGCTGCTTGGGGAAATCGGTCCCGTCTTGCTCGCTGTGACTACCAACCTCAATATCCATTTTGTCCGTAAACCAGAACCCGAGCGGGATCTGATTGGAGAATGCAGCATCTTCAAGCTAGGCAAAAAACTGGCGGTGGGTGAGGTTAAGATTTTTTCAGAAGGAATCGATGATGTGGTCGCACATGCCACCTGTACCTATTCGATTCCGGAGAGATAATTTTTTTATCCACCTTTGAGTGGATCCTATTGAATCAATGAATTAGGAGAAAATTGAGAACTCCAACAGATGAAAGGATGAGGGTTCTGGAGGCGGACATTACGACTCTGGAACTGGACGCGATTGTGAATGCTGCCAATGAAACCCTGCTGGGAGGAGGAGGAGTGGATGGGGCGATTCACCGTGCTGCGGGGGCAGGACTGCTGGAGGCATGTAAATCCATTAGAGGCTGTCCCACTGGAGAAGCGCGTATCACTAAAGGATTCCTGCTTCCTTCCCGTTTTGTCATCCACACCGTCGGTCCGATCTGGCATGGAGGAAACGAAAATGAACCCGAAATGTTGGCCTCATGCTACCGTAATAGCCTTGAAGTGGCGCAGAAGCATGAACTTAGGAGTATCGGGTTTCCCTCGATCAGTACTGGGGTCTACGGTTATCCCAAAAAGGAAGCAGCACTGATTGCCATTCGAGAGGTCAGGTCTTTTCTGGAGCAGGATTCCCTGCTGAAAATGGTCCAGTTCGTGTGTTTTTCAAAAGCCGATATGGATCTTTATAGGAACCTTCTATAAGAGAAGGGATAAACTCCTCATTTTGAATGATCATGTCCTATTTGCTGGTCAGTTTGATCCTCTTCATTCCATTGGTTGAAATCTGGATTCTGATCCAGATTGGAATTGCAGCCAACCTGAATGCAGTCTTCATCCTTTGTGTTATCACTGCTGGAGCAGGATGGTGGTTGATGCGCGGAGAAGATTTTTCGATATGGACCCTCATTGAAACCGAATTACAAAATCAGCGTCTGCCTACAGAAGAATTACTCAATGATTTTATGACCTGGAGTTGCGGACTGGCCCTGTTGATTCCAGGATTTCTCAGTGACCTTCTGGCACTGGCACTTCTGATTCCTCCACTTAAGGAAGAATTGGTACGCTTTCTGAGAGAATGGATGCAACAGAAAATCAGTCGGTAAAACCTCCTCAAAAACTAACAGTCGCAGAAATCTCAGTCCAGTGACTTGAAAGTTGGAATGAAAAACTTCCTGTCCTTTTTCAATCCATTTGCGAAAGCCTGTTGATTGGTTCAAAATCCAAGTCTGTTCATTTCCTAATAAAACCACTCTTAACAATAAAATCATGTTTTCCATCACCCCTTCTGCACGCTTGAAACCCTCGCCCTTTTACCAGTCGACTCTCAAGGAAGGAGTCCAGGAATTCACCACGTACAACAACATGTTGATGCCCACAGGCTATGGAGATCCTGAAGCTGAATACTGGCGGCTTATCCGTGGAGTTTCCCAGTGGGATGTCGCGGTAGAACGTCAGGTCCAACTAGAGGGGCCTGATGCAGGAAGGCTAGCTCAAATTCTGGCTCCTCGCGACCTTTCCAAATGCAAGACGGGGCAGGGAAAATACGTTGCGATTTGTAATCATGACGGGATCTTGATCAATGATCCCATCCTGCTTAAAGTGAATGAACAGTGCTACTGGCTTTCGATTGCCGACTCCAACATCTGGTTTTGGGCAAAAGCAATTGCCTCTGAACGGAAACTTCGGGTGGAAGTCAGTGAACCTGATGTTTCACCGATGGCCATCCAGGGGCCGAAAAGTGATGATGTCGTTGCTTCAGTGTGCGGTGACTGGGTCCGGGAACTGAAATATTTCTGGTTTCGAGAAACCAGCATAGAAGGAATTCCGGTGGCTGTTGCACGATCGGGTTGGTCCAAACAGAGAGGATTTGAGATCTACCTGATGGACGGTTCTCAAGGGGACCGTCTTTGGAATATTTTCAGGGAAGCAGGAAAACCCTGGGACATTGGTCCGGGGAATCCGAATCTCATGGAAAGGATCGAGAGTGGATTGCTCTCCTGGGGCGGAGATACGGACGAGGAAACCAATCCCTTTGAAGTCCGCATGGGAAAATATGTCGATCTGGATGTTTCCGATGAGGTGATTGGGATTGAGGCATTGAGGACCATAAAGACCGAAGGCCCTAGACGACATCAACTGGGGCTGGTAATGGATGAAGTTAAGCCCCTTGATCTAGGTTTTGTGTGGAACGATATTCTGGTGGATGGAGCCAAAGTAGGGCACCTGACCAACAACGTCTGGTCCAGGCGTCTCGAAAAGAACATCGGATTTGCACTGGTCTCAAGAGACTGTCAAGCAGGAGATGAGGCGGTGGTGGTGCAGGAAGAAAAACAGATCAAGTGTCAACTGGTTGAAATGCCTTTCATTTGAGACTTGTCTAGGGGCACCCCCGAACTTGTTTCAGTAAACACTTTTTTCCTTTTTCTGGAATCAATTCAATTAGAAATATGTTCAGCGGAATCGTTCAAGGAACACGAGAAATTCAGGAAATTTTAGAAGATTCGGGAACCCTCAGGTTGAGAATTGATTTACACAGGCTTACTGAGGGGTTGCAGACAGGAGCAAGTGTTTCGGTCAATGGTGTATGTCTGTCGGTAGTTCAGATCCAGAAGGATCATGTTTCTTTCGATGTGATCCGGGAAACCCTGAACCGTTCCAATCTTGACGGGTTCCAAAAGGGTGACCGTGTCAATATCGAACGTTCATTAAAACTTCAGGATGAAATCGGCGGTCATAACGTTTCGGGACACGTTGACACCACCGGAGTCATCAGTTCGATCTTGAACTCAGGAAACAACCGTGACCTTAAAATTACCTGTAACACGGAATGGACCAGATACCTGGTGCCCAAAGGTTGGATTGCCTTGGACGGCATAAGCCTAACGGTGGTTGATGTGGGCCTAGATTGGTTCACGGTTTCCTTGATTCCGGAAACCCTCCAGCGCACCATCATTGGTTCCAAAAAAGAAGGGGGCCGGGTGAACCTGGAATTTGATCAAAACACCAAGATCATTGTTAAAACCTTGGACGCGATGCTTCCGGATTTGGAACAGAGACTAAGACAATCCATTCTTCCAAAAGAGCATTTGGAATCCTGAATCTCTTTCAATTTTATATTTTTTGCTTCGATATCATGGAAACAGAAAAAATGTATTCCAAATTGATTGAGTTCAGCGTATATTGACCCAAAATTTATTGAAAAAGATTATCATCCTGTGCTTTCCATCAATAATGCATGAAATTCATGGTATGCAAAGTAGCTAATCTCCTCCCTTCCGTGTTAAACATTTCAACATCCGGAATCTGAACATGGCTGATAAAATCAAGGAAAATAAAGATACTCCAAATATCAATCACATTGCTTTTCAGAATCAGTTGCGTGGTATCGTCGATGACATCAAGGCGCACCAGAGCAATTCGCCTCTGAAGAAAATGTTCGGCAAGAAGAATGTCAATCCACAGGTTAATGGAAGTTCGATTGCTGAAGCAGTACCGGATAACAAAGAAGCGGCAAAGCTGGTTAGTGCTTTGCACAAGGAGCCGAGTAATTCGGTGGCCAGATTACAACTTGTCAATACCGTGATGGGTGCAAGCAGTGCACATTCCCTTACGACCAACAAGGATATGATGCTTCAGGCGGCGATTCCGATTTACCTGGGTGACGTGACTCAGACCTACCTTCAGGTGGTCGTACATGCGTATAAGAATTATCACGAAAAACTCATGAATCTGCACAAACAGAACATGATGTCCATTCGTTCGAGTGTTTTGAAAAACGTCAACATGAGTGGGATTGATGTCAGTGATGAGGACCAGGATGATACAAACATCAAAAACACGGAAGCGATGATGACCGAGATTCAGGTCTCTGAAGCCCTCATCGAACGTACCGACGAAATCCTCAACAACATCAAAACCAAGATGAGTACCTCTCTCTCCCGAGAGGAAATTGAGGATATTTCATCCACTGGAAAAGCTGCGGCTTCATTTTTTGGAGGAGGTGGAGGAGACGATTCACAGAATACTCAGAAACAGAACATGGTGATCGGCAAATCGGTACAGGTGCTTTCGATGCTTCAACCTGTTCCTTTGCTTCAGGGGGCGGGGCTTGACCTGTCAAAAACACTTCAGGCGGTGGACAATAAAATACCCTATCCACTGGTGATGGAAGGCCGGGTTCACCAGCAAGTGTTGAAATATTTCCTGCTCCGTATTGAAAGTGGGGATCGGACGGCACGCGACAACATGGCTCCGACCTATAATAAAGCTTTGGTCTCATTCAGAAAAGCGATGAAACTTGTCTCTAAAACAGCACCCAAGAAAGCGGACCTTCCGGTGTTGACCGAATTTGCGAACCTCACCTTTTACGGATTCATCCATCGGGATTTGATGCGTTTTACCAAGGATGGAGTGCTGGGTCTCGTCAAACTTGGTAAGGAAGCAGCAGATGCCGCTGTCACAGTCGATGAGAGTTTCGCTCCACTCCAGAAACGGATCGAAAAATCATTGAATCAACTCGATTCGGCAAGACAGGCCCAGGAGGCCTGAAAACGTTTCAACATGATTCATAGGTTCAGGGGCAAACCGATCCTTTGATCCAATCTACCTTGAAAAGTGGCCCGAAGTGAAAGGGCCACTTCAAAAACTCCAAGCCATTCTAGAACGGGAAAGCCTGGCGCCTTCCGGCAGCAGACTGATCCTCTGCGTCAGCGGAGGATTGGATTCGATAGCATTGTTACATCTTTTTCATCAGCTCAGCAGACGCTATCACTGGCAGTTGGATGTTCTCCATTTCCATCATGGAATCCGGATTGAATCGGATGAAGAAGCAGATTTCGTCAGGGAACTTGCCCATCGGTTGGTACTTGAATTCCACCTCAGAGAAACCAAGGCATTTCAGGTCGGAACATCCAGTTTTCAGGAAAAAGCAAGGGACTGGCGCCGCACCGAAGCTTTGAAACTGAGGGAAGAAATCGGTGCGGACTTCATTGCTACTGCCCATCATGCGGATGATCAGTTGGAAACCTGGTTGTTGAAATGGCTCAGGGGGGCCCACCTTTCAGGCCTGCAGGGAATGTCCAGCGCTGATCCTCCATTCATCCGTCCGTTGCTCGATCTCAGCAAAGACGAGTTGAAGAATTTTCTTCAGGAAGAGGGATTCGAATGGCGAGAGGATGCTTCCAACCAGGATTCCAAATATTTGAGAAATCGGGTTAGAAATGAACTACTTCCGTTGCTTCGGGAACTTTCACGGGACGGCATCGAAAGCCGGATCCGGGACCTCGACGCCCAAAGTCGTCTCCTCGAAAAAGACCTCGAATTGCGATATGAAAATTGGTCTACGGGTGCAGAAACCGACTCAGGACTGTTGATTTCGGGAATCGAATCAGAACCGGAATTTCTGAAGCGGGAAATCCTGGTCCGTTTCATCACTGCGAAAACGGGGATTGCTTTATCCTACCAGCAACTGGAAAAGATTATTGCCCTCATTAATGATTCACAAAGCCAATGGTCATTTCATCTTGAGGGCAACTGGATCATCCTTCGTAAGGAAGGGAAACTTTTTTGTGAGAAGAAAATGGATTGTTAGGATGCCAGTTCTGACTCTAAATCTCCCAATTTAGCTCCACCTGCCATGAGTCTTTTAATATCATCTCCTCCAAGTTCTTCCGATAACCCACTTCCAATGACTTCTCCCAAACTCAAGAAAGTATAACGGTCGGCAATGAGTTGGGCATGGATTTCATTGTGTGTAATCAAAATGATGGCAATATTACCCAATTCCTGAACTTTTTTTATGGTCTTCAGAACTTCCATTTGCTGCTTCTGTCCCAAGGCCGATGTGGGTTCATCCAAAATCAGTATTTTTGCTCCAAAATAAATGGCTCTGGCAATGGCTAATGTCTGACGTTGACCCCCTGACATGGTTCCAACGGGTTGATTAGGATTTGAGATATTGATTCCTATCTTTGCCATCTCAGCAATGGTGATTGCATTCATCTCTACCATTTGCATCAGACCAAAAGGACCTGGACCCTTTTTAATTTCTCTTCCAAGAAAAAAATTTCTTGTTACCGAGGTTAATGCATTTAATGCTAAATCTTGATAGACCGTTCCAATGCCTGCATCTGATGCTTCTCGGGGAGATTCAAAATTCACTGAATTTCCATCGACTCTGATTTCTCCGCTTGTTGCAGTATGCACTCCAGACAAGACTTTAATTAAAGTCGATTTCCCTGCTCCATTATCTCCCAATAAAGCATGAACCTCACCCGGGTAGACATCCAATGACACACCATTTAAAGCAGTAAATGCCCCGAATTTCTTAACGAGATCTTTGATTTCAATCAGGGGTTGTATGCTATTGTCCACGTTTAGATACTTCCAATTATTCTTTTCCGAATATTTTCATTAGTGAGTGCAGCAGTGACCAAAACTGCACCAAGAAAAACTCTGTAAAATGACCCATCAATACCAGGGATGTAGAAAAAAGCTTCTTTAGCAATACCAAAGATAATCGCTCCTAGAAGAATACCAAGGACACTTCCAAATCCGCCTGTTAATACAACACCTCCGATGACTGCAGCCGCAATGGCTTCCAGTTCTTTTAAATTACCTTTTGCCGTATCTGCTGTATTTACCTCAAAAACCTGGCAGGCAGCAAACATCGTTGCACAAAATGCAGTAAACACGAAAAGTGAGATTTTCACCTTGTTTGTTGGAACACCATTGGCTTTGGCTGCACTTAAATTGCCACCTGTAGAATAAATCCAGTTTCCTGCTTGTGTTCGACTTAGGACAAAATAACAAACGATTGCAATGATAAACCAAATCATCACACAGGAATACAATCCTGGTGCAAATTGATTCCCAAAATTATTGACATTCCAATCTGCAGTAAAATAAAGCCAGCTGAATACAGGTTCAAGAATATCTCCTCCAAAAAAATTAGCAAAGGGCCGTGCTGATGTAAAAGTATCGAGGTATGCTTTTGCCAGATCTAAATCTGTAACTGCTCTAGCCTTGACCTCAGGTATATTCATTCCTGCATCAATTTTCGTTTGAAGAATTTTTGTCATGGTTTCATTACCAGACTTAATTGCATTCTCAAGAGAGCGTTGAAGGGTTTCAAGCATCTTGGTTTCTTGAATCAACGTTTTAGTCGCTGCAACTTTTTGATTAATGTAGGTTAATTGNTCGGTTAATGTGTTGATTGTTTTTTCAGGAGCAGTACNTAAAATTTCTAAAAGTTTTTCATTNGGAAGNGCTTTAGCCGCATCCCGTTCCATTTCACCGTGANCTGGAACATTAATAATATTTTTGATGTCAGGCAGATCGGTAACCGTTGTGGACCCTGCNGTCTGATCATCCCTTTTGTTAAAAGCGCGGTAACATACTTCTGTAACTCCTCTTAAGAAGAACAATCCACCTAAAGTTACGATAAAAGAAGCAATGCCACTTCTTACGATGACGTATCCCTGCAGCCATCCAAATGAAAGGGTAAAACATAATGTGATGAAGATCGCCGTCAAGGGTGAAACATCCTGGATTTCAAATATTTTGTAGCCTTCTATACTGAATCCTTGAGAAAAGGAAATATACGGAATGACAATGGCAAATCCCCACTTGAGGATCATTGCCATACATCCTCCTGCAAACCCGATCATGGATCCCATGGAAAGATCGAACTCGCCTGAAATGATTAACAAACCTGCTCCAAGGGCAACGATACCCAATTGAGAGATGACTCTGAAATTATTGCGGATGCCTAATGCATTGAATCCCTCACCAGAAAAGGGGTTCAGTGAAAATTGACCTTCAGGAATGGAGAAGTATCCGAGCATTCCAAAGAGAAGTAACATCACTCCCAAAGGCCCTATTTCAGGACGAGCCAGTATGGCGCTGTACCATTTTTTGGGGAGATGGCGGTCGGATTCCTGCCTTTTTGGCTGTACTTCGTTTCCTGAATTCATCTTTATGATTCTTAATATGGATAAAAAAAAAGGACCACATTGTGGTCCTTTTTTTAATCTAAGTTTATGACACTAGCTTAGCGGTCAATTCCAGCAAGTGCAGCAACTTGTGAAGCATTGGATTTATCAACAAATCCAGGTCCGGATGGGATGTTTGCACCAGGAAGAAGCCCAGCACTGTTGTTGTACAGGTGTAATACAATGATCGGCATATATCCCTGTAAACGCTGTTGTTGATCAATCGTGAAGGAAACCTTTCCAGAATTGATCAAGTCCATGACTTCTGGGCTTAAATCAAAGCAGGAATGGTGAGCTGACATTCCAAGATCATCCATGGCTTTTGCAACACCGGAACAAACATGAGGTCCAACAGAAAGGACAGCATCAATGCCCGAGTTGGCCTGCAGTGCGGCTGTCGCTCGTGTAACGATGGTTGCCGGGTCAGAAGTGGTATCGATGAATTTGATCGGGACATTTTCGCCATATCCTTCACAACGGTCTACAAGAGCAGTGTTGTAGGCTTCTTGAATCATGCACAGGCCATTCGAAGCGCCTTCACTTTTTGCTCTTTTTCCTGCAGATTGACCTGCAAGTTTTTCTGGTTGTCCAACGTGCATTAGAGCGCGAAGGCTTGCAGAGGATTCCAACCCAGAATTCATTGTGATTACAGGAACACCTGCTGCTACGGCAGTTTTAATTGCTGGGCCGAGTGCATCAGGATCAGGCAGGGAAATAACCATCCCGTCTGGTTGTGTGGCTGCGGCGGCCTGAATGGAGCTTGCCATGTCAGCCATATCAGCTGAGGGGGTATAAATATATTCGAATTTTGCTCCAATAGCACGAGCAGCATCTTCGCCACCTTTTTGAACAACAGGCCAGAAAGGATCTTTTCCCTCACCATGAGTTACCATGACATAACGCTCAGCAAAAGCAGCACTGGACAGGACCATGACTGCTACTAAAACCGAAATTACATTTTTTAACATACACTTCTCCTGAAATGGAATTAACAATATCAGCGCAATTTGCCAGGAATTATTCCTGAGCCGTCACAGGTAAGATTTCAACGCAATCCAAGATTTGGATGATTCTTCTATCTCCTGCAGTCTCATCGAAAAGCGCTAGATTTCGATGAACATAAAAAAATGCGAAGTAAATATACTTCTTTTTTGAGTTATTTGTCAAATTTATTCTTGATAATTCTTAA